>NZ_JARDJE010000003.1:0-398940 GCF_048957735.1 Rhodococcus sp. As11
GCGCGTTTGCCGGTGCGGGTCCGTCCAACAGGGATGTCGATCATTGGTGTGTTCCGATCCCCACGCTGGTTGCCAGGTGTCTCACGAACATCCTGACAACCAGCGAATTGCTGTGGCGGATGGTCGAAGTCGTAGCGGATCGGGCATGTGTGAACAATTTGTTGACAACAGATTGTTCACACGTCATCCTGGGATCATGTCCGAGGAAGGTTTCATCCCGCCCGATCCGAGTCGCGAACGCGCCCACCGTGAGTACGCGGGGCTGTTCCGGATCGCCGAACGGCACGGCAGCACTCCCGAGCAACGGGCACGGCAGTCGCACCCCGAGATGCTCGACCCGCTCGGCGCCATCCGTCTCGTCGCTGCACTGGCGGGCGGCGTGCACAGTCCCGGTCCCGACGAACCCGACGTCGACGATGCCGACGTCGTCGCCGCGCTGGGCCTCGTCCCCAAGGCGCGCGCCGAGATGGACCAACTCGAGGCGCTGATCCTCCGCATCGCGCGCGAGCGTGGGATGACCTGGCAGGAGATTGCGTTCGGCCTCGGCCTGGGAAGCATTCAGGCTGCCCGGCAGCGCTACGAGCGCCTCGTCAAACGCGTCGACGCGTAACGACGACACCGACGTGGTGTGCGATTTCCCGGAAGATTTCGCGCACGACGTCGGTCTCGACTGGGGCCGTCAGGCCATGAGTGCGGTGAACCGCCAATCCAGGACCGGTGCCGGTTCGGCACCGCCGCGGTCACCATTCGCGGCACCGCCGCGGTCGCCATTCGCGGCACCGCCGCGGTGCGCGTAGACGAGCGACCGCAGGTTCAACACGCCACCACCCTCGGCGAGGGGTTCGGCGGATTCGACGTGCAGGTCGCTGGTGAGGGTGTCGCCCTCCTGTACCGGCCCGGTGTGGTCGCACGACTTCCAGCCCAACACCGTCACGAGATTCGGCAGGGCGCGGGTCGCCTGGGAGAACGCCAGTCCTATGGTGTGTCCGCCGTACACGAGACGACCCGACGCGCCGACCCGCTCGTCGTGGTGCGTTGCCGCGATGTTGAGGCTCAGGCGCGCGAGTTCCGGTGCGCTCGAGACGACGTCGCCGCTGGACTGCAGCACCGCGCCGGCGAGGGCCTTGTCGAAGTGCTCGCCCGGCACCTTCGACCGGTAGACGCCCAGATCCCAGTCGGCGGGTGCCGACCACTGCGGCTCGTCCTGGGGTCCGATGGCCGACAGATCGTCGGAGTACACGACGCGGTCGGGGTCGGGATTCTCGCTCAGCGGCAGCATCGCGCAGCGGTAGAAGTCGAGGACGGTGTTGCCGTCCTGGTCGACGGTGTTCATGCGCAGCGCCGCAAGACCGGTGGGCTTCCGGCCGGGCTTCGCCGAATTCTCCTTCAGGCCCACGACTTCCGTGGTCGTGTAGAGGGTGTCGCCGATGTGGGGGAAGCGATGGAAACGCAGGCCGCGGTAGAAGAGATTGGCCTTGACGTGGTGCGTGACGAGCGTGGACTGGCCGATCGCGATGTCGGTGACGAAGCCGGCATGGGCGACCGGTCCGCCCGCGACGGCAGCGGACAGGTGCTTGTCGAGCGGAAGGCGCAGGCGGTCACCGAGAATGCTCTGGTGCGCGGCGGCGAGACCGTCGGTGAGTGTCACGGCGGGGGCGGTGTCGAAGACCTGTCCGACGGTCAGTTCGTCGAAACAGGGTCCGCCGACGTACGAAGTGGTCATGGTTGTCAGGCTCCGATCTTCGACAGGGTGCGGCGGGCGGCGACGGCGACGGCCTCGTCGAGCATCCGGCCGTCGAGCCGAGCGGCTCCGGCGCCGCGGTTCTCGGCTTCCTCGAGTGCGGCGAGGACCTTGCGGGCGGCGTCGACCTGATCGTCGGTGGGGGTGAAGGCCGCTGCGGCGGAGGTGATCTGCGCCGGATGAATGACCCACTTGCCGTCGAATCCGAGATCGGCGACCCACTGCGCCGAACGACGGAAGGCGTCGTCGTCGGCGATGCCGAGGAACGGTCCGTCGATGGCCTGGACGCCGGCGGCCCGCGCGGCGTGCAACACGCGGTCCTGCACGTACAGCCAGTGCTCGGGCGCGGCGGTACGGGCGCGGCCCAGGGAGGCGCCGAGGTCGGCGTAGCCGATGATCACGCCGGTTACCCGGGGTCCGGCGACGATCTCGTCGATGCGCTGGACGCCGGCGGGTGTCTCGATGAGGGCCTGCACCGGGACGGCCGAATCGGTCCCGAGGATGCGGTCGGCCTCGGCGAGATCGTCGGCGCTCTCGATCTTGGGGATCACGATCGAGGAGAGGGCGTCGCCGAGCGCGGCGCAGGCGCGCAGATCGTCCTCGAACCAGGGGGTGCCGCGACCGTTGACGCGGACGGAGACGGTGCGCGCGGCACCGTGTTCGCGGACCAGTGGAGCCACGAGTTCGCGGGCGGCGTCCTTCTGTGCGGTGGTGACGGCGTCCTCGAGGTCGAGGACGACCTCGTCTGCGGCGGAGGCGAGGGCCTTACCGGCTTTGCGTTCGTCGGAGCCGGGGGCGACGAGAACGGCGCGCCGGCGGAGGTGTTGCTCGGAAGACACGGGGACCTCGGGGAAGTTCGGTCGGCAATGACGGCGCTAAATGTACGGCCATTGTTGATGACATGCCACCCCTCGGGAGGGTGTGGTCATAGGAAGGTGCAGTCGTTCGTATCACCGAAAACTCTGCAATCACGGCGTCGAATGGCGGTGTTCGCGTTGACAACACCGGAACCTCGTCCACAAAATGGCCGTACAAAGTTTCCCGGGTCCGCGTGGCCCGTCCCCAGCGAAGGATCGCCCGTGAGCTACCTGAACGACGAAGAGACCTTTCTGGTCGAGACAGTCCGCGACTTCATCGACCGGGAGGTCAAGCCGTCGGTGCAGGAGGTCGAGCACGCAGGCGAGTACCCCGAGAAGTGGATCGAACAGATGAAGCAGATCGGCATCTACGGGCTCGCCGTGCCGGAGGAATACGGCGGATCACCGGTGTCGATGCCCTGCTACGTGCAGGTCACCGAGGAACTCGCCCGGGGCTGGATGTCGCTGTCGGGTGCGATGGGCGGACACACCGTCGTCGCGAAACTGCTGACGCTGTTCGGTACCGAGGAACAGAAGCGCAAGTACCTGCCCCGGCTCGCCACCGGCGAGATCCGCGCGACGATGGCGCTCACGGAGCCCGGCGGCGGTTCGGACCTGCAGGCGATGACCACCACCGCCAAGCGGGACGGCGACGAACTGGTGATCAACGGTGCGAAGACGTGGATCACCAATGCGCGTCGCTCGGGGCTGATCGCGTTGCTGTGCAAGACCGACCCGACCGCGCAGCCGCGCCACAAGGGTATCTCCGTCGTGCTCGTCGAGCACGGTCCGGGATTGATCGTCTCGCGCGATTTGCCCAAGCTCGGCTACAAGGGCGTCGAATCGTGCGAGTTGAGCTTCGACAACTACCGCATCTCCGCCGACGCGATCCTCGGTGGTGAGCCCGGCAGGGGCTTCGCGCACATGATGAAGGGTCTCGAGACCGGCCGCCTGCAGGTCGCCTCACGGGCACTCGGTGTCGCGACCGCCGCGTTCGAGGATTCGCTCGCCTACGCGCAGCAGCGCGAGAGCTTCGGCCGGCCCATCTGGAAGCACCAGTCCATCGGCAACTACCTGGCGGAGATGGCCACCAAGCTCACCGCGGCCCGGCAGCTGGCGCGCTACGCGGCGGAGAAGTACGACAGCGGTGAGCGGTGCGACATGGAGGCCGGCATGGCCAAGCTGTACTGCTCGGAGATCGCGATGGAGATCGCCCTGAACGCGGTGCGTATCCACGGCGGTTACGGCTACTCCACCGAGTACGACGTCGAGCGTTACTTCCGCGACGCACCGCTGATGATCGTCGGTGAGGGCACCAACGAGATCCAGCGCAATGTCATCGCGAGCCAGCTCGTAGCACGCGGCGGACTGTGACGACCGGCCGCTAGGATCGGTCCGTCATGGACTACAAGGTGCGGGAAACGGAACCGGCCTACGCGCAACTCGCGCGCCTGCTCCGGGAGGCCGTGGAGGCGGGACGGTACAGCGACGGCACTCGGCTGCCCACGGAAGCCGAACTCGCCGAGGAACACGGGGTGAGCCGGCAGACGGTGCGCCGCGCCTTCCAGGATCTCGTCGCCGACGGCATCGTCTACCGCGTGCCCGGACGCGGCACCTTCGCGAACGAGTCGGGCCGGCGCTATCGGCGCCAGCTCGGCTCGATCGAGGATCTGCTCGCTCTGTCGGCCGATACGGTCATGCAGATCGTCTCGCCGTTGCGGCGCGGGGTCGACATCGATGCGGCGAGCCGGCTCCGCCTCGACACCGACGTGCTGTACACCGCGGTGTTCAAGCGTCTGCACGACGGAACCCCGTTCGTCCTCACCAC
Organism: Rhodococcus sp. As11; assembly: GCF_048957735.1. Taxonomy (NCBI): domain Bacteria; kingdom Bacillati; phylum Actinomycetota; class Actinomycetes; order Mycobacteriales; family Nocardiaceae; genus Rhodococcus; species Rhodococcus sp. As11. The sequence goes on from NZ_JARDJE010000003.1 coordinate 4,427, forward strand.
CGTTCATCTGCCCGAGCACGTCGCGGCACATGTGCTCGATTCGCCCGAGCTGCAAGCGGGCGCGTCGAGCCGGAACACGATGATCGGCCTGCTCGAACCCCATCTCGACAGTCCCATCGTCGAAGCCGCACAGTCCATCACGGTCGCCCTCGCCACCGAACAGGTGGCGACGGAATTGAACTGTGCCGTGGGGCATCCGCTGCTGCGCGTCGACCGGTTGTACTCGGACGACGCCGGAGCCCTCACCGAGCTGTCGGTGAGTTACTTTCTGCCCGAGCACTACACCTACCGCGTCACCCTCCGGCGAGCCGGTCTCTGATCGTCGCCGCAACCACACAGGAGCAACCATGCGGGTCATCAACGGAATCGACGAGGTCGAGAAGGCCGTCGGTGAACACCTCGGCTACAGCGACTGGCTCGAGATCGACCAGAAGCGGATCGACCTGTTCGCCGAGGCCACCGGCGACCACCAGTGGATCCACGTCGATCCGGAGCGTGCCGAGGACGGCCCGTACGGCAGGACCATCGCCCACGGCTACCTGACCCTGTCGCTGCTGCCGGTCCTCGGCACCCAGATCTTCTCGCTCGAAGGGCTGAAGATGAAGGTCAACTACGGCAGCAACAAGGTTCGTTATCCCGCGCCGGTCCCCGTCGGTTCGCGGATTCGTGCCGGTGCGGAGTTCACGTCGCTCGAGCGCACCACCAAGGGCGCGAACCTCGTGGTCGGATACACCATCGAGATCGAGGGAGGGGAGCGTCCGGCGCTGGTCGCCGAGACGGTGGTCGTTCTCGTTCCCTGATCGTCAGGGAATGTCGATCCGGAGGATGCGATCGTCGTCGTCGGCCGGGCTGCCGCGACCGTCCCGGTTGGACGTCGTCAGCCACAGAGAACCGTCCGGCGCGGCGACGACGGTCCGCAGCCTCCCGTATTCACCGCGGAGAAGGCTGGTGACGGTCTCTGCCCCGTCGTCTCCGACGCCGATCCGCCACAACCGTTCTCCCCGCAGACCCGCCATCCACAGACTGCCGTCGAACCACGCCAGCCCGGACGGGGATGCTTCCGAGACCGGCCAAGTGAGTACCGGGTCGACGAATTCGTCGGAGCCACCCGTTCCCTCGATCTCGGGCCAGCCGTAGTTCGCTCCGGCCGTCACGAGATTCAACTCGTCGACGTCGTTCTGCCCGAACTCCGACGCCCACAACCGTCCCCGGTCGTCGAACGCGAGTCCCTGCACGTTGCGGTGGCCGAGCGAGTACACCGGCGACGCCGGATCGGGGTTGCCGGGTGCCGGCTCGCCGTCGCCGGTGATGCGAAGAATCTTGCCGCCCAGCGATTCCGGATCCTGGGCGAGTTCGCGCTCGCCCGCTTCGCCGGTGGCGACGTACAGCATCCCGTCGGGGCCGAAGATCATCCGCCCGCCGTCGTGGATCCGGCCGGCCGGGATGCCGTCGAGGATCACCTCCGGTTCCGCGAGGGCGGTGCCGTCGAAGGTGGTGCGCAGTACCCGGTTGTCGCTGTCTGTGGTGACATACAGGTACACGAATCGGTCGTTGCCGAAGGCCGGGGAGACCGCGATCCCCAGCAGTCCCGATTCGCCCTGTGCGAGCGTGTCGTCGATGCGGCCCACCTCGCGGGTCGCGCCCTCGCTGATCTCGACGATCCGGCCGGTGTTGCGCTCGGTCACCAGTGCAGAACCACCGGGAAGAAAAGCAACTCCCCACGGAGTGTCGAGACCGGACGCGACGGTGCCGGTCACGCGCGGAGTACCCGTCCCGGGCGTCGAGGGCTCGGTGACGGTACGGCTCACCCGGGCGGTGCCCTCGTCGACGGACGGACTCGACGGGGACGCGCATGCCCCGAGATGCACGGCTGTTGCTGCGGCGACCAAGCTCGCGAGAAGTGTCCGTGGCATGGGTCGATCCTCTCTTGCCGAGGTCCGTTCCGCCGGCGAATTCCCGGTGCTCGGCGTCAGGACGAGAACGTGAGCCGGACCTGGGTCCTGCCGAGCACCCGCCTGTCGTCGACGGATACCGTGATATCGATGCGTGCGGTGCGCTCCGCCTCGTCGAGGTGGCCGACCTTCGCAGACACCGACAGGACGGCACCGTGCATCGGGTCGACCACCACGGGGCGCGTGAACCGTGTCTCGTAGGAGACGACCGCGGTGGGATCCCCGAGCCACTCCGTGACGGTCTGCAGGGCGAGGGCTGCGGTGAGCATTCCCTGACAGAGCACGCCGGGGAGCCCCTCACCGGCAGCGACGGCGTCGTCGTAGTGGATCGGGTTGAAGTCGCCCGAGGCTCCGGCGTAGCGAACCAGGTCGTTGCGGGTCACCGTCAGCTCGGTCTTCGCGATGATCGCACCGGCCTCGAGCTCGTCGAATCGTCGTGCGGTGCCGAGTGTCATGCGTCGTCTCCTCGGTGAAGCAATGTCGAAGTGACCACCGCGACCGGATCGCCCGTATGGTCCCGGATCTCGCAGACCGTGGACAGGATGTGGCTGCCGGCGCGTTCGGTGACCTCCGTGATGGTGAGCGTCGTGGTGAGATCGTCGCCGGCCACGATCGGGCGCCGGTGCTCGACCTTCTCCGATCCGTGCACCACCCGGTGCAGCTCGAGACCGGTACCCGGCGACTCCAGAAGCTGCGTCACCGAAGGGCTCTGGACGACGGTGGTGAAGGTCGTGGGAGCCACGACATCGGTGAAGCCGGCGGCTCGGGCTGCCTCCGGGTCGAGATGAATCGGATGCGTCGATCGGACGGCGCGGGCGAATTCCCGGATCTTCTCCCGGCCGACGAGATAGGACGTCGGCGGAAAAATGCGTCCGGCGAGGTCGGCGTTCAGCGGCATCAACGCAGCCTAACGGCGTGCGAGGCGGATCGGTGTCGTGTTCGTGACCTACACGAGGTGATCGTGTGGGGACCGCCCCGGAATCACGTGTTGCACCCTCGTGCCGCGACCTTCCATCGCTCGACCACCGTGCCACCGGAGACCGTGATCAACTCGTCCGCGAGATTGACGGCATTGCACACGTGATTGGGAATCACCTGCACCCTCTGCCCGAGATCAGGGCGGGTGGACGGGTTCGGCCACTGCACCGTCGCGTGATGCTCCGACAACGCGGTGATCCGGGCCTCGGGCTCGCCGAGGATGCGTCCGTACCCGGTGGCCCAGGCGGCCCGATCGGCGCCGAGCACCTTCGAACCCGCATCGAGGACGACGATCTCGTCGCGAGCCGAGACGACGGTGGCAAGGACGGTCAGCGCGATGTCCGTTTCGCTCACCGCCCCGAGTTCGAGTTGCTGCGCATCACCGAAGACGTACACGCCGGGGCGCAATTCGGTTGCGACCGTGGGTACCTCGAGTAGCGCCGTAGGGGAGGAGCCACCGCTGATCACGGACGGCTCGATTCCGGCAGCGCGGAGCGACGCGGCGGCGGTTGCCAGTGCGCCGGCCTCCTCCCGGGCGGCGCTGCCCGGCGCGTCGGGTGCGTACGAGTGGCCGGGGAAGGTGAAGACACCGCGTACGTCGAGACCCGCCTCGTGAGCCGCCTGTGCCACGGTTCCGGTCTGCTCGGGCAGCACGCCCGTGCGGTGGTGACCGCTGTCGATCTCGATCAGTACCCCGATCGTCGTGCCGGCGTGTTCTACGAGCTGCCGGGCGCCGGTCTCGGAGTCGATCCCGACGGTGAGCCGCACCCGACCGGCCAGCGCGTGCAAGCGGGCACCGCGAGCCGCGTCGACCCACAGCGGATACGCGACGAACAGATCGTCGAAACCCGCATCTGCGAAGACTTCGGCCTCGGAGACGGTCGCGACGGTCAGGCCGCGGGCTCCGGCATCGAGTTGGCGACGCGCGATCTCGACGCACTTGTGCGTCTTCGCATGCGGTCGCAGCGACAGGCCCCTGGCGCGGGCGGATTCGGCCATGCGCGCGAGGTTGCGATCGAGGATGTCGCGGTCGACGAGCAGTGTCGGAGTGGTGTCGAGATCCATGGCCGAACCGTAGACGTTCGGGACCGGACATTTGGAGAGTGCACGACCTCTTTTTCGTGTTACCCTCCCCCCATGAGTGGTGTGGGTCACAATCCTGGGGATTTCGACGTCATCGTCCGGGGTGGTCTCTGGTTCGACGGGACGGGTGCGCCGGGCATCATCCGTAACCTCGGCATCCGCGACGGTGTCGTCGTCACCGCGACTCCCGACGACCTGCAGGCCGGACCGGACACCGAGGTGATCGACGCGCACGGACGCTGGGTGATGCCCGGCTTCGTCGACACCCACACCCACTACGACGCCGAAGTGCTCGTGGGTCCGGGCTTGCCCGAATCGGTGCGGCACGGTGTCACGACCGTGCTCATGGGCAACTGCTCGATCTCGACGGTGTTCGTGCCGCCGGTCGACGCCGCCGACCTGTTCAGCCGCGTCGAAGCGCTCCCGCGCGAGCACGTCCTCTCGGCACTCGAGAAGTCCCGGACCTGGAGGACGCCCCGCGAGTACATCGAGGCGCTGAACACGTTGCCGCTCGGGCCGAACGTGACCGCCTTCGTCGGGCATTCGGATATCCGGGCGTCGGTGATGGGACTCGGGCGCTCCACGGAGGCGGCGAACCGGCCGACCCGCGCCGAACTCGCCGACATCGACGCGCGGGTCGAGGACGCCCTCGACGCGGGCTTCCTCGGCGTGTCCACGATGACGAACCCGTGGGACAAGATGGACGGCGACCGCTACCGTTCGCGCACCCTGCCGTCGACCCATGCGTCGTGGTCGGAATTCCGCCGCCTGCACAAGATTCTGCGTCGGCGCGGTCGCACCCTGCAGGCCGTGCCGAACCTGAACACCAAGTACGACGTCGCCTTCTTCGCCCTCGCCAGCACCGGCGTCGGACGCAAGCCGATGAAAACGTCGGTGCTCGCAGCGGCCGATACCAAGGCCGAACGGTGGGTCAACCGCATCTTCGGGCCGATCGCGTTCGCGGCCAACCGGATCGGCAAGGGTGCCTTCCGCTGGCAGCACCTGCCCACGACCTTCGAGGTGTACTCCGACGGTATCGACCTCGTCGTCTTCGAGGAGTTCGGATCGGGCCGTGCCGCACTGCATCTGCAGGACGAACTCGCCCGCAACGACCTGCTGAGCGACGAGGCCTACCGTCGCTGGTTCCGGCAGGACTTCGAGAAGAAGTTCTCACCCCGGGTGTGGCACCGCGACTTCGACGACACCCGGATCGTCGAATGCCCCGACGCCTCGCTCGTCGGCCGGTCGATCGGCGACGTCGCGCGCGAGAGGAGACTGCACCCGGTCGACACCTTCCTCGACCTCGTCGTCGAGTACGGACGGAAGTTCCGGTGGCACACCGTGATCGCCAACGACCGCGCGAAAGTTGCGGACCGGCTCATCCGTACGCCCGGTGTCACGGTCGGATTCTCGGATGCCGGCGCCCACCTGCGGAACATGGCCTTCTACAACTTCGCGATCTGCCTGCTCCGCCGCGTCCACGACGCGGAGAAGAAGGGCGTCCACGACGCCGGGAAGAAGGGCAGGCCGTTCCTGACGCTGCCCGAGGCCGTCCGCAAACTCACCGGCGAACTGGGCGACTTCTACGGAATCGACGCCGGTTACCTGCGGGTGGGGGATCGTGCCGACTTCGTCGTCGTCGATCCTGCCGGACTGAACGCCGACGTCGATGCCTATCACGAGTCGCCGCTCGCGGAGTTCGGCGGAATCCGTCGCATGGTCAACCGCAACGATCGCGCGGTGGCGGCGACGGCGGTCGCCGGCCGGGTGGTCTTCCGTGACGGCAGGTTCGTGCCCGGTTACGGACGCACCGTCGGCACCGGCCGGTTCCTGCGCGCAGGGGTGGAAGAGCGGGGACCCGCGCCGATCCGCACCCCGGCGGGCGAGCCCGTCGCGTGAGTGCACCCGCCGTACGCCGTACCCAGCAGGAGCGCAGGGAGCAGACGATCGGTCGCATCCTCGACGCGACCATCGCCTCTCTCGCCGAGCTCGGCTACACCGCGACCACGATCGGCGAGGTGTGCCGGCGCTCGGGGGTGTCGTCCGGTGGGGTGTTCCGGCATTTCCCGACCCGGCTGGACCTGATGATCGCGGCGGCCGACGCCGTCCGGGAACGACAGTTCGCGAACTTCCAGGCGGGACTCGCGGCGCTCGGTGACGAGCGGGCGGACGCCGTCGAATCGGTGCGGGTGTGCCTCGAACTGCTGCGCACCGCGTGCCGGGCACCGATGAACGCCGCCTGGTACGAACTGCTCGGTGCTGCACGCACCGATGCGGCGCTGCGCGACCACCTGGCACCGATGGCGGAGCGATACCACGCCCAGATCGTGGATTTCGGCAGGTCGCTGCCGGTCGCGGCACGGTTCCCGTCCGACGTCTTCGACACCCTCCTGCTCTCGCTCGTCCACATGTTCGACGGCGAGGCACTCGCGTCGACGGTGCATCCGCAGCCGGAACTCGAGGAGCGACGGATCGACCTCGTGGCCCGAATGTTGACGCTCGTCACATCTGACATAGGTTCGGATGATGAGCACTAATGGATCTGCTCCCCGGTGGTTCGTCGACGCCCTCGCTGCGCCCGTCGAGACGGGGAAGGTCGAGGTAGCCGGTGCGGCCATCGCCTACCGGGCGTGGGGCGAATCCGGCCGGGAAGGCGTCGTGCTGGTGCACGGCGGTATGGCGCATTCGGGATGGTGGGACCATATCGGCCCGCAGCTCGCGGCCGGTCGGCGCGTCGTCGCACTCGACCTGAGCGGTCACGGCGACAGCGACCACCGCGAGCACTACACCCTGGAAGCGTGGACCGAGGAGGTCCTCGCGGCGGCCGAAGCCGGCGGGATCAGCGGCCCGCCGGTCCTGATCGGCCACAGCATGGGTGGGATCGTGTCGTTCGCGGCCTCGCACCTGTACGGCGACAGGCTCACGGGCGTGGTGATCATCGACTCGCCGATCCGCGACATGACGCCCGAGGAACTCGAGATGCGTGCGAAGGCCGTCGCGAGCGCGAGGCCGCCGAAGGTGTACGCCGCGGTGGAGGACGCCGTCGCGAGGTTCCGTCTCGTGCCGCCGCAGGACGACGCCGAACCCTACGTGCTCGAGCACATCGCCCGCGGGGCACTGAAGCAGGTGGACGGGGGCTGGTCGTGGAAATTCGACAATCTCCGGATGGGCCGCGAGGGACGCCGTAGCCTCGAGGTGATGAACCCGGGATGTGCTGTCGCCTACTTCCGTTGCGAACGCGGCATCATCGACGATGCGCTCTACGGGCGGATCGTCGACAATCTGGGCCCGGATGCACTTCTGATCGATCTTCCGGCCTCGGGGCACCATCCGATGATCGATCAACCGCTCGCCGTCGTCGCTGCAGCACGCACGCTGCTGGGATCCTGGGGGAGATAGCCGCATGAATCTGCTCCGACCGGTCGCTGTCCGTATCGGAGCGTTGCCGTGGTTGCCACGGTATTCACGGCCGATCATCGGGGTGGACAAGACCATCCAGCGCGTCACCCGCGGCAGGGTGACACTGCTCGCGATCGCGGGATTGCCGTCTCTCGTCCTCACCGTGAAAGGCCGCAAGACCGGCGAACCGCGTTCCACCCCCCTGTTGTGTGTGCCGCACGAGGAGAAATGGCTCGTGGTGGGGTCGAACTGGGGGCACCCGAAAGCGCCGGCCTGGGCGGTCAACCTGCGCGCGGCCGACCGGGCCGAGGTGCTGTACGACGGGCACGAACATGCGGTGTCGGTGCGGGTCGCGGAAGGTGAGGAACGCGAGCGGCTGTGGCAGGTGCTGCTGCGGACGTGGCCGAACTACGCGCTGTACGCGAAGCGCACCGACCGGGTGCTCCCCGTGTTCGTTCTGACGCCGTTCGGATCCTGATCCGGGATCAGAAGGGGCGGTCGGCTTCCTCCACGCTCACCGGTCTGCGCCGTTCGCGCAACAGGTGCCGCGCCGCCCAGTCGAGCCAGAAACCGAGGAAACCGATCACGACGATCACGGCCATGACCTGGTCGTAGGCGAGCTGGTCGCGGGCGTTGAGGATCTGATAGCCCAGACCGGAACGCACACCGAGCATCTCGGCGGGGACGAGCACGACCCAGGCGATGCCGAGACCGACCCGCAGACCGGTCTGCACTTGCGCGCGGATGGCGGGCAGCACGACGGTGGTGAGCAGTTCGAGACGCGTCGCGCCGAACGAGCGGGCGACCATCGGATAACCCTGGTCGATGCCGTGCACGCCGGCCGCCGTGTTGATGACGATCGGCCAGATCGCCGCGGCGGCGATGAGGAAGAAGACCGGCTGGTGCCCGATACCGAACAGCGCCACCGCGATCGGCGCCCAGGACAGCGGCGAGATCATCCGCAGGAACTGCATGATGGGCATCGTTGCGCGCTCGACCAGCGGGTTGAGTCCCATCAACAGCCCGAGCGGAATGCCGAGCGTGGCGGCGATCAGCAGACCCACCAGCAGGCGCCACAGGCTCGCGAGAGCGTCGGGCAGCAGGACACCGCGCGCGAGCAGATCCACGATCGCCGGGAAGACGTACTGCGGGGCGAACTCCCGCACGAGCGAATCCGGTGCGACGAGCACCGTCGTGACGAACCACCACAGAGCGACGGCGATGACGATGGCGACGGCCTGGGGGACGAACGGCAACCGCCGGGCGGTGCGGGCGGCTTCCGGCGCCGTGCGGGTCGGGGCGCTCACGAAGGATCGACCTCCTCGGTGCGGGTGAGATCGGTGGGAAGGCCGAAGGCATCGGTGCCGTCGACGCGGGTGAGGGACGTGCGGACGAACCGGTCGTCGACGAGATCGCCGTGCACGGTCGCAGGATCGAGACGCGACAGGAAACGCGTGTCGCCGTCGACGACGGTGTCGTGCATCGCCTCGATCAGCGCCGCGGTGAAACTCGGGAACGGGAACGGTTGGTACCCGATACGCTGCGGCTGCCACTGCGGGTGCACAGTGCCGGCCTCGCGATCGGGATAGGTGAGCGCCTCGGTGATCGCGGGCAGCGGCTGCGGCAGATAACCGGAGGACAGCATCGCGGCGGCGGCCCGACGGTCGGCACCGATCTGCACCTGGGCGGAGACCACCGAGTCGGTGAGGGCCTGGACGGCGACGGGGTCGCGTTCGATCAGATCCTCGTGCACGAGCAGAGCGCAGCACGCATGGTCGCGCCAGACGTCGCCGAGGAACCGATGGATCCGGCCCACCCCGCGGACCTCGGCGGCGGCGTTGAACGGATCGGCGACGGTGAACGCGGCGATGGACCCGTTCGCCAGGGCCGGGATCATGTCGGACGGTCCCATGACGACGAGTCCGACGGTGCGGGCGGACTTCGACGGCGCCTCCCGCACGACCGGTGTCAATCCGTGCGCCCGCAACAGCTGCTGCAGGGCGATGTTGTGGATCGACCACCAGAACGGGATCGCCACCTGCTGCCCGGCGAGATCGCTGAGGTCGGTGATGTGCGGCGCGACCGTCAGCGCCGAGCCGTTGGTGTGGTTCCAGCCGAGGATCCGCACGGAACTGCCCAGGCTGTACCGCAACTGGACCGCCATGGGCATGAGCAGGTGCACGACGTCGACGCGGCGGCTGACGAACGCCTCGGCGAGCGACGCCCAGCTGCGGAAGAGCACCGGCTTCGCCGCATCGACCACACCGGCGGGATACAGGCTCGACCCGTGCGCGACGAGCAGCGGTGCGGCGTCGGTGATCGGGAGGTAGCCGATGCGCAGCCGTCCCGTGCGGTTGGTGCGGTCGGCGGTCGCGGTGCGCGCGAGGTCGACGACCCCCGCGACACCACCGGCAGCCGCAAGCCCGAGCGCACCGCGCATCAGGGTGCGACGGCTGAACAGACCCGGATCGGTCATGTCGTGGACAGCGACGAATCGCGGTAGTGCGCAAGGATCGCCGGGCGCAGAGCATCGCGGTCGAGTGCCGACATGTCGCCGAGCGTCCATTCCTGTTGCACCACACCCGAACTCCCGAACAGTGCGATGCGGTCGGCGAGTTCGAGCGCCTCGTCGATGTCGTGGGTGACGAGGACCGTCGTGAAACCGAGATCGCGCGCGAGTTCGCCGAGCCACGACCGCAGGTCGGATCGGGTGGCCGGGTCGAGGGCACTGAACGGCTCGTCGAGCAACAGGAGCCGCGGACGCACCGCGACGGCGCGGATGACGGCGATGCGCTGGGCCTGACCTCCGGACAGCTGATCGGGGTAGTAGCCGGCGAGCGAGGAGAGACCGAAGCGTTCGAGGAGCGAATCGGCGTAGGTGGTGTCGAACCGCTCGCGGTGAGCGGCGAACCGCCCGCCGAAGGCGATGTTCTCGCGAACGGTCAGCCACGGCATCAGGAAGGGCTGCTGGAAGACCATTCCCGTGTGCGGACGATTGTCGCCCTCGGTGTCGGGCCAGTCGACGGAGCCGCGGTCGAGGTGATCGAGACCCGCGACGATCCGCAGCAGCGTCGACTTGCCGCTCCCGCTGCTGCCGAGCACGACGAGGAACTCGCCGGTCGCGATGTCCAGATCCACTCCCTGGAGGACCGGGGCGCGGCGACCGGCGAAGCTCTTGTACCCGTTAGTTATTCGTACTGCGACAGTTCCCACCGCAGCTGTCCTTCCGACGGCGATTGAATGGGCAGGAAGGCCGCCTCACGGAATCGGCGGTTGGTGGCGCTCGCCGTCGCGTATCCGGCACCGCCGCGCAGCGTCGCCTCGAGGCGGGTCGCGGCGACCGCGACGACCGAACCGTCGAGGCGCAGACGGATGAACTCTGCGGGAGCGATCGCGCCGGGGTCGGTGGCGAAGCGGTACAGCCGTTCGCGCAGCGAGTCGTATCGGGCCGAGAGTTCTTCGTACTCACCGGTGAATTGTTCGCCGAGTCCGTGCAGGCGGCCTGCGGCCTCGGTGAGCGACGCGCGTGCGATGCCCACGCAGAACGAGGTCTGCAGCATCATGAAAGTGGGCCGGATCGAGCCGCAGAAGCCGGCGAGGTTCTCGGTGAGGATGTGCGACCGAGGTATCCGCACACCGTCGAACTTCAGGGAGGTCGACGCCGTGGCACCCAACGCGAGCAGTTCGGGTGAATCCGCGATGGTGATGCCGTCGGTGTCGGCGCGGACCACGGCGACGAGGCGATCCCCGTCCGCCGTGCGGGCCGGGAAGACGATCACCGAATCGGGAAAGACGTTGGACGCCCAATGGATCGGTCCGGTGACGGTGATCCCGTCGTCGGTCCGCTCGGCGGCGAGGGGAAGTTCGCCGAGTCCGGCGAGGTGCTTGAGGGCCGCGGCCATGGCGGTGACGCCGATCGTGCGGCCGGACGCGAGATCGTCCCGATACCGGTCGCGCAGGAACTGCGGTGCGCGATCGATGTATTCGAGTGCCATGCGTTGTGCCCACAGCGAGAAGCCGACGGTGAGCGATGCGGCGGCGACCTCGTCGATGACCGCGACCATCTCGGAGAGACACTCCCCATCCAGCCCCTTGTGGAGCAGGCCCAGCTCGCCCGTGCGGGCGATGTCGGTGCGGATGTCGGTTTCTCCGCGATCGAGAGCAGCGGCGCGATCGCGTACGAATTCTGCGATCGCCGCGCGCTGGTGCTCGCTCGTTCGGTCAATGGCCGCGGTCATCGGGTGCTTATCCTTCGAGGGAGTGGAGACGGTCGATGGGGGTGCTGACGACCTCGCGGGCGCGGACGACCGCGGCCTCGTCGGGGGCGTTGTAGAAGCACAGGCACTTGTCCATGTCCTCGCGGACGTAGGTGCGCAGGAAGCTCACCTCGGGGACGTCGGCGTACTTCGGCGAGTTCGCCTTCTTGCGGGCGAGGTAGGTCTCCATGTCGATCGTGTCGGGGATGTCCCATTCGACGAGGTAACCGGCCTCGGGTCGGGTGGCCTTGATCTGATCGAGCTCGGCGCCGACGAGACGGACCTCGTTCGGCCCGACGATCTCCGCGACGTCGAGGGAGGCGGACTCGAGCTGGGCGGGGCGGCACGCGTCGAACTCGGCGATCGCGAACACGCGCGTGCCACCGGTGGTGACCTGCGATTCGATCAGTTCGCCGCCGGCGGCGACGACAGCCTCGCCGAAGGCCTTGATGGCGGCCTCGGCCCGGCCTTCGGTGGGGACGAGTTCGTAGAGATACAGCGACATGAGGTCACCTTCCGGGAAGTGGAATCGGAACTGTGACCGGTCCGGGCACGGCGGGTCGCCGTTCCGTCTTCGGACGAGGGGGCGACTACGGCATGCGGCACACGCGGGCGAGGCCGGTCAGAAAGGGGAGTGACAACACGCAGCAGTCGACACCCGCACGAGATCCACGTGCAGGCGTCGAGTCAGAAGGCTGTGTGTCACGTGCTCCACCGTACTGTGAATAGAACGGTCTGTCTATCGCGCCGTGTCCGTTACTCTGGGCTCGTGCGTACGTTTGCCGAGGATCGAGCGACCGGCACTCCGAAGGGAGCGGCCGAGCGAGCACCGTCCAAGCCCTCGCCCGCCACCCGTCTGCTCGACACCGCGAGCGCGCTCTTCGCCGAGCACGGTATCCGCGCGGTGGGGATCGACCGCATCCTCGCCGAGGCAGGCGTCGCCCGTGCGAGCCTCTACTCGTCGTTCGGGTCGAAGGACGCACTGGTGCTGGCGTATCTGGACGACCTCGACCGGCGCGACCGGCGGCGATGGCACGCCGCCGTCGAACCGCTCGACGATCCGATCACGAAGATCCTCACCTTCTTCGATCTCGCGATGCAGTCGGCACCGAAGAAGAACTTCCGCGGATGCCAGTACGCCAACGCCGCGACGGAGTTTCCGCAAGAACTTCTCGAACCCGTACTCGCACACCGGGAATGGCTGAATTCGACGCTCGTCGACCTGCTGAATCTCGCCGGGGCGACCGAATCCGAGGTGGTGGCCGGGCGCGTGCAACTGATCTACGACGGTGCCTTGTCCGGCAGCAAGTTCGAGCACTCCGTCGAACCGATCCGGCTCGGCCGCGACATGGCTGCAGCGATCATCGAGACGCACCTCCCCCGCTGACCCGGGGTCCGCGTCGACCCGTGGACTCAGCCTGCCGAGTTGCTCCGCTGCTGTGTGCGGCGCTCCGTGGTCGCGGAGATTGCCGGCCGCGGCACGAGAGCGCGGAAACACACGCTCGCCAACACGAAGGTGCCGAGCGCTCCCAGCACCGCGGCAATGCCCGTCGAACCGGGCCGGCCGTCGATCGTGTAGTCGGCGAGCGCGCTGTCGGCGAGCCGGTGTTCCTCGACCTCCCGTGCCATGCAGTCGCCCGAGAGGGCCTCGGCGAGCGCGTCGATCTCGCAACCGCGCGTGGTGGCCACCTCGAGAGCGCCGGGAGTGTCGACGGCGAGCGGCGCCAGGATCCCGGCCACGACGAGCGTGGTGAATGCCAGCCCCACGAACAGCGTCCCGCGAGCGCGCGGATGCGGCGGTGGGGGCGGCGAGGCATTCGCGTCGAAAGGATCGACCGGCAGCCGCGTCAGATGGACCGATTCCGGGGAGACCCGCGCGACGGCGAGCACGACGGCGGCCGTCACCAGCCCTTCGACAACCCCGACCGGAACGTGGGTCGCATACAGGAATCCGATGTTCGACACCGGCACCGTGGAGGTGCCACCGAGTGCGTATTCGACGACGAAGCCCGTCACGGCGGCGAGGACCGAGACGAACCCGCCGACGAACGAGACCAGGCCGAGCGTGACGAACGGTCGAACGCCGCGGTGTTCACACAGTGCGCGCAGTGCCGTGGCGGTGAGAAAACCGGCGGCGACCGCGACGAGCACCATGTTGGTGACATTGGCGCCCAACGCCGACAGGCCGCCGTCGGCGAAGACGAAGGCCTGCACCACCAGGACGATCGTCAGCGCGACCGCGCCCACGAACGGGCCGAGCAGAATCGCCGCGAGTGCGCCCCCCACGACATGCCCGCTGACCGCGGGCAGGACGGGTACGTCGACCACCTGCAGGGCGAACAGCAGGGCGCAGACCGCCGCTGCCGTCGGCACCGTCCGCTTGGTCAGATCGTTGCGCGCGTACCAGGCGGCGATGCTGATCCCGATCACGGCGATGACGAAGAACCACGCGGATGCGCGGCCGGCGATCAGGCCGTCGCCCATGTGCAGGGCGAGGACGTCCGTGCCGGCGAACCCACTCGTATCGACCATCTCCGATGTCCCTCCCACCGACGGAGTGCTCTGCGGCGAAGGCTAGTACCGGCATCGGGGGAGGCGGAGCGTTTTCGAGAGCTCGGCGGGACGGGAGCCTGGGCAAAAAGTGAAACCCGTTCTATATTTGCGTCATGTACGAGTGGTCCGACACAGACCTCATGTTCCGCGATGCGCTTCGCGGTTTCATCGAGAAGGAAATCCGCCCGCACGTCGACAGTCTCGAATCGGGAGAACTGCCGCCGTACGACATCATCCGGAAGTTGTACGCGACTTTCGGCATCGACGAGATGGCCCGGGAGTCGCTCGACCATGCCCTCGCGAAAGAGGAACGCGGAGAGAAGTCTTCGGGATCGTCCGGTGGAACCGGCGGGTCGCCGGGGATGGCGGCGTTGCTCAATATCGAGATCGCCGGGGTGAGTCTCGGGCTCATCGCCTCGCTCGGCGTCAGCCTCGGCCTGACCGCGGGCACGATCCGCAGCCGCGGAACCCTCGCGCAGAAGAAGCGGTGGTTGCCGGAGTTGGTGACCTTCGAGAAGGTCGGCGCATGGGCTATCACCGAACCCGATTCGGGCTCCGATGCGTTCGGTGGGATGAAGACGACGGTGCGCCGCGACGGGGAGGATTACATCCTCAACGGGCAGAAGACCTTCATCACCAACGGTCCGTACGCCGATGTGATCATCGTGTACGCGAAACTCGACGAGGGGGATCCCTCGATCGATCGCCGCGACCGCAAAGTGCTCGCATTCGTGCTGGACAAGGGCATGGAGGGACTCATCCAGAGCCCGCCGTTCAAGAAGATGGGCATGAATTCCTCGCCGACGGGCGAATTGTTCTTCGACAATGTGCGCCTGACCCGCGACCGGTTGCTGGGGGAGACCGAGGAGGGTGGCCGCAGCGACGGCAAGGACAGCGCGCGGGAGTCGTTCGCCGCCGAGCGCATCGGTATCGCCTATCTGGCCCTGGGCATCATCGAGCAGTGCCTGAAGCTGTGTACCGAATATGCGAAGTCGCGGAAGCTGTGGGGCAAGGAGATCGCGCAGTTCCAGTTGATCCAGCTCAAGCTCGCCGAGATGGAGATCGCGCGGGTGAACGTCCGCAACATGGTCTTCAGTGCCATCGAACGCGCGCAGGCGGGAAAGCCGGTGGGTCTGTCGGAGGCCTCCGCGATGAAGCTGTACTCGTCGCGGGCGGCGACCGAGGTGGCGATGGAGGCCGTGCAGTTGTTCGGCGGGAACGGATACATGGCCGAATATCGCGTCGAACAACTCGCCCGGGATGCGAAATCACTGATGATCTACGCCGGTAGTAACGAAATTCAGGTAACACATATCGCGAAGGGATTGCTGGCGCAGTAACCTCCGGATGCAACCGCTCGAAATACGCAAAAAGGACAAATCTCGAGCGGGGGATGACAATTCACCCGATGTGTCGACTATTGTTCGCCATGAGCAAAGTTATGCCGGTCGCCGACGAGGGGAGCGACCGGTTCCAGAGGGGAATCCGAGCGGAAATCGGGGGAGCGATGTACGCGGAACGAAAGGGCGGCGAAAAGCCGTCGGTGACAACGGACGGCCGGAGCGCTCGTGCAGAGCGTACCCGGCAGGCCGTCATAGAGGCTCATATCGCGCTCATCCGAGCGGGAGAGCTCAAACCCACAGGGGCGCAGATCGCGTCGCGGGCCGGGGTGTCCCTGCGATCGTTGTGGGGACACTTCGGCGATCTCGAGACGTTGTTCGCCGCAACCGGAACCGAACTGATGCGGCGCCAGGACGACGCCTACGAGCCGATCGATCCGGCGCTGCCGCTCGACGAACGGATCGATGCCTACTGCAGGCAGCGGGCAGAACTGCTCGAGTACATCGCGCCGTTCGCGCGGTCGTCCGAGATTCGCGCCCCGTTCTCGCGCGAGCTGCAACGCAACCGCATGCGCTATCTCGACAGGGCGCGATACGAGATCAGGGCGCTGTTCGCCGACCAGCTCGAGGGCGTCGACGACGCCGTCCGCGCCGACATCGAGAACCTGCTGGGCGTGTCCACGACGTGGCCGACCTGGGTCTCGCTGCGGGACGTGCTGCGACTGTCCGTGCCGGAAGCCGTCGAGGTCATGAAACGGGCGGTGTCGGCGCTGTTGATGGAGGCCTCCGGCGCCGCCCGGCAGCAGACGGTCGCCCGCGCTGCGCAGGAGAAGGCCGCGATGGCGGTGCACCGGATCGCTCCGCAGTCCCGGACTGCCGCGACGATGGCGCCGCGCGAACAGGTCGTCGTCCCGGCCTGACCGGGCAACGCGCCGGTCAGCTCCGGCGGGCGTGTGCCGAGAGGAAGGTCTCGACCGCAGGTAGTGCGGCCGAGACCGTCTCGGCATGATCCACCCCACGCAGGATCGCGAGTCGCGCACCGGGCACGGTGCGCGACAACGCGCGGGTGTCCTCCACCCGCAGGCGATCGTCCGACCCGACGACGGCGAGGACGGGCACGTCGATACCGGCGAGTGTGTCGTCGTCGATCCCCGGTTCCCGATCCGACCGGCGGAAGTAGGCGGCGAGGGCACGCGCGTCGTTCTTCAGGAACGCCGAGCGTGTCGCGGGATCGACAGGCCTGCGACGTCGTTCCTCCCAGACACGGACGAAACCGTCCATGCCGTCGCGTTCGAGCACGTCGACGGTGCCGGGGAAGAACATCGCGTCCATCGACCCCTCCTGGGGCCGGGCACTCCCACCGAGCAGGGTCAGGCTCGCGAGCCGCTCCGGCGCTGCGACGGCCAGTGCGAGACCCGCACGGGCACCGAAGGAATAGCCGACGTAGTGCGCCCGGTGGGCTCCTGCTGCGTCCAGGACGGCGAGCAGATCCCCGACGATCGCGTCCATCGCGTAGGCGTCCTCGTCGTGAGGGGTGTCGCTGCGGCCGTGCCCACGCAGATCGGGCATGACCAGCCGGAAATCTCTACCGAGCGCCGTCACGTAGCCGAATGCGCGCCATACCGCCGACGACAGGGCACTGCCGTGGACGAGCAGAACCGCCGGTGAATCCTCGGCGCCCGCCGTGGTGAACCGGATCCGGGTGCCGTCGGCGGGGTTCGTCGCGTGGCTCATCCCAGCAGTATGTCCGAACGGCTCATCCCAGCAGTATGTCCGAACGGCTCACCCGCCGAGTTCGACCGACCGATCCACCTGCACCTCTTCGAGGAATCGCTCGTCGTGCGAGACCACCACGAGCGCACCGTTGTAGGCGCGCAGGGCCTGGGTCAGATGCGCGAGGCCGGCCAGGTCGAGGTTGTTGGTGGGTTCGTCCAGCAGGAGCAACTGCGGGGCGGGATCGGCCGCGAGCACGATCGCGAGCGCCGCCCGCAACCGTTCGCCGCCCGACAGCGCGCCCACGGGCACCTCGGCGTGACGGCCGCGGAACAGGAAGCGCGCCAGCCGTGCCCGCACCTGTTGCGGAGTCAGGTGCGGAGCACGGTCCTCGGCGTTCTCCGCGACCGAACGGTCGTCGTCGAAGATGTCGAGGCGCTGTGGGAGCACTGCGAAGGGAACGAGCGGGCCCGCGTCGACGATGCGGTGGAGCAGGGTCGTCTTGCCCGACCCGTTGGGGCCGCGCAGTGCGATCCGCTCCGGTCCGACGATCTCGAGCGGTGCGTCCGCCACCCGCCGGCCGGGTGGGACCGCCGTTCCGGGCAGGTCGATGCGGATCTGCGGGTCGTCGCGTACGGCGTCCTGCGCCCGATCGAGGTTCTCCCGCGCCGTACCGAGATCCTCCTCGTGCTCGCGGCGGAAGCGTCCGGCGGATTCCTGCGCCTGCCGCTTGCGCGCACCCATGACGATCTTGGGTTCGCGCTTCTGCTCGTACATCTTCTGCCCGTAGCGTTGCCGTCGGGCGATCGTGACGTGCGCCGCCGCCAGTTCGCGTGCCTGGCGCCGCACGTCGTTGCGGGCGTCCCGCACCGCGGCCCGCGCCGCCTCCTGTTCCTCCGCGACGATCCGTTCGTACTCGCCGAAACCACCGCCGAACAGGCGCAACGACCCGTTGCGCAGTTCGGCGATCGAATCCGTCCCCTCGAGCAGTTCCCGGTCGTGTCCGGCGACCAGCACCGTACCGGGGAACCGGTCGAGCGCGTCCTGCAGTCGCGTACGGCCGTCGGCGTCGAGATTGTTCGTCGGCTCGTCGAGCAGCAGCACGTCCGGTTCGTCGAGCAGGCGTGCGGTGAAGGCGAGCAGCACGGTCTCTCCGCCGGAGAGCTGACCGACGGTGCGATCGAAATCGCCGGTACCGTAAAGGATCCGGTCGAGACCCACGCGATGCATGAGCGCGAGCGCGCGGTCCTCGATGTCCCACCGGTCGCCGACGATCTCGAAGTCCCGATCGTCGATCGATCCGGATTCGATGCGTCGCAGTGACTTTCGGATCTCGCCGATGCCGAGGACGGAATCGACCGGAACCGCCGGATCGAGCGTGACGTCCTGGGGGAGGTAGGCGACCCGCCCCCGTACGGTCGACGAACCCGAGGTCGGGCGGAGTTCGCCCGCGATCAACCGGAGCAGAGTGGTCTTCCCGCTTCCGTTACGGCCCACCAGGCCGATCCGCCCGGCCGGGACGACGGCATCGAGATCCTGTACGGCGGAGGTGCCGTCCGGATGGACGTAGGAAAGTGCGGACAGCGTGATACCGGATGAAGACATGGTGGCTCCCGAAGGGTGAGGGTCGGCTGCGCGAATGCGCGGGGACGGAACCGCTCACAGGAGCAACGGACTTCTCCGATCGACGGGTACGGGATGCGGACACCATGGTGGATCCTGCACCGTCCGGGATGCAACCGAATATTTCACCCCGGCGCCTACCTGCGGTAACAGGCACGGGACCGAAAGTGCGGGCATGATCGGGACCGTGCGGATCCGACTGCTGACCCTGGGTGTCGCGACAGCGACGGTGCTGTCGCTGCCTGCGTGCGCGACCGGCCCCGATCAGCCGGAGACGATCGCGGAGGAATTCGCGGCCGCTCTCGACGTGGGCGACGTCGCGGGGGCGGCCGCGCTGACCACCGACCCGGCGGCGGCAGAAACCGCCATCGGCGCCCTCTTCGAGGGGCTCGGCAACGACGATCCCTCCGTGAGTGTCGCGGGGACGGGCGACGGCGACACCTTCGACCTCGACGTGAGGTGGACCTTCGGGGAGGGCCGCGACTGGTCGTACCGGACCACCGGCAGCGCGACGGAGGATCCGGCGGCCGACGCGTGGCGTGTCCGCTGGGATCCCGCCGTGCTCTCGCCGGAACTGGCGGGCGGCGCATCGCTGCAGTACCTGACCACGGCCGGTGCCCCGCCGACGATCTTCGACCGGGCAGGGCAGCCGCTCATGGGGGAGCAGGTCGTCACCGTCGTGAACCTCGACGCCACCGCCGACCCGGCGGCGGTCGCGCCCGTGCTGGCCACGGTCGTCCCGACCATCACGGCGGAGAGCCTCACCGAGCAGGTCGCGGCGGCCGGTGGCGGTGCCGCGGGGGTCATCACCCTGCGTGAGGACGACCTCGCACCCATCGAGGAGCGCCTCGCTGCGCTGCCCGGCGTGACGCTCGTGCCGCAGACCCGTCTGCTCACCACCGAACGTGCTCTCGCCTCGCCCGTGTGGTCCGGTCTCGCCGAACTCTGGCAGGAGGGACAGGACGCCTCGGCGGGCTGGGTGGTCCGGCGGGTCGCGGCGGACGGTGCCACCACTCGGGTCTCAGGTGAGTCGGGACCGGAGGCCCCCGACCTGACCAGCACGATCGATCTCGGCCTGCAGCGACGGGCCGAGGAGGTCCTTGCGACCTTCGACACTCCCGCGGTGATCGTCGGGATCGAGCCCGCGACGGGCGCGATCCGCACGATGGCCCAGAACGAGGCGGCCGACGCCGAGGGCCCGGTGGCCGCGACGGGTCTCTACCCGCCGGGTTCGACATTCAAGGTGGTGACGACGGCGGCAGCGCTCGGTGCCGGTCTCGCCGAACCGGGCACCGTGCTGCCCTGCCCGGGGGTCGCCTCGATCGGCTCGCGCACGATTCCGAACGACGAGAACTTCGACCTCGGGCCCGTGCCGCTGCACACCGCGTTCGCGTTCTCGTGCAATACGACCATGGGGCGGCTCGCCCTGGATCTGCCTCCCGACGCGTTACGCGCGACGGCCGAACGGCTCGGTCTCGGCATCGATTACGTCACGCCCGGTCTCGTCACGGTCACGGGTGATGTGCCGGTCACCGACACCGATGCGGCCCGCGTGGAAGCAGCGATCGGGCAGGGAGAGGTGACGGCGTCGCCGTTCGGGATGGCGCTGGTCGCGGCCTCGGTCGCGAACGGCCGGACACCGGCTCCGATGCTCGTCGAAGGGCAGCCGGCCACGCCGGATCGGGACGCCGAAGCGGTGCCGGAGAACGTGCTCGCGGCACTGCGAGAGATGATGCGCGAGACTGTGATCGAGGGTACAGCCGGTACGTTGCGCGACATTCCCGATCTGACGGGGAAGACGGGGACGGCGGAGTACGGTGACAACGTCGGGGCGCACGGCTGGTTTATCGGCTCACAGGATAATCTTGCCTTCGCGGTGTTCGTGGCAGGGGCGGACGGCTCGGCCCCCGCAGTCGAAGCGGCGGGGCGATGGCTGAGGGGGTAGGGCGCGTGGCGCAATTGTGATTGGTTCGTGCACAACGCGTGCTGGTATCTCGTGTGACTGAAGTGAAGGTTGTTACATATGAGATTTCGTGAGTGGCGGGGGAAACGAGGGCGTATCGTCGCGCTCGCCGTATGCCTCGTCGTGGCTGTCGTCGCTCTGACGACAGTTGTGTTCTCGGATTCTCGAAGCGAGGCGCAACGCCTCGTCGACGACTTCGTCGCCGCTCTCGACGATCGGGATGCAGCCACAGCGGCTGCCCTGACCTCCTACCCGAACGCGGCGGAGGAAACGATCGCGCAGATGTACGACGGCCTGTCCGACGGCACCGTCGACTACGACGTCACCCAGCTCGTCGAACTCAACGACGAGTCGGGATACTTCACCCTCTCCGCCGGATGGAACTTCGGCGAAGGTAAGGACTGGTCGTACCAGGTCACCGGAGCGGTACGGAAGCTCGCCGTCGGCTGGCGCGTGTCCTGGGACCCGGAGGTCGTCGTACCCGACCTGTCGGGCGGGCGCACCGTCCACCACGTGCGCACCGACGCCGCGCCGCCGAAGATCTTCGACCGCACCGGCCGTCTCCTCATGGAGGAACAGACCATCAACGCCGTGGTGCTCGATCCCGCGGCGATGCCCGATCCCGCCGACACCACCAACCGCCTCGCCGCGGTTCTCGCGCCGGTCGCACCCGTCGTCACCGCCCAGCTGATGCAGGAGCGGATGGACGAGAACCCCGGCAACCGGGTCACCGCGGTCAAGCTCCGCGACCAGGACTACCAGTTCCTCCAGGACGACATCGTGTCCATCCCGGGTGTCGAGGTGCTCACCACCCCCACCCTGATCAGCGCCGATCGCCGGATCTCCACACCCTTGCTCGATTCGCTGCGTTCGGCCTGGCAGCTCGAACGCGACCGGACGGCAGGCTGGGCGGTCACGCTCGAGGATCCCGAGAGCGGCCCCATCCAGGTGGCCGGTTTCCAGGGCCCGCCGCCTCCGGATCTGCAGGCGACCGTCGACTCCCAGGTGCAGCTCGCCGCGAAGGAAGCGGTCGTCACCGCGGGTACGCCGGCCGCGGTGGTCGCCATTCAGCCGTCGACCGGCGGCATCCTCGCCGCCGACGTCAACAACTGGGCCATGGAACTCGGCCCGGTGCTCACCCACGGTCTCTACCCCGCCGGAGGTGTCCTCGATCCGCTCCGGCTGGCAGCCGGTCTCGAGCGCGGAGTCGACCCGAACGACGTGAGCTCGGACGACATCGCCACGACGGCCCGCAGCCTCGGGCTCGGCGTCGACTACGAGGTACCGGGCTTCGAATTCGAGACCGCGCAGATCGGGCACAATCCCTCCGGAGTGGTCCAGTTCGCCGGATCGGACTCCGACGAGAACCTGATCACCCCCCTCGGGGCCGCGGTGCTGGCCGCCTCGGTCGCTCGGGGCAGCGCCGCTGTCCCCACGATCGTCCAGGGGCAGGAGACCGTCGTCCACGACGCCCCCGAGGCGCTGCCCGCCTCTGTGATCGACGCTCTGCGCGGCATGATGATCGACAACGTGCAGAACGGTCCCGCGTCCTACCTCCGCGGCCACGCCGGTCTCGCGGGTATCGCCGCGGCGAGCGGCGACGACCGGTGGTTCTTCGGTTACACCGGTGGCGACCTGGCCTTCGCGGTCTTCGTCGCCGATGCGGACGGTGGCGACCGCGCGATCAAGATGGCCGACACGTTCCTGCGCAAGCTGAGCGAACCGCTCGTCGGAGACTGATCCGCCGCGCTCGGTACACCGAGGGCGATCGGGACCGCCCCCGGCCGCGTGGCCGAGGGCGGGTGCCCGAGTCGGTGTCTACTGCACGCCGTGCATGAGCTTCTTGATGCGCGGCGAGAACAGGGCGAGCACGACACCCACCGCGATCGACGCTCCACCGATCCACAGGTAGTACGGCACCTCGTCGGTCTCGTCGTAGAACCCGGCGAGAGTACCGGCCATGGCCGTGCCGCAGGCGACGGACAGGTAGAACAAGGCGACCATCTGCGTGTGGAAGTTCTTCGGCGCGAGTTTCGTCGACAGCGACAGTCCGACAGGGGACAGGAACAACTCGGCGAAGGTGAACAGCAACAGGATGAAGACCAGCCCGAGCAGGGGAGCGCTGTTGGCACCGCCACCGGCCATGGGGATGAAGCACAGGAATGCGATGCCCATGATGATCGTGCCGGCCGCGAACTTGATGGGCGACGACGGCTGGCGCGGTCCGAGCTTCGTCCACACGGCGGCGAAGACACCCGCGAACAGGATGATGAAGACGGGGTTGATCGACTGCACCCAGGACGGGGGGAACTCCCACCCGAACAGGTCGCGGTTCAGGCGCGTGTCGGCGTAGACGGCGACCATCGTGAACTGCTGCTGGAAGAGCGACCAGAAGACGGCGCTCGCGATGAACATCGGGATGAACGAGAGTACCCGGCTGCGCTCGATCGACGTGATCTGCTTGCTCGTCAGCATGATGACGAAGTAGGAGACGGTCGCGACGAGCGTCAGGACGACGACGATGTCGGACATGTTGCTCGTCGTGACGAGGCCGGTGAGCGCGGCGACCGCGATGAGGACCACGGCGATCAGGCCGATTCCGGCCGCCTTGGTGCGTGTCTCCGCCGGCAGGGGATGCGGCGGCACCTTGCCGATCTCGCCGAGGTGCTTGCGGTAGATCGTGTACTGCAGCAGACCGAGGAACATACCGACTGCGGCGAGACCGAAGCCCCAGTGGAAGCCGTGGCGATCGGCCAGGAAGCCCGTGAGCAACGGGCCGACGAGCGCGCCGAGGTTCACACCCATGTAGAAGATGGAGAAACCGGCGTCGCGTCGAGGATCCTGCTCGTCGTAGAGATCGCCGACGATCGACGTCGCCGTGGCCTTGAGACCACCGCTACCGAAGGCGACCAGCACCAGGCCTACCCCGACCCCGACGAAACCGGGCAGGACGGCGAGCGCGATATGGCCGAACATGATGAGCACGGCACTGTAGAACAGGGTGCGTTCGGAACCGAGCAACCGGTCGGCGATCCATGCCCCGAGAATCGTCGACAGATAGACCGTGCCGCCGTAGGCACCGACGATGGAGGTCGCGGCCACCTGGCTGATCCCCAACCCACCCTCGGATGCCGAGTAGTACAGGTAGTAGATCAGGATGCCCTGCATGCCGTAGAAGGAGAATCGCTCCCACATCTCGACACCGAACAGATTGGCCAGGGGCAGGGGCTGGCCGAAGAACCGATGGTCGGATCGGGACCCGGTCAGGGTGGGTGGTTCCAGCGTGGACATGATCTCCACTGTTGCACCGCGCAGGGCGCGAGCGCGAAATATTCGCATATCCCGCGGTCGCATTTCACACTTCGGGTGCGAGTGTGAGACCCGAGACCCGGAGAGACGTTATGCGTCGACCTTGCGGCGCTGGAGGAGTCCGACGACGAGACGCCAGCCCACCAGGAAGAGACCGAGGAAGATCGTGGCGACGATGATGAAGGCGGTCGCGGTGCCCTGGCCGGTGACGGCGCGCAGCAGCATGCCGACCACGAGGGTGCTCACCCACACCAGCAGACCGGTGGGGACGGCGGCGAAGGCGTCGAACTTGTCGCGGTAGAGCCATGCGGTGAGGAACCATCCGACGGTGAGACCACCGAGGAACGGCCACGCCGTTCCTGCGAGCCCCACGAGATCGAGCACTTCGTCGTGACTGGAACGACCGAGCACGGCGAATACGACGACGAGCACGACGTCGGCCACCAACGCCGGGATGTACTTCTTCACGGCTCCAGAGTAGCGGCGACGTGGAAGGAGCAGGAACGCCCGACGCGTGCTCTCGAGCACGATCCGGGCCGGTAGAGCCCGGAACGCCCCTCCCGGAGGAGGGGCGTTCCGCGTGTGAGGGGGCTCAGGCCTGCAGGCCGGCCTCGATCTCGAGAGTGATGGTGATCTTGTCGCCGACGACGGCTCCGCCACCTTCGAGCGGCATCTCGATGCTGATGCCGAAATCCTTGCGGTTGATGACGGTGGTGGCCTCGAAGCCGGCGACCGGACCCTGGCCCATGCCGGGGTTGACGCCGTTGAACTCGAGCTTCAGCTCGACCGGGCGGGTGACGCCGTGGAGGGTGAAGTCGCCCGTGACGATGTAGTCCTCGCCGTCGGCACGGATGCCGGTGGAGGCGAAGGTGGCGACGGGGAACTGCTCGGCGTCGAAGAAGTCGGCGGAGCGGACGTGCGCGTCGCGGTCGGCGTTCTTGGTGTTGATCGACTTCACGTCGATCTCGGCGTTCACCGATGCGGTGCCGTCCTCGGCGACGGTGATGGCGCCGGAGAAGTTCTCGAAGGTGCCGCGAACCTTGCTGACGACGAGGTGCCGGACGGTGAAGCCCACGTTGGAGTGGACGGGGTCGATGGCCCAGGTGCCGGTGGTCAGGCCGGGGAAGGTGGTGGTGGCGGTCGTCATGGTGGTCCTCCTCGATGATTCAACTTTCAACTTCTTGCCTGCAACCATGCCACCGAATAGTTGCTTGCGCAACTACATTGTGATGTGAATCACGCAGGTTCCGGATTCTCGACCGGACGACGTCGCCGTTCCAGGGTGCTGCGCTCGTGTTCTGCGCGCTCGGCGATCGGGTCGATCTCGTCGCTGCCGTTGCCCCGGTACATCGCGGCGACCGTACTCCAGCCCGCCAGCGCGACGAACGCGAAGCTCACCATCCGGTACACGAAGACCGCGGCCAGCGACTGCGAGGCGCTCAACCCCGCAGCGGTGAGCGTCGCGATGAGGGTGCCGTCCACGAATCCCAGGCCGCCGGGTGCGAGGGGCACGCTCCCCACGGCCTTCGCCGCAGCGAACGCGATGAACAGGCCGGCCACGGACGGAGAGCCGCCCACTGCCCAGCACGCCAGTCCGAGGCACGCCACATCGGCCGCGCGGTGCACTGCCGACCACGCCACAGCGGCCACGCCGTCGCGACGTGCGAGTTCGACCGCCTCGAGTTGCGCGAGGGTGCGTTCGAAGACGTCGAAGCCGGTGCCCCTCGGCTTCCTCGTGACGCGATTGACCCGGTGGAGAACCCACGCGCCCGCCGACTCGATCGACGTGGGATTCTTCGCGACGTATCGCAGCCCGAACACCAACGCGACCGCCCCGGCGAGCGACAACACGAGGGTCACGGGGCTGATCCGGCTACCGACGGCGAACGCACCGATCATGCCCACCGACGCGAGCGTCGCCGCCGCGATGACGCCGGAGACGGCGAGCTGCCACGACGCGACCACAGGCGTCGCGCCCCACTTGCGCGTCTGCTTGTAGGTGAACGCGGTGGAGAAGACCGGCCCTGCCGGCAGGGTGACCGCCATGGCGGTGCTGCCGTAGATCACCGACGCCGAGCGCCAGTGCCCGACGCGTACTCCGCCCGCCCGGAGCAACCGTTGCTGCACCCCGGCGAAACCGCTGAGGGAAATCATCTGGGCCAGCACGCACGCGGCGAACCAGCCCCAGTGCATCTCGGTGACAGCGCGCCACGAGTCGCTCATCGTCGGCCACAGGTAGATCGCCTCGACGGTCAGCAGGGCGACGAGCGCGACTGCCGACACCCACTTGAGCCACCGGAACGAGCCCCGGCGCGGCGTGGCGTCGGGGCATGGAGGATCGTCGTGCGGCTGCGCCACGCTGTTCACCGTAACCGACCGCAGGGTCGCGGAGAGGGTGCCAGGGGCGTTCCGCCTCGTCGGCAGCTCCCGCGGAACGGGCCGTCACTCGTCCGTCGAACCCTCCGATTCGTCCGTCCGGTTCGCTCCTCCGGGAACACCGGGATAGCGAACCGGCCACGCGAGATGGGTCATCCGCCGCCTGCCGCGCAGCTGCACCTCGTCGCCGAGTTCCCAATGGCTGCGTTCCTCGTCGTCCGCGAAATACAGCGCGCTCGACGACGCGAGAACCCTGCTCGGACGCAGTTTCGCCAACTCGGTCAGACGCGAGGCCTCGTTGACGGGATCGCCGATCACCGTGTACTCGAAGCGCTCGGACGCACCGATGTTACCGGCCACGGCGAGTCCCGCGGACACACCGATTCCCACGTCGAGCCCGGTGATCTCGTCGAGCGCGAAACGAAGTTCGCGTGCGGCCGCGAGAGCCGCCGTGGGGGCGTCCGGCCGGTCCAGGGGAGCGCCGAAGATCACCAGAGCGGCGTCGCCCATGAACTTGTTGACGAAGCCGTGGTGCCTGTCCACCACCTCCACGACGACACGGAAGAATTCGTTGAGCAGCTCGACGACCTCGTTCGGTGGTCGCTCGGCAGCCGTCGCCGTCGACCCCACCATGTCGACGAACAGCACCGCGACGTATCGGGTCTCGCCGCCGAGTTCGGTGCCGTACTGCAGGGCGCGGCGCGCGACGTCCTCACCGACGTGCTGACCGAACAACTCGCGCAGGCGCCGGCGCTCGTCGGACTCGGCCATCATCCGGTTGAAGCCGACCTGCAGGCGGCCGATCTCGCTGCCGTCGAACACCTCGACCCGCACCCCCGAAGCACCGCGCTGCACGCGTTCGATCGCCCAGCGCAACTGCTTGATGGGGTCGGAGATCTGCGCCGACGTGAGCAGCGACAGCACGAGGGCGAGGCCGATCGACGTCACGGCGAGCGCGAGGACGGACAGGGCCAGAGCGTCGGCGTCGAAGTCGGTGTTCGCGCTCAGCTGGGTCACGCACAGCAGCACGATCCCGGCGACCGGCATGAGCGTGCCCAGCCCCCAGGTCATGGCCAGGCGCGTGCCCACGCCCGGAGCCATCGTCCGGTCGAAGTTGCCCTCGCTCAGCGCCCGCGCGGCGACCGGCCGCAGGATGCGTTCGCCGAGCATGTAGGTGAAACCGAAGGTGCTGGTCGCGGCCATCGCGACGGTGACCGAGACCGCCACTGCGAGCGACGGCATCTCCTCGGCGGTGAGGAAGACGAACAGCACGCCGCCGAGCAGCCACAGTCCGAGGTGGACGATCGCCTGTCGCAGCGGGGCGTGCAGGGCCGCCATCTGTTCCGCCCGAGTGGGCGGGCCGCCGCGGAGCTGCCACCGCACGACAGAGCGCAGCGTGATCGCTGCGGCGCCGAGGCTCACGATGCCGGCGAAGACCAGGTACACCGCGAAGACCGCGAAGTTGCGGACGCGATCGGCGACGATCGCCTCGGTCTCGCCGATAGGGATCCCGTAGCGGACGAAGGCGAACACGAGCAGCGCGCCGAACAGATTCGAGGCGCCCATCGAGGCCATGTAGAGCGGCCAACGACTCCGCAGAGTGGCGGCGACAGCTCGGTACGACCTCAGCACGACTTCAAATCAAACCACTGTGCGGACGGTCACAGTGTGGGGCGGTCACCGTAGGGGGTGCGGAGTGGTTGGATTCACTCGCCACCTACCGAGACGAAAGGTGCGAAACGTACAGATGAGATCGTCTCCGACCGGTCCCGATGCGGATGCACCCTTGTGGCGGGCCGCCCAGGTGTTCCGGCTCGTGACCGTCGTATACGCCGTGGGATCGCAGTTCTCGACCGTCGTGAACTACACCCGTCCGGGTCTGTCGTGGTTCTTCGTCGGGGTACTCGTGGCGTGGTCGATCGTCTCGGCGATGCTGCTCTCCCACCGGGTACGTCTGCGCCGGACGGTCACCGCGGTGGACCAGATCCTCGCCGTGGCCCTGATGGCGGCCACCAGGCTGGTCGCCGACCACGACTGGTACAGCAACCACCAGACCATGCCGACCACGTTGTGGGTCGCCAACGCCGTGCTGTCGGCGGCGATTCTCGGCGGTCCTCTCACCGGCATCGGATCGGCGCTGCTGATGTCCGTCGTCAGCGCGGTCGTGCGCGACCAGATCACTCTGGATCTGTGGCGGGACGCGACGGCGCCCGTGCTCGTCGCGTGCGGCGTGGCGATGGGATTCGCGACCACCGCCGCGCGCAGCGCGCACCGGCAGCTCGAACAGGCCGTGCGGGTCGCAGCCGCCACCGAGGAACGGGACCGGCTCGCCCGTCAGGTGCACGACGGAGTGCTGCAGGTGCTCGCCCTCGTGCAACGGCGCGGACTCGAGCTGGGCGGGGGCGCGACGGAACTCGCGGAGCTGGCACGGGAGCAGGAGGCCGCGCTGCGGCAGCTGATCTCCGAACAGGACACGCATGTCGACCGCGGTGGCGAGGACGCCGACCTCACAGCCCTCGTGCGGGCCCGCGCCGGTACCGCCGCGACCGTGTCCGCGCCGGCCGATCCGATCATGATCCCCCGCGACCGGGCCGAGGAACTCGCGGCGCTCACGACCGCGGCCCTGTCCAACACGCACTTGCACGCCGGTGCCGGAGCCGCCACGTACATCCTTCTCGAAGATCTCGGCGACGAGCTCGTCCTCAGCATCCGGGACGACGGTGTCGGGATCGGGCCGGGCCGACTCGACGAAGCTCGCGACCAGGGACGCATGGGGGTGTCCAAGTCGATCGTCGGGCGCGCGGAATGGCTGGGCGGCGTCGCGCTGCTCGACAGCGCCGCAGGCGAAGGAACCGAATGGGAGATCCGGGTGCCGAAGGGGGAAACGAATGGCGGAGATCAACACGGAAGCACACGAGAACACCGCACACGAACGTCGTGCCGTCAGCGTGATGGTGGTCGACGACCATCCCATCTGGCGCAACGCCGTCGGACGTGACCTCGAGGAGGCCGGGTTCGTCGTGGTCGCCGAGGCCGACGGTGTCGCGAGCGCCGCGCGACGCGCCGCGGTCGTCCGCCCCGACGTCGTGCTCATGGACATGGCGATGCCCGACGGCACCGGTACCGAGGCGACCCGCGCGGTCCTCGAGGTCTCCCCGGACAGTCGGGTGCTCGTCCTGTCGGCGTCCTCCGAACGGGACGACGTCCTCGGTGCGGTCAAAGCCGGGGCGTCCGGCTATCTCGTGAAGAGCGCCTCGGTGCACGAACTCGTCGACGCGGTCCTCGCCACCGCGCGGGGCCGGGCCGTCTTCACCCCCGGGCTGGCCGGGTTGGTGCTCGGTGAGTACCGCCGCATGTCGAACGACGTCGGCGACAGGCTCCCGCCGCCCACCCTGACCGGGCGCGAAACGGAGGTGTTGCGGCTGGTCGCGAAGGGTATGTCGGCGAAACAGATCGCCGCGCGGTTGACACTCAGCCACCGCACGGTGGAGAACCATGTCCAGGCGACGCTACGCAAACTGCAACTCGCCAATCGGGTCGAACTCACCCGGTACGTCATCGAGCAGGGTCTCGAGTGACTGCTGAGGCATACCGAGTGTCCCGTTAAGCTCGTGGGCATGGAACCGAGGGATCTGCGGGTGTCGGACGCCGAGCGCGAGCACGTCGGCGAACTTCTCCAGCGGGCGGTCGGGCAGGGAATGCTCTCGCTCGGCGAGTTCACCGAACGGATGGACACCGTCCTCGCCGCCAAGACCCGAGGCGATCTGAACCAGGTGCTCGTCGACCTGCCGGGCATCCAGATCCGTCCCGAGTTCCAGGAACAGAATCTTCCGGGGATATCGCAGGCGTCCTACCCCGCGCCGACCGCAGCGGCGTTCCCCGCGCCCGGCCAGGCTGCTCCTCTGGTGATCAAGGGGCGTGTCTCCAGCGTCGAACGGAAGGGCCGCTGGCACGTGCCGCCCGCCATCGCCCTGGACACCGTCGCGTCCTCGGTGACCCTCGATCTCACCGAGGCGGTGATGCAGACGCAGGTGGTGCGGATCGATGTGAGCGACTATCTCAGTTCGATCAGCATCGTGCTGCCCGCCGAGGCCACGGCAGACGTCAACGGCGTCGAGAATGTCGCGTCGAGTGTGTCGTCCAAGGTGCGTGGCGGGGCGCCGTACGGACCGCTGCACGTCGTGGTGACCGGCAAGGTTCGCGGTGGAAGCCTCAACGTGACGCATCCGCTGTCCACGAGACTGCGCAAGTTCTTCAACGGCAACTGAAGTCCGACAACACCCGAGGCGACCCGCGAGCGGGTCGCCTCGAGTCGTTTCGGATCGTCAGTCGCGACGCTGCCGGGCGATCAGTTCGCTGACGCTGATCGAGCGGCCACCGTCGGGACCGTGGCGTCCGCGGCTGCGTGAATCCGCGTCGTTCTGTTCCTGCTGCGAGTCGTCCGCTCGTTGTTCCGGTCGCTCGGCACCCCCGGAGCGGGGCGGTTGCTCAGGACCCCGGGACCGCGAGGGCAGAGGCGGACGAGGGGTGCTCTGCGTGGGCGGCTGCATGCCCTGGGTGGGCGGCTGCTGCGTTCCCGGCACGGGCGGCCGGGCCGGTCCCTGTGCCGGCAATCGCGGTCCTTCAGGCCTCGGCGGACGCTGTGCCTCCGGGACGGAAGGTCGCTGGGGTTCCGGCGCCGGGGAACGCTGCGCTTCGCGTGCCGGCGGACGCGGTCCGTCCTGTGCGGGCCGCCGCCGCGGCGCGGGAGGCTCCCCGCCGGGCGAGGTGCGGCGCAACTGCGACAACCAGTTCTCGATCGCCTGCGGGTCCCGTCCCCGGCCGGTGCCGGACTCGCTCGGACGCGACGCCGGGGCACCGGGCAGAGGCTCCGAATCGCCCGGGACAACAGGTGGCCGGACGAAGGACTGCGGCAGCGGCGGCGGAACCTCCCCGCGCTGACGGCGGGGGAGCGGCGGCACGGCCGACGTCGGCGACGGTTCGGATGCCCGGCTTCCGGGTGTCTCGGACGCACCGCGCTGTGTGGGATCGAGCGCACCGCGCTGCGTGGGATCGAGCGCACCGCGCTGTGGCAGCGACATGCCGTTCCGCTCGTCCACCTGCGTCCGATCCTCCGCGCGACGTCGCGGTTCCGGTACCGGCCGCGACGGACGTCCCGGACCTGCAGCGGGCGGCGCCGGACGGCTCGCCGGCGTGGGACGGCCGGTCGCGGGTGGCACCCGCTCGCCGTTCCGAGGTGCGGGGGGACGACCCGCAGCGGGCGCTGCGGGACGGACAGGGGGACGACCGGGCGTCTGGCGGCGCACCGGCGGCGGCGTGAGATCTCGGAGTTTGCGCTGTTCGGAAGCCGGACGCGGCGGAGCGATCTTCGGCAGCGGCTGCGTGAGGTCGGAGCCACCCTCGAAGGCGCCCGGGAAGCGATGCGCACCTGTGGCCGCGACCGTCGCCGGACCGAACATGCCGACGGTGATCAGCTCGGGAACGTCCTGGGGCATCAGTTCGTCGGCGAGGATGGGTTCGCCCAGGCCGATCTTCTCCTGGATGCGTTTCATCCATGCCGGAGCCCACCAGCAGTCGTCCCCGAGCAGCTTCATCACGGCGGGCACGAGGAACATGCGGATGACGGTGGCGTCGATGATCAGCGCGGCGATCATGCCGAACGCGATGTACTTCATCATCACCAGTTCGGAGAACCCGAAGGCGCCGGTGACGACGATGAGGATCAGGGCTGCCGCCGTGATGATGCGGCCGGTGTGGGCGGTACCGATGCGGATGGACTCGGTGGTGCTCGCCCCCATCGATCTCGCCTCCACCATTCTGGAGAGCAGGAACACCTCGTAGTCGGTCGACAGGCCGTACACGATCGCGATGATCAGCACGAGCACCGGCGACATGATCGGTCCCGGCGTGAAGTTGAGCAGCCCGGCGCCGTGGCCGTCGATGAAGATCCAGGTGAGGATGCCGAGGGTCGAACCGAGACCCAGGGCGCTCATCAACACCGCCTTGACCGGCAGCACGAGCGAGCCGAACGCCAGGAACATCAGCAGTGTCGTCAGCAGGACGACCACCACGACCATCAACGGCAGGGTGTCGAGGAGGGCTGCGATCGAGTCCTGTTCGATCGCCGGTGTGCCACCGACGAGCACTTCGACACCCTCGGGCCATTCGGCCGCGTGCAGATACTCGATGGTGTCGGCGGACTCGTTGCGGTCGGTCAGGCCGGCCTTGAGTACGCGGACGCCGTCCTTCGCCGGGCCGGTGATCGTGAATTTCTCGACGAGGCCGGGAGCCTCGCTGGCCGTGGTGATGATCTTGTTGAGGTCGCCGCCCTCGGCGCCGCGGACGACGAGCTTGACCGGTTCGGCGCGCTGGCCGGGGAACAGTTCGTCGAAGGTCTCCTGCGCGACACGCGTGGGGTGCTCGGGCGGCAGGTAGGTCTCGTTGATGCCGCCGAACTTGATGCCGGTCAGCGGCATGATCAGCAGCAGCAGGCCGATGACCGTCGGGATGGTCACCTTCATCGGGTTGACCATCACCCAGCGGCACAGGCGGCCGAGGAAGCTGTTCTCGACCTGCTCGTTCGACTGGATCTGCCCGAAGCGCTTCATGCCGAACTTGTCGATGCGCTTGCCGAGGATGCTCAGGATGGCGGGCAGGATCGTGATGGACAGCAGGGCGGCCAGCGACACCGCCGAGATCGCGCCGTAGGCGACCGACTTGAGGAAGCCCTGGGGGAACAGCACGAGACCACCGAGGCTCGTGACGACCATGGTCGCCGAGAACACCACCGTGCGACCTGCGGTCACGACGGTGCGCCGCACCGCTGCGCGTGTGTCGTAGCCCTCGGCGAGTTCTTCGCGGAATCTCGACACCATGAACAGGCCGTAGTCGATCGCCAGGCCCAGGCCGATGAGCGAGACGACCGGCGCGACGAACGAGTTGACCTCGGTGAAGTTGGTGATCAACCGGACGATGCCGTTCGCCGCGACGATCGTCAGGCCGCCGGTGATCAACGGCAGCGCGGCTGCGACGACACCGCCGAAGACGAAGAACAGCAGGATGCCGACCGCGGGGATCGCGAGGATCTCCATGCGCTTGATGTCGTTGGCCATCGTGTCGTTGAGCGCGCCGGAGATCGGTTGCAGGCCGGCGAGCTGCACGTCGATACCGTCGACGGCGAACTCGTCCTTGACCTCGCGGAAATTGCCGGTCAGTTCCGTGTCGTCCTCGCCGGCGATCGCGACCGACGCGATCGCGTGCTGACGCGACGGATCGGCCAGCGACGGCAGCGACGGCGCGTCGTCGGTCGGCCAGTACGCACCGTTGATCTTGAGAATTTCGTCGGGATGCTCGGCGACCAGTGAGTTCAGGCTGTCCGTGACCTTCGCCGCGAACTCGGGATCGTCGACCGTCCTGCCCTCGGGCGCCGTGTAGAGCACCAGGACGTCGCCCGCGGTGTCGCGGCCGAAGGTGCCGTCGGCGAGCTTGGCAGCGGCGACGGACTCCGAGCCGGGATCGTCCCAGCCGCTCTGGCTGAGATGATCGTTCAGGCTCAGCCCGTACCCGGCGAGCGCGAGCAACCCCGCGACCATCACCGCGATGACGGTGAAGCGCGCGCGGTAGACGAGCTCTCCCCAACGGTCGAACACGTGAGTCTCCTATTCGGCGACGCTCTTGCGCCCCACCAGGAGAGCAGAAAGCGGTCGGAACGGCTGCAGCCAGGCACCCTCGTCGGGCAGCGATTCCAGGCTGACGCGGGGCAGCGGTTCGCGGAACACACCGGGAATGTCCTCGAGATCGAGGAACTCGATGATCTCGGAGGTCACCGCCCAGCTGGCGTGCTCGCGGAAACCGAGCACCGTGGTGGCGATGCCCTGCTGCGCGAGCAGCTCGAGGGGTTCACGGAAGGCCTGCCCGTCGGCGGAGGCCACCATCACACCGGCGAGACCCTCCCGGTGCCTCAGCTCGATGTGGTGCAGCATGTCGGAGTCGACATCGCTGTCCTCGTCGATCTTCGGCTTGGCGAACACCGCGAAGCCCACATTACGCAGGGCCTCGACCCAGGGGCGGACGACGTCCGCGCTGCCCGGTGCGATGTTGGTGAACACCGTGGCCTCGGGCTCGAGGGTGGCGGAGTGCTGACGCGACAGTTCGGCGGTGCGCCCGAGCAGCCACCGGCCGAGAGCGTCGAAGCGCGGGCGGTAGGCGGCGGTGGGCCGTCCCCCGAGGATCGCGCCGAGGCCCATGTCGAGGTTGGGTGCGTCCCAGACGAGCAGGACCTTACGGACCGGCTCGACGCCGTCGATCGCGGAGGAATCGGTCACGCCGGGAAGCTCTTCATGGACACTCATGCTCCGATCTTCCCCCAGACGAACTCGTTGATCGCGCTCCCCACCTGGTGCGCCTTGTCCTCGAACTTCGTGACGGGTCGCTCGAGGCCGATCGGGGCGGTACCGGAGAACCGGGCGAGTCGAGGTTCGGCGTCGCCCACCTCGGCGATCGCTTCGGCGTAGTCGGCGTGGTCGGTGGCCACGTGCAGCACTCCGCCGGGCTTCAGCCGGTCGGCGATCAGCGCGAACGTCGGGGCCTGCAGGAGCCGGCGCTTGTGGTGGCGGGCCTTGGGCCACGGATCCGGGAAGAAGACCCGCACCCCGGTGAGCGACTCGGTGGTGAGCATCTTCTCGAGCACCTCGACGGCGTCGCCCCGCAGGATCCGCAGATTCTCGATCGGCGCGTCGCTGTCGTAGCTGCGCTCGATGCCCTGCAGCGTCTGGGCGATGCCGGGCTTGTAGACCTCCACGGCGATGAGGTTCACCTCGGGCTCGGCCCCTGCCATGGCGAGGGCAGCGGTTCCCGTTCCGGATCCGATCTCGAGGACGAGCGGTGCGGAACGGCCGAACCACGCTTCGACGTCGAGCGGATCGTCGCCGACCTCCTTGCCGAGTTCGGGCCAACGACGGTCCCAGCACTGCTGTTGAGGGTCGGTCAGCGATCCACGGCGGGACCGGAAACTCGTCACCCTGGGGTACAGGCGGTTCCCGCGGGTCGGGCGCTCGTCGAGCGTCTCGGTGGTGTGCTGATCGGCTTCGTTCACCCGTCCATTGTCGCGTATCTCGGGAGTGTGTGGCGGGAGTGACCTGAGGGACCACAGTGTTTTCTCAGGGAAGCATTCGTTCCGCTGCCCACCGGCGGTCTCTCTGCCACAATCTCCGGCGACGATCGGGGGATCATGACGGGGGAGTTGTGGCATCACCTCGCCGCGCAGGTCGAGCAACTCGACGCGCAGGCCGGGCGGGTCCTGCGCAGCGCGCTGGCCCGGCACGCGGCCGCGCTGCGGGTGCAGGTGGCGGGCCGCGCAGGGACCGGCCGCGCGGTGGTCGAGGCGCGGGTCCGGGAGTCGCTGCCGCACGATGCGGCCGCGGGCACGATCGTCGTCGGAGTGGCAGTGGACACACCGGGCGGTCCCGATCCGGTGCTCGACGCCGACCTCGTCGTCCACGTGGTGCCGCGTCGCCTCGACCCGGCCGTCGCGCACCCTGCCGACCGTGCCGCACTCGCGACCGTCGATCCTCGTCGCGTCGTCCTCGTGGTCTCGGGTGGGGCGGATGCCGCGGAGTGCGCCGTCGTCGCCTGTGCGACCGGCGTGGCCCCAGGGCAGGTGGTCGCGGTTCGCGAGGAGGAGCTGTTCGCAGAACTGATCGCCGCGCGTGCGGCCGTCGCCCGGGGGCTCCGCGACGAGGAGCTGGCCCGGGTCGCTGCGGGAATCCCCGCGGCTCCGCAGGTGCGGGAACTCGTCGAACACGCCCTGGATCTGGTGTCGGCGGGATCGCGGTGAATGCAGCCGACGACGTCCTGCGCCGATGGAACCCGCGCGGATGGATGCAACTGCACGAACCACCCGCGACCGGCGTACGGGTCGTCGGAGTGCCCGGTTCCGGCGCCGGCACGCTGGCATCGGAACTGCGGCACCTCGGCGGTGTGGACATCGTGGACGACGGCAGGGCTGCTGCCCAGGGGCCCTCGGATCGGGCCGCGGTCACCCTCGTGGTGTTCGACCCCTCGGCCGTGATCGGACGGACCGAACTCGCACTCGTGCGCGCGGCAGCCGCCGAGTCGATCGAGGTGGTCTGTGCCCTGACGGGCATCGACCGTTACCCCGACCGCCGGGCGGTGCGCGACGCCGACGTCGAGATCCTGCACCGGCACGCACCCTGGCTGCCGCGCGTCGTGGTGCTGCCCGTCTCCGCCGAGGCCGCGCGGCGGGCCCGCGAGCACGATGCGAGCGAGGCCCTTCGGCAGACCGCGTTCGCCGGCTCGGGGATCGTCGAACTGCGGGACGTCCTGGCCGCCGCCGTCCGGTCGTCGCACGACCCGCGACGGGTGCGCACAGCGGTCGTCGCCGCCACACGCCCGATGATCGAGGAGGAGATGGAGCGTCTGAGGACGGAGGACGACGGAGCGGACCTCCGCGCCGAACGCTCCCGCCTCACCACCGCTGCACCACCCGCGACCTCCGGTCCCGACCTGCGCCGACTGCAGGTGATGCTGCTGCACGAGGTCGCGGTGCGGGTGCGGGCGGCATCCACCGATGCGGTCGAGGTGCTCGAGACCGCAGACGGGGACGCGGTGGTCGCGACGATCGACGCCCACCTCGACGATCTGTGCGCGTGGCTCACCGACGAGACGACCCGGATCGCACCGGGCACACCCGGCCCGGAAGCCACCCGCACGTCCCGCCCGCCCGGGACCGCGCGGTCGCTGGAGGACACGCTGACGGTGGTGTTCGGCGCGTCGGCGGGGGCGGGCCTCGGCAGGCTGCTCGTCACTCCGTTCGGGAATCTGCCGGGCTGGATGTCGCTGGTGGTCGCGATCGCGTGCGCGGTCCCGGCGGCGGGCTGGTTGATGCGGGTCCGCAGGCGTATCGCGTACCGGGAACGGATGCGCCGCTGGATCGCCGACGAGCTGGCCACCGTGCGCGCGGAGCTCGACAGCCGGATCCGGACCCGCATCCACGAGACGGAACTGCAGTCCACCGCGCTCGCGATCGCCGCGCGCGACCGGCACGCGACCCGCGTGCGCGAGCGCATCGCGGCGATCGACGAGGAGATCACTCGTCGCCGCGGGGAACGGCGCGCCCGCATCGCGGCGTGCGAACGCGACCTCGCGGCGCTCGGACACGACCCGGAACCGCGGGATGCCGGCGTGCGTCGAACCGGATAGAAGCGATCCGGCGACCGCCGGGTCGGAAAGGAAACGATGGCCGAACTCGCCGGCGGATCGGGCGGACCGCCCCATCCGTTCACCGATCCGTTCGATCCTTCCGTGTTCGACCCCTCCGAGGTGGCTGCCTGGGCCGATGCCCTCGATCCGGCCACCGACCTCGACGGCGACGGTGTTGCCGAGACGGTGGTCGCCGACAGTGAGCGCTGGGGAGACGGCGGCGACCGGGGCGACGGTCTCGTGGTCGCCACCGACACCGATCTGGACGGCAGCAGCGACCGTCTGTCGGTGATCGCGGACGACGGACGCTACGGAGTGTGGGAATACTGTCGCGAGCTGGACGGATCGGGTCGCTGGAGTCGTCTCGACACAGGTAGCCTGGAATACGACGTACACCACGGAGAAGGGTCGAAGTGATTCATCTCCGGCTGCGTAGCAGGGGGAGGGGACGGTATTGTGCGCACGCTCTGAATCGTTTCTGTGAGATTTCCGACCGGCCCCGAGTGACGCCGGTCGGTCTTCCGACGTTAACCTCTATGAAAAGGACATCCGGCGCCTACTTCGCCGTTCGGCCACGGACGAAGTAGGTGGTACCCCTGCCGAGAGGGGAAAGCCCGGATCTGCCATCGTCTGCACCGACAAAGTGCAGGTCGGCGGCGGGATCCGGTTCCGGGCACACCCCAGGAGAGTTTTGATGACCTCAGCGACCATTCCCGGTTTGAACGGTACCGACGACAAGCTTCCGACCCAGCATGCCGAGTTGCTTGCCTGGGTCCAGGAGATTGCCGAGCTCACCCAGCCCGATCGCGTCGTATGGGCCGACGGCTCCGATGAGGAATGGGACCGTCTGACTTCTCTGCTGGTGGAGGCCGGCACCTTCACACGTCTGAACGACGAGAAGAAGCCGAACTCCTTCCTCGCGAACTCGGATCCGTCCGATGTCGCCCGTGTCG
This sequence comes from Rhodococcus sp. As11, assembly GCF_048957735.1. NCBI lineage: Bacteria > Bacillati > Actinomycetota > Actinomycetes > Mycobacteriales > Nocardiaceae > Rhodococcus > Rhodococcus sp. As11. The sequence continues at coordinate 43,145 of NZ_JARDJE010000003.1, forward strand.
AGTCGCGCACGTTCATCTGCTCGGAGAACGAGATCGACGCCGGCCCCACCAACAACTGGATGGCGCCCGACGAGATGCGCGCCACGATGACCGAGCTGTACCGCGGCTGCATGCGCGGACGCACCCTGTACGTCGTTCCGTTCTGCATGGGCCCGCTCGGTGCCGACGACCCGAAGCTCGGCGTCGAGCTCACCGACTCGGAGTACGTCGTCGTCTCGATGCGCATCATGACCCGCATGGGCACCGCGGCTCTCGAGAAGCTCGGCACCGACCGTCCGTTCGTCAAGGCGCTGCACTCGGTGGGTGCGCCGCTCGAGGCCGGTCAGCAGGATGTCCCGTGGCCGTGCAACGACACCAAGTACATCACCCACTTCCCCGAGACCCGTGAGATCTGGAGCTTCGGCTCCGGTTACGGCGGCAACGCCCTGCTCGGCAAGAAGTGCTACTCGCTGCGTATCGCGTCGGCGATGGCCCACGACGAGGGCTGGCTCGCCGAGCACATGCTGATCCTCAAGCTCATCTCCCCCGAGGACAAGGCGTACTACGTCGCCGCGGCGTTCCCGTCGGCGTGCGGCAAGACCAACCTCGCGATGATCCAGCCGACCATCCCCGGCTGGCGCGCCGAGACCCTCGGCGACGACATCGCGTGGATGCGCTTCGGTAAGGACGGCCGTCTCTACGCCGTCAACCCGGAGTTCGGCTTCTTCGGCGTCGCTCCGGGCACCAGCGCGGATTCGAACCCGAACGCGATGGCCACCATCGAGGCCGGCAACACCATCTACACCAACGTCGCGAAGACCGACGACGGCGACATCTGGTGGGAGGGCATCGGCGGCGAGACCCCGGCGCACCTCACCGACTGGCTGGGCAACGACTGGACCCCCGAGTCCGGCACCAACGCCGCGCACCCGAACTCGCGTTACTGCACCCCGATGTCGCAGTGCCCGATCCTCGCTCCCGAGTGGGACGACCCGCAGGGTGTGCCGATCTCGGCGATCCTGTTCGGCGGACGCCGCAAGACGACGGTGCCCCTCGTGAGCCAGTCCTTCGACTGGCAGCACGGCACCTTCCTCGGCGCGACCCTGTCGTCCGAGCAGACCGCCGCGGCCGAGGGCAAGGTCGGTAGCGTCCGTCGCGACCCGATGGCGATGCTGCCGTTCCTCGGCTACAACGCCGGCGACTACCTGAACCACTGGATCACGCTCGGCAAGAACGCCGACGAGGACAAGCTGCCGAAGATCTTCTACGTCAACTGGTTCCGTCGTGGCGACGACGGCCGCTTCCTGTGGCCCGGCTTCGGCGAGAACTCGCGCGTGCTCAAGTGGATCGTCGACCGTATCGAGAACAAGGCCGGCGCGCAGTCCACGCCGATCGGCTACGTTCCCACCGCCGCCGACCTCACGCTCGACGGTCTCGATGTCGAGCCCGCCGACGTCGACGAGGCCCTGAAGGTCGATGTCGACGAGTGGAAGGCCGAGATCGACGGCATCGCCGAGTGGTTCGACTTCCTCGGCGAGAAGGTGCCCGCGGGCATCCGCGACGAGTTCGAGGCACTGAAGCAGCGCCTGGGCTGATTCGATCCTGTTACGGCAGATGCCCGCTTCCGGTACCTCCGGAAGCGGGCATCGTCGTCCTTCACGAGTTCTGCTGCGCCACCCACTCGTCGAGTCGTCGCTGCGCCTCTTCGGCCGGAACGTTCTCGACCCGCGTCATCACGGCCCAGCGGTGACCGAAGGGATCGAGGATCGAGGCGAACCGGTCGCCGGTCACGAAGGTCGACGGCTCCTCGAACACCCGGGAACCGAGGGTGACGGCTCGCGCGAACACGGCGTCGACGTCCGTGCAGTACAGCACGTACGAATGGTCGACGTCGTTCGTTCCGGCGGGCGTGTGCAGACCCATCTCGGGATGCGGATCGCTCAATTGCATTCGGCCGTTGCCGAAGTCGAGTTCGGCATGCACGACCTTCCCGTCGGGGCCGTCCATCCGGTCGACGACGGTCGCTCCGAACGCCTCGCAGTAGAAGTCGATCGCGCGTCCTCCGTCGTGGACGACGAGGAAGGGGGTGAGGGAGGTGTATCCCTCGGGGACCGGATTCACCGAATTCGTCATGGTGCCAGTGTCGGACGGCGACCGTGCGCTCGTATTGTAGAAATCCGACCGGTGAGGATCCGGCTCACGGACGGAAGACCGCGCGCAGGCAGTCGTCCTCCTTGTTCTCGAACATCTCGTATCCGCGTACCGCCTCGGTGAGCGGAAGGTCGTGCGTCATGAGCCAACTCGGGTCCAGCCTGTTCTCGAGGACGTGCTCGAACAGGGTGGGCATGTACCGCTGGCCGTGTTGCTGTGCCGTCCGCAACGTGAGGCTCTTGTTCGTCAGGACGGCCATCGGGAACTTGTCGGTGACACCGTAGATGCCGAGCACCGACACCACACCGCCCTTGCCGCAGGACAGGATCGCCTCCCGCAGGGAGGTCGCGCGGTCGCTCTCCATCCGCAGTGCCTGCTTGACCTTGTCGTAGGCCTGCATGACGCCGGTGCCGTGGCCTTCCATGCCCACCGCGTCGATACACGCGTCCGGTCCGCGCCCACCGGTGCTCTCGCGTAGCGTCTCGTAGACGCTGTCGACCTCGGTGTAATCCACCGTCTCGGCGCCGACCTTCTTCGTGGCGCGGTCGAGGCGATCGCGGAAACGGTCGATCACGATCACCCTGTCGGCACCCATGATCCTCGCGCTCGCCGCGGCCATGAGACCGACAGCGCCGGCGCCCCAGACCGCCACGGTGTCACCCGGGGAGATGTCGCAGAAATCGGCACCCATATATCCCGTCGGCACCGCGTCCGACAGGAACAGGGCCTGTTCGTCACCGACACCCTCGGGGATCCGGAAGCAGTTGACGTCGCCGAAGGGCACGCGGATGTATTCGGCGTGCGAACCCTGATACCCGCCGAAAGGATGGGTGTACCCGTAGATGCCGCCGGTGGGATAGCCGAGCAGAGGCTGCTGCATGGCGGCGTTCGGATTGGTGGTGTCGCACGCGGCGTGCAGTCCGTCGGCACAGTACGGGCACGTCCCGCATCCGATGAACGACGGCACGACCACCCGGTCGCCGACGTGCACCGAGGTCACCTCCGGGCCGGTTTCGACGATCTCGCCCATGAACTCGTGGCCGATCACGTCGCCCTCGCGCATCCCCGGTAGGTAACCGCCGAGAAAGTGCAGATCGGAACCGCAGGTCGTGGTGAGGCGGACCTTCACGATCACGTCGTGCGGATTGACCAGTCCGGGATCGTCTACCGTCTCGACCGACAACTCGTTCACGCCCATCCAGCACAGGGCTCGCATCAGGCGTCTCCTTCCGATTCGCGGGCACTCGGACTGCTCTGCAGGGTGGGGATCTCGCCGGTCTGCATGAGGGCGCGCGCACGGTAGAGGGCGGTGAAGGTCCACGCGCCGGTGACCAGGTCGGGAGCGGGAACCTGGGCGCGCAGCGTCATCGCGGTACTGCCGCGCGGTGCGTCGGACACCGCGAGGACCACTCGGGGGCCCGGCGTGTCCGCGTCGTCCTCTCCGACGAATGCGAGCCCCTCCGAGGTGACATCGACCCGGGTGTCCCAGATCGTGGACCTGCCGGCGACGTCCCAGGTCCAGCGCAGACGGTTCGCCTCGACCGTCTCGACCCGCACGTGGTCGCCGAACACTCTGCTCAGGTTCTCGGGATCCCGCCAGAACTGCATGACCTGCGCCCGCAGAGCCGTCACGGTCACCGTCTGCGGTTTCCGCGCGTCGACGGGCCGGTCCCCGGCGCGCCGGACGAGTCCACCGACCGTGTGGCCGGCATGGTTCACCGCCCTGCCCGCGTTGTCGACGACTCTGCTCGCGTTCTCCGCGACCTTGCTCGCGTTCTGCACGACTCTGCCGAAATCGACCACCGTCGTCTCCTCACCGGTACGGACGGACAGGGACCGCCGGTCGCCGGATCGGAGGACGAACGCCACAGTGGGCGTCGGGAAGATCGAGGCGGCCGCTGACGTTGAGTACCCGTGTACGCCGGACCGACACACCGTCGCCGCACTGTGCCCGCGCATGCGCGTGACCGGGGCGGGTGCACGGCTCCCCGGCTGCACAGCACGTATCAGCGAATGATGCAATGGTGTGACGGAAACGACCCGGTCGTCGCTACGACCGCTAGGAGGGATCGGCCCATATGAGCGGTATCTACAACAATGTCACCGAGCTGGTCGGGCGCACCCCGATCGTCAAGCTCAACCGTCTGACCGAGGGGTCCGGCGCGACGGTCGCCGTGAAGCTCGAGTTCTACAACCCGGCGAACAGCGTCAAGGACCGTATCGGCGTCGCGATCATCGACGCGGCCGAGAAGTCCGGTGAGCTGAAGCCCGGCGGCACGATCGTCGAGGGCACCTCCGGCAACACCGGCATCGCGCTCGCGATGGTCGGCGCTGCACGCGGCTACAAGGTCATCCTCACGATGCCCGAGACGATGTCCACCGAGCGTCGCGTCATGCTTCGCGCCTACGGCGCCGAGATCGTCCTCACCCCCGGCTCCGAGGGCATGAAGGGTGCCGTCGCGAAGGCCGAGGAGATCGTCGCGAACACCGAGAACGCGATCCTCGCCCGCCAGTTCGGCAACCCCGCGAACCCGGAGATCCACTACAACACCACCGGTGAGGAGATCTGGAAGGACACCGCCGGTGAGGTCGACATCTTCGTGGCCGGCATCGGTACGGGCGGCACCATCACGGGCGCGGGCCGCAGGCTCAAGGAGTACAAGCCGGACGTGAAGGTCGTCGGTGTCGAGCCGGTCGACTCGCCGATCCTCAACGGTGGCGAGCCCGGACCGCACAAGATCCAGGGCATCGGCGCGAACTTCGTGCCCGACGTGCTCGACCGCGAGGTCTACGACGAGATCGTCGACGTCTCGTTCGAGGATTCGATTCGTATCGCGCGCGATCTGGGCACCCAGGAAGGCATTCTCGGCGGCATCTCGTCGGGTGCGATCGTCTGGGCGGCCCTCGAGCTGGCGAAGCGTCCCGAGAACGCCGGCAAGCTGATCGTCGCCGTCGTCTGCGACTTCGGTGAGCGGTACATCTCCACCCCGCTGTTCGAACACATCCGGGACTGATCGCCGTCGTGGGTATCCTGCACACTCTGCGGGAGGATCTGCAGTCTGCGCGCGGCCACGATCCGGCCGCGCGCAGCGACGCGGAGAACGCCGTCGTCTACTCGGGGCTGCACGCGATCTGGTCGCACCGCATCGCGCACCGGATGTGGCAGGTGCCCGCGCTGAAGGGACCTGCGCGGATCCTCGCGCAGTTCACCCGATTCCTCACCGGCATCGAGATCCATCCCGGCGCGACCATCGGGCGGCGTTTCTTCATCGACCACGGTATGGGCGTGGTCATCGGCGAGACGGCCGAGATCGGCGACGACGTGATGCTCTACCACGGCGTGACGCTCGGCGGCCGGTCGCTGGCGAAGGAGAAGCGTCATCCGACGCTGGGCAACCGGGTCACCGTCGGAGCAGGGGCGAAGGTCCTCGGCCCGGTCGTGATCGGGGACGACAGCGCGATCGGTGCCAACGCCGTGGTCACCCACGACGTGCCGGCGGATTCGATCGCCACGGGCATTCCCGCGACCGTCCGATCCCGCAAGAAGCACGAACCGCTCGTGGATCCGACGACCTACATCGATCCCGCCATGTACATCTGAGGTCGTGCCCTGTCGAGGGGGAGGGTACGTGGGTTCTCGTCGGAGAACTCGCACATACCCTCCCCCTCGACGTACGGGATCAACCCTCGTAGCCGGGCGGGTAGAGCACGGACTTCAGCTCGCAGAACGCCTCGAGTCCTTCGGGGCCGTTCTCGCGTCCGATGCCGGAATTCTTGAATCCACCGAACGGTGAACCGGGATCGAAGGCGTACCAGTTGATTCCGTAGGTACCGGTGCGCACGCGCGACGCGATCTCGAGGCCCTTCTCGACGTCGGTGGTGTACACGGAACCGGCGAGGCCGTAATCGGAGTCGTTGGCGATCTTCACCGCTTCGTCGACGCTGTCGTAGGGCAGCACGCACAGCACCGGGCCGAAGATCTCCTCGCGGGCGATGGTCATCGAGTTGTCGACGTCGGCGAAGATCGTCGGCTCGACGAAGTAGCCCTTGTCGAGGTGCGCCGGACGGCCACCGCCGATCACGATGCGGGCGCCCTCCTCCGTGCCCTTGGCGATGTAGCCCTCGACGCGGTCGCGCTGCTTGGCGGAGATCAGCGGACCGATCTGTGCGGCCTCGTCGCCGGGAGGCCCGACGGGGAAGAACGCGGTTGCGCCGGCGACCTTCTCGACGACCTCGTCGTAGCGGGAACGGGGAGCCAGGATGCGCGTCTGGCCGACACAGGCCTGGCCGGTGTTGATCAGCCCCGACATCACCAGCATGGCGACGGTGGAGTCGAGGTCGGCGTCCTCGAGGATGATGGCCGCGGACTTGCCGCCGAGTTCGAGCGAGCAGCGCTTGAGATTGCGCGCCGCGATCTCGCCGATGTGCTTGCCCACCGCGGTCGACCCGGTGAAGGTGATCTTGTCGATGTCCGGATGGGACACGAGGCTCTCGCCGGTGTCCGCGCCGCCCGGAACCACCGACAGCACGCCTTCGGGAAGACCGGCCTCGGTGAAGATCTCGGCGAGGAGGTTCACGGCCAGCGGGGCCTCGGGGGCAGGCTTGAGCACCACGGTGCATCCGGCGAGCAGTGCGGGTGCGATCTTGTTCGCGCACAGGAACAGCGGCACGTTCCACGCGATGACGGCGGCGACGACGCCGACGGGTTCGCGGGTGACGCGGGTGCGGCCGAACGAGCCGACCCGTTCCTCGACCCAGTTGAACGAATCGGCCAGTCCGGCATAGAAATTCAGCGTCCCGAGGGCCGGCGTCATCTGCACCATCTGGACGGAGGGGCCCGGCTGGCCGAGTTCGGAACCGAGGACGGCGGCGATCTCGTCGTTGCGTTCCTCGATGAGCGCGACGGCTCTGGCGAGCACCTGCGCGCGTTCGGCCGGCGACGTGCGCGGCCACGGTCCGTCGTCGAAGGCGCGCCGGGCGGCGGCGACCGCGGCGTCGACGTCCTTCGGTCCTGCGACCGGCACGGAGCCGACCCGCTCCTCGGTGGCGGGGGAGAACACCTCGAGTCTCTCGTCGGTCGACGGTGCCACCCATTCGCCGCCGATGAACAACTTGTCGTAGTCGGTCATGTCTTCCTCATCCGTTGCTGTGTGCTCACGTCTCGGATCTCGCGGCCGTCGGGCGCGCCGCGGTGCTGTGACCCCGAACACTAGAACACGTTACAGCCTGAGGCCAGGGGGTCACCAGATCCGATGGGACCGGACGGCCTCACTCCCCGAGGTGGCAGCGCCGGTGCAGCAGGCGGATCTCCTGTTCGAGTTCGGGAGCGGGCCCGTCGACGACAGCATCCGGCACGACCTCACGGATCGGCAGCGGACGGACCGGGGCCGGAGCCACGCCCATCTCGTCGAGCCACCGGACGAGTTGCTCGGAGGACGTCGCGTAGACGATCCGCCCCAGGCCGACCCAGCCGTGCGCGGCCGCGCACATCGGGCAGTGCTCACCGGAGGTGTAGACGGTGGCGATGGCGCGCCGGTCGGGCTCGAGATGTTCGGCCGCCCACCGCGCGAGCTCGAACTCGGGGTGCCGGGTGCTGTCGCCGCCTGCGACGCGGTTGCGGTCCTCGGCCAGGACCTCGCCGTCCGCGTCGACCAGCACCGACCCGAACGGCTCGTCACCGGTCGAGACCGCCTCCTCCGCGAGTTCGACGCACCGCCGCAGATACTGCAGATCCGTGTCGTTCACCATGGATGTCTCCTTCCTCCCTCGGCTGCACAGTAGAGCGGGGGAGGAGCCGGGTGGCGCGAATCGGCGACCGTCACCACACTGGAGGGTGCCCAACGGTCAGGAGACACGACATGGCGGAGAACAATCCGTTCGGATTCGACCCCGAAGATCTCGACCGCGTGGTGCGGGAGGCCGGAGAGGAACTGCGGGAGCTGAAGGACCGCATCTTCTCGTTCCTCGAGCCACCTGCGGCGCCGACGCGCACGCAGCCACGGCCCGAGACCACCGGTGAGAAGGGCGACGGGGTCTGGGTCGTCTACACCACCGACGACGACGGCGTCGCCCGCGTCGACCAGGTTCATCGCACCGAACTGGACGCGCTGCGCACACTCAAGGGCAACACCGATCCGCGACGCTCGGTGCGGTTCCTGCCCTACGGGATGAGCGTGAGCATCCTCGACCGCCCGAGCGTCACCGAGGACGGGGCCGGCCAGGACGGTGCCACCGAGGACGCTGCTCCCGGCGACGACGCGACCGGCGAGAACTGACCCGGAGGTTCACCCACCGTCGTGGATGTACGAGGCGAGCTGGTCGCGCTCGGTCTGTAGCTCGTCGATGCGGCTCTTGACCACGTCGCCGATACTGACGATCCCGACCAGCCGAGCGTCGACCACGACCGGCAGGTGCCGGATCCGTTGTTCGGTCATGGTCTCGGCGAGACTGTCGACCGAATCGCTGGGCAGGCAGGTCGTCACCGTCCGGGACATCAGTTCGTGTGCCGGTGCCGCAAGGATCGACGGGCCGCGTTCGTGCAGGGCGCGTACGACGTCGCGTTCGGTGACGATGCCGGCGACGGTCTTACCCTCGCACACCACCATCGCGCCGATGTTGAACCGCGCGAAATCGCCGATGAGTTCGCACACCGTGGTGCCGGGCGCGACCGTGTGCACCGCCGAGCCCTTGTTCCGCAAAATGTCAGCAATCCGCATCCGGTACCGCCGATCCGCTCGCAGAGCATCCCGGCGGACCGCCACAGTTTCCGCCGGGACTCCGATGTGGTCCTCAGAGTAGGCCGGAAAGCACGGCGTGCCCGGTCAGGTTATCCAGTCGTGACCTGCAGCGACGATCGCGGCGCCGGTGAGAGTGCCCACGGCGCCGAGTTCGGCGGGGACGATCCGCAGGTCCTGCACGAACCTCAAGCGGGCGTGCCGGGCTGCCGACGCGAGCATGGGCCGCCACAGGTGACCGCCCGACTGCGCGAAGCCCCCGCCGACGACCACTCGTCCCACGTCCACCAGTGCGGCCGCCGACGCGATGGCCTGGCCCAGCGCCGTCCCGGCTCGTTCGAGTGCCGCTGCGGCGACGCCGACTCCGGCCTCGGCGTCCGCAGCGAGCGCAACGCCGTCGGGCCCTTGCCAGCCGTGGGCACGGGCCCAGCGCACCGCCGACGGGCCGCTCGCCACCGTCTCGATGCAGCCGACGCCCCCGCACGCGCACACCGTCGTACCGTAGGGCGAGACCACGTGCCCGATATGGCCGGCATTGCCGGTGCGGCCACGCACGATCCGGCCACCGAGTACCAGACCTCCACCGATACCGGTGCCCAGCACGACGCCGAGCAGGTCGGCGACGTCGCGTCCGGCCCCGAAGCGCTGCTCGGCCAGGGTCGCTGCGGCGCCGTCCATCACCAGGTCCACCCGGGCGCCGGGGAACAGGCCGCGCACGGCGTCGACGAGTGCGAAGCCGGAACTCCACTCGGAGATGTTGATCGGGCCGATCGTGCCGGTCGTCGTGTCTACCGGCCCTGCCGCGGCAATTCCCACGGCGGTCACCGGCCCGGCGCCGATCTCTTCGACCTGCCGTAGCAGTCCCGCGCACGCGCCCCACACGTCGTTCGAGGGGACCGGCACGGACCGGGCTTCGAGCGGGGTGCCGTCGTCGGCGGCGACGGCCGCGGCGAGCTTGGTGCCGCCGACGTCCAGGGCCAATGCGGTCATGGCCACGACATTAAGCGACCGGTCAGCGACGCCGCAGGACCAGTACCAGGTTGCTGACGAGGAACTCCCGGACGCCGGGCACGTGCACGAGCCACCACGCCCACCTCGGGTGATAGCGGGGAAACGCCGCGAGCAGTTCGCCGTCCGGTGTCGAGCGTGCCCAGCGCAGGCCGTCGTCGGCGCCGACGTCGAACAGCGACACCCCGTACCGGTTCTTCGGTTCCCGGCCGTGCTTGCGGGCGTAACGCCTGGCCGCGTACTCGCCTCCGAAGGCGTGCCACGGACCGGTCTCGTGCCCACCGAACGGACCCCACCACAGGGTGTACGACAGCACCATCAGCCCGCCGGGGCGCGTGACGCGCAGCATCTCGTCGGCCATCGCCCACGGCGTCGCGACGTGTTCGGCGACGTTCGACGAGAAGCACACGTCGACCGCTCCGGTCCGCAGCGGCAACGCCAGCCCGGAGCCGCGGATCGCGCCGCCCACCTGCAGACCGGCGGCGTGCATCTCCGACGGGTCGGGCTCGATCGGAACGTACCGGGATCCCACTTCGGTGAATGCGTCGGCGAAGTATCCGGGACCACCACCGACGTCGACGACCGTGGTTCCCGTCAGATCCGTGCCGGTCAGACCCGTGTAGAGGTCGCCGATCAGATCGACGGTGTCGCGGGCGAGACCGCCGTAGAACTTCTCCGGTGCCGTCTGCTCGAACCGGAAGCTGCCGAGCAACCCCGCGGAACGGCGCAGTGTGGCGCGGCGGGCGAACAGCCGGGTCACGTCGGTGCGGGGTGGTGTCGTCGAAGGCACGTCCAGTCACCTTAGTGCTGCGCTTGTACTCGTCCCTCACCTGTCGCCGACGGGCACCCGCTACTGTGTCCCTGTCATCGTCCGAGTCACATCTGCCCGGCCGGGTGGTCGAGTCGACACCGGCAGGCTGGTCGAGTCACTACAGGGGGTCGCCGCGTGCGGGAGGTTCTGCTGCTCTGCTGGCGCGACAGCGGGCATCCGCAGGGGGGCGGCAGCGAGCGGTATCTCGAACAGGTCGGAGCGCAGCTCGCGGCGCGCGGCGTCCGGGTCGTCCTGCGAACCGCCGCATACCCCGGCGCCGCGAAGCGCGACCGCATCGACGGCATCACCGTCAGCCGCGGCGGAGGACGGCTCACCGTCTATCCGCGCGCACTCGCCGCGATCCTCGCAGGCAGGTGCGGTGTCGGTCCCCTCGCCGGTGTCCGCCCCGACGCCGTGATCGACACCCAGAACGGCATCCCCTTCTTCGCGCGGCTCGTCGCCGGCGCGCCGGTCACGGTGCTCGTGCACCACTGCCATCGTGAGCAGTGGCCGGTCGCGGGCAGACTGATGGCCACGCTCGGCTGGTGGATCGAGTCGTCGCTGTCGCCGCGCGTGCACCGCCGCAACCAGTACCTCACCGTCTCGCTCCCGTCCGCCGACGAGCTGCGCGCTCTCGGTGTCGACCGGGAGCGGATCGCGGTGGTCCGCAACGGCGTCGACGCCGTCCCCGCCGGTGTCGCGGCGGGTGGCGACGACACGCGAACGGCCCATCCCAGCATGTGCGTCCTCTCGCGGCTGGTGCCGCACAAGCAGATCGAGGATGCCCTCGCCGCGGTCGCGGCGCTGCGCGGCACCGTTCCGGGCCTGCACCTCGACGTCATCGGCGGCGGCTGGTGGGAACAGAACCTCCGCGATGCGGCCGCCGAACTCGGTATCGGCGACGCCGTCACCTTCCACGGCCACGTCGACGAAGAGCGGAAACACGAATTGCTCTCGCGCTCATGGGTTCACGTGATGCCCTCGCGTAAGGAGGGGTGGGGACTCGCGGTGGTCGAAGCCGCCCAGCACGGCGTGCCCACCATCGGCTACCGCAGCTCCAGAGGACTCACCGACTCGATCATCGACGGCGTCACCGGTCTGCTCGTCGACTCGCCCGCCGAACTGACCGCCGCCGTCGCCGATCTGCTCGCCGACGCGGACCGTCGTCGTCAGCTCGGCAACAAGGCCCGCATCCGTGCCGGCGAATTCTCGTGGGAGGCCACGGGTGAGGGTGTCCACGAGGTCCTGTCCGTCACGACCTTCGGGCACACCGTCTCAGGACTGTTCCCGCGCGCCGACGAGCCGTCGTCTCTCACCGATCCGCTGCCCGAGCGCACATCCAGCGCCGCCGGCCAGTACCAGTAGCCACATCACGTGCGCCCCGACCGCCGGCGCCCGGTGGGGTGACGGCGGCGAGGTGACCCCTTCCACCCGGTACAGGCTCAGATCCTCGTCGCGGTAGGCAGTGCCGAGAGCTCCGAGCGTGCTCTGCGCGTCGCCGAGAGCTCCGAGCGTGCTCTGCGCGTCGCCGAGTTCGCCCGGCGTGCCGTGCTCGACGAGCACCCAGCCCACCCCGCGGGCGGCGAGCGCACCCGGGTCCGCACCGGACGACAACAGGGCCTCGACGTCCGCCGCGCGGCGACCCTCACCGTCGACGCTGCCGTCGGCGACGACGAGAGTTCCGGTCTGCAGGACGTCGGCGCGCAGCATCCGCGGGGACGGATCGAGAACCGGCACCGGGCCGGAGAAGTCGAAGACCCGGAACATGCCCGCGGGCAGAACGGCCACATCGCCGTCGCCGGCCGTCACGAGCTGCGACACCCGCTCCCAGCCCGCCGGATACCGCACGGGCCGTAATTGCCCGCCGACACCCCACACCAGGTCGGGGAGCGCGACCAGCACGGTGACGATCGCGGCCGCCGCCCACACCGGTTCGGGCGCCGCGAAGCGCCGCGCGAGGGCCGTCGTGCCGGCGGCCGCGGCGAGCGCGTAGGCGGGCATCGCCCACGCGACCCACTTCTGGGTGTCGCGCAGCAGTCCGGCGCCGGGAACGTGCACCATCGCCCATTCGCCGAGGGCGAGTCCCGGGCCGGTCGCGGCGAGCGCGACGACGAGCACCGCGAGGACGGCCGGCGCGACGAGCGCGACGATCACGGGATTGCCGCGCCGGCGCCACAGTGCCGGCACACCGCACGCCACCACTGCGAGCAGCAGCAGGGTGCCCACCGGCGCCCATCCCGTCGTGCGCGAGGCGGGGACGGCATCGGCGTTCCAGATCCCACCGAGCCCCGCCACCGAACCGATCGTGCCGAGAAGGGGTTCGGCCCGCGCGGCGAACGCACGCACACCGGCGGGATCTGCTTCGGTGCCGCCCCCGGCGAGCGCCGTCGCCACCAGCCACGGCAGCGACACCGTGACACCCAGGGCGAGCGCGGTGCCCACCCGCGGCAGCACCCGCGTCCGTCCACCGGGGGCGGCGAGGACAGCGCATGCCGTCACGATCGCCAGCAGCGCGCCGGTCGGGGTCAGGCCTGCGGCAGCCAGGCAGACTGCCGTCGATGCCCACCCGCCGCGTCGGCGTCGCCGGATCGCGACGGCCGCACAGATCGTCCACGGCAGCGCGGCATACCCGGCGAGCAGACTCCAGTGCCCCTGCAACAACCGCTCGGCGACGTACGGATTCCAGATCGCCACCGTCGCCGCCACGAGCCGGGCACCGGTGCCACTCGTGGGCAGCACCACCGCGACCAGCCGTGCCGCCCCCCATCCCGCGGCCCACAACGACGCGGCCAGAAGTGCCGTGACCGCGACACCGCCGTCGACGACGGTGCTCACCCACGCCAGCAGGGCGTCCTGCGGCACCGCGCGGGCCGCGGCGTCGGACAGTCCGAGTGCGGAATCGGTCGGGAACGACCGGGGAGTGCTCACCGCGTCGCGGAAGAGCAGGTAGCCGGGGGAGACGAGGAACGGACCGAGCACCGCGACGGTCAGCGCCAGCGACCACACCGCGGGCGCTGCCGCCGGCAGTGCCGCCCGGATGGGCATGCGGGACGACTCCGGGCGTGGCATGGCGGCAGAATACGGTGTCGTTCCGGATGGGAGGATGAGCGGATGCCGCGAACACCCCGACGCGCGTCGGAGGGCGCCGAGACCACCCGTGGTTCGACGACGGGTACCGCCGTCACGGGCATGACGTTGGTGACGGTCGGCGCGATGACCGCGAACCTCGCGTCGTATCTGCTGCACCTGCCGGCGGGACGCTGGCTCGGGCCCGCCGGATACGGCGAGTTCGCGAGCCTGCTCGCCGCACAACTCGTCCTCGCCGTGCCGGCCCTGGCGTTGCAGACGGTCGTCGCCCGGGAGGCCGTGCACGGCACGGGTACCGCCGCTCTGCGCCGTCTCGGTTACCGCTGCGCCGTGCTGGCCTTCGTCGTCGCGATGCTCCTCGTGCCCGTCGTGGCGTGGGCGCTCGACACGAGCGTCGGGGGAGCGTTCGGATCGCTCCTCACCGCACCGCTGCTCGTCCTGCTCGCCGCCGAACAGGGTCTGCTCCAGGGGCGGGGCAGGTTCGCTGCGCTCAGTGTCGTCCTGGCCGCCGCAGGCATCGCGAAGGTGGTGCCGGCGGTCGCTGTGCTCGCCGTCGGAGGCGGTCCCGGCGCCGCGCTGTTCGCCGGTGCGATCGGGACAGGTGTGGTCGCGCTGGCCGCGCGCGCGCTGGTGGGCCGGACGTCCGGTGGCGGGCAGGAGCCGGCCCCGACCGCGGGGGCGGTTCTGCGTGCCTCCCAGGTGCAGCTGGCCCTCATCGCGCTCACCTCGCTCGACCTGCTGCTCGCCCGCACGCTGCTCGACCCCGATTCCGCCGGCCTGTACGCCCTGGGAGCGGTCGCCACGAAGGTCGCCTTCTGGCTGCCGCAGGCGGTCGGGGTGGTGCTCTATCCGCGGATGGCGAACCCTGCGCAGTCGGCGGCCGCGGTGCGCTCGGCCCTCACGGTCCTCGTCGCGATCGGCGCAGTGCTCGTCGCCGGGGCCGCGATCTGCGGGCCGCTCGTCCCGATGCTCGTCGGCGACGCCTACGGCCCTGTGCAGTCGCTGCTGTGGCTGTTCGCGCTGCAGGGCGCCTGTCTCGCGGTGCTCCAGGGCGCGCTGCTGTCGGCGATCGCCGGGGAGCGCACCCATCTCGCGCTCGTCGCGTGGGCGGGTCTCGCCCTCGAGGCGGTGCTGATGTTCACGGTGGCGTCGACCCTGCGGCAGTTCGTCGGCGTCGCCGTCGGGGTGGCCGCCGCGACCGCCGCGGTGGTCGCGGTACTCGCTCTGCGCGGTGCTGCAGTGGCCCAGTCGTCCACGGACGACGCAGCGACCCGGTCGCACGCGAACGACACCGCCCCCCACCGGGATCGGTGAGGGGCGGCTCGGTTCGTCTACCGGACGATCACTCCTGCGTCGGAGGCTTGCGCAGATCGGTGCGCGGGATCTCCTGCGTTCGATCGGTCGTCCAATCGCGCTGTTGCGCGTTCGGATCGGTCTGGCGCGGGATGACCTCGGTGCGGTCCTCGGTGTGATCGCGCTGCGCGCCGCCCGAATGCGCCGGGCCGACCGTGGTCGTGGCCGGACCTGCCGGGGCGGGACCGCCGGTCGCGGTGGCCGGACGACGGTTGCCGCCACCGCGGATGCCGAGCACGAAGCCGACGATCAGCAGGATGACGCCGAGGATGCCGAGGATGATCGGCAGGGTGCGGCCGAACAGCGAGATGGTGTCCTGGCCGTCCTTGGCCTGGCCGATCTGGTACTCGATCGTCTCCTCGTCGAACGGCAGCGTCACGTTGAGGACCGTCACCTCGGGCTTGTCGGCCTCGCGGGCGTAGTACTGGTCCTGCTGCTCCTGGCCCTTGACGACGACACCGGTGACCGGGTCGACCCACAGGTCGCGGATGTTGTTGTACCAGCGGGTCATCGTGATCGGCTCGTCGCCCTCACCGACACCCCAGGTGGAGGCGGGCAGGCTGAGCTTGTAGGTCGGGACCTCGGGGTCGGCCTTCGAGAGGTCGACCGGCCCGATCTCCTGGCTGAAGTGGTAGACCTTCATGCCGTTGATCTCCTCCTCACCGACGAAGTCGATGGGGAAGTTCTCGCGAGCGTTGATGTCGTAGTACGGGTACGACTCCTGCTGGACGTCGAACGGGAACTTGTACTGCAGTCCGGCGCGGTTGTCGATCTCCACCGGCGGCTTGTCGGCGCTCACCTGGATCGTGCTCACGCGCTCCGGGAACTCCTCCTCCGAGACGGGCATGGAGGTCTTCCGGTCGATCGTGAGACGGTCGACGACGGCCGAGACCAGGCCCGTGTCCCCTTGCATGTCGAGTCGTCGCACGGTCTGGCCTGCCTGCAGCGTCATGACCTCGGCGTTCGAGGGATCCTCGACGGTGACGAAGCGCTGCGCGACGATCGGCACGTCGCGATCGACCTGCGCGTTGCCGGCGAGCAGCTGACGGGAATTGAGGATGTCGCCCGTGCCCTCGGCGACCGTGGTCACCTCGAGATCGAGCGGTGTCGTTCTCAATTTCCCGAGCGTGTACGTCGGCACGAGAATCGCGATCACCAGGAGGAAGGCCCCCAGGCCCACCAGAATCATTGCCAGTATCCGGCCGGAGCTCGAACGCTCAGCCATGCTTTCTCCTCACTCAACGGTCGTCATCGAGTACCCCCACCGGCAGCAGCAGGGCTGCACGGATCGCCTGGCATCCGGCCCGCGAACACCACGTGAGCTCAGACACTAACAGCCCGGTATGGCAATATGCGCGTCCGCTCGCCGCCGGGACGCACAGACAGTCGATCTTCGTCGCCTGCCGGGATCGTCCCGTTCCACGTGATCCTGCTCTGTCCGACTCCGCCCCGGCACGGCACACTGATGCCCGATGACCATCACCACCGACCGGAACCGCAGCGTGAGCGGATTCCTTCCGGCACTCGAAGGGATGCGCGGGTTCGCCGCAGTGGGCGTGTTGATCACGCATGTCGCGTTCCAGACCGGCGCAGTGCACGACCCGCTGATCGGGCGGGTCTGGGCACGTCTCGACCTCGCAGTCGCCCTGTTCTTCGCCCTGTCCGGCTTCCTGCTGTGGCGTCCGCATGCTGCGGCGGCCCGCGGGCTCGGGCCGACTCCCTCGGCCGCTCGCTACTTCCTCTCCCGAGCGACCCGCATCCTCCCCGCCTACTGGACCGTCGTGGTCCTGGTGTTGTGGCTGCTGCCCGGCGCGGGAGGCGGAATCACGGTGTGGTGGTCGAATCTCGCGCTCGCGCAAGTGTTCGTCCCACTCACCCTCACCGAGGGCCTCACCCAGATGTGGAGTCTGTCGGTGGAGGTGGCCTTCTATCTGGTTCTGCCCCTGCTGGCCGTGGCGGTGAGCGGACTGCGCGGGGACGCCGCCCGCTACCGTGTCCCGCTGCTGCTCGCGGTGAGCGGACTGTCGCTGTTGTGGGCGTGGGTGCCGGTCGGCACTCCCGATCACATCAACCACACCAACTGGCTGCCGGGCTTCCTGCCCTGGTTCGCGGCGGGCATGATCCTCGCCGAGCTCGTCTCCGGACCCGAGACGTGGATGCACCGGCTCGCGGCGCGGCGCGCGGCGATGGGACTGCTCGCCGTCGCCGCCTTCGCGGCTGCGGCCACCCCGCTGGCAGGACCGGAGACGCTGACCGACCTCGCACCGGCCGAGTACCTCGCCAAGATCGCCCTGGGGGCGATCATGAGCTTCGCGCTGCTCGCCCCGCTGACCCTCGCGCCGCGCCGGCATCACCGCGTCCTGGCGAGCCCGGCCGCGCTGGCGGTCGGCCGCTGGTCGTACGGCGTGTTCATCTGGCACCTCGCGGTGCTGTCGATCGTCTTCCCCGTGTTCGGGATCCCGGCCTTCGCGGGCCACTTCTGGTTCGTGCTCACGGTGACGATCGTGCTGAGCCTGGCCGTCGCCTCCGTCAGCTACGCGCTCGTCGAGGAGCCGGTGCGGGCCGCCTTCCACCGCTGGGACAGGGCCCGGCGCGGCACCGCTGCCAGACCGACCGCGACCACACCGACGAGCGCCGCGAACTGAATCAGGAACGAATGCCCGACGTATCCGTCGGGTGATCGCCACGGTCCGGTGGACAACAGCGCCATCGCCAGCATCGTCGCGCCGCCGGCGGTGCCCACGAGCACGCGCGACACGAGAGTGGGGCCGCGACGCAGCGCGAGCGCACCGATCCCCACCGCGCCCACCGCCGCGACGACGGCACCGACCCATCCCGCAAGGAGCGTCGCGGCGGCCAGCACACCGGCCAGCGCGACGGTCGACGAACCCCAGGTGCGCGGCATCGGGCCCGGGTCCTCGGTGCGCCGACGGGGCCACAGTGCCGCCGCGAACAGCGGGAGGAGCAACAGCAGTCCGCCGAAGATCCCGAGGCGGTACCAGCGGTCGGTCGCGAACTCGAGGGTCAGCACCTGTTCCGGTCCGGCCGGCACGATCCAGCCCTGTTGCCAGCCGTCCACGACGACCGGCGTGGCCACGGTGCCGTCCGGAGTGCGCGCCACCCAGCCGACATTGGTGCTCTCGGGCACCACCACGAGCCGATCCTCGTCGCCTTCGGGAACCGTCACCTCACGCAGGTTCTCCGTCCAGCGACCCTTCTGCAGTTCGGTCGGCTCCGCAACGGGCGCGTCGGAACCGGGGACGGTGAGCCGCAGGCTCGAGACGACGAAGGCCGCACCGGGCTCGACGTCGATGTCGACGCGGCCGGGGTTCATGCCGACGACGTCGGTGTCGCACAGCGTCGCAGGAACCTCGAGGCCCGCGGCGAGGTCGGCGACGCTCGCGGTGACGGACGTGCGGTAGCTCCGGCCCTCGATGTCGACGACGGGTCCGCTCTCGCAATCGACGGTCACCGTCTCGTCGTAGACGGACTGCTGCGCCCCGATCGGCCCGTCGTCACCGAGCACCGACACCTCCGCGAGCCCGGGCGGGGTGAGCTTCGAGAAACCCAGCACGGTGCGATCGAGGGTGTCGCGCCACCGCACCACCGTCAGCTCGACCCGGTCCGTGACGTGCGGGGTCAGGTCGACGACCGTGTCGTCGTCGCCGAGCTCGCGCACCTGCGGGCCGTTGCCGAGATTCACCGCGACCGTCGACGGTGCGACCGGCAGCGCTCCCAGTGCCGACCTGATGTCCAGCCCGGTCACGCGGTGCTCGCCGGGCAGTTCCAGGGTGAGCGACGGCCGCGGGGCACCCCGTTCGAGCGAGCTCTCCTCGGCGGTCCACGACGTCCGCGGGTCGCCGTCGGTGAGCGCGAAGGCCGACCCCTGCATGTCGACGACGTCGGCATCCCCGCGCGCGACGACCCGATCGGACCGGTCCACGAGCTCCTCGAGCGCCGGCCCGGGGCGCGCACGCAGGAACAGCTCCGGACGCACCCACGTCTCCTGCGGCACGGTCGGGCTTCGCGTGAACGTTCCGGGTTCCTCCGCGGAGGTGGCGAGCCCGCGCGCGCAGCGCACGCGGTCGCCGGTGTCGACGCAGCTGCCGCGGCCGGGGAACTCCTGGCCGAGCTGCCATCCGCGCACCGTGGTGTCCTCGGCCGGGCCCGGCACCACGATGCGGCGACGGATGTCGATCGGGCGCGGTTCGTTCCGGTCGGTGAAATCCTCGACGACCACCTCGGTGAGACCGAACTGGTTGCCGACCGTGCCGCGTTCGGTGTGCACGGACGTGATGCGGATCCACGACGTCGTTCCCAGCGGGAGTGCCACGGTCTGCTCGCGTCCCGGCTCGCCGACGCGCACCGCCGTGCTGCCCCGGTCGGTGGACACCTCGAGCCACTCGACGGGATCGCCGAGGGCTCCGGAGCTCGTCGTCAGGTGCAGCAGACCCGCGTCGATCGGCCGGTCGAGGTCGAGCTGCAGCCACTGGCCGATCGCCGATTCGAGACCGTTGCTGTGCCAGCCGGTCGTGGGGTCGCCGTCGACCACCGCAGCGGGGCCGCTGGCCACCGAGGTGCCGCCGAGCTGGGTGGCGTCCGATGCCGCGCTCGACACGCTGATGCGGGCGCCTTCCCATTCGGCCCGGACGAGTTCGGTGTCGGGCACCGGATAGTCGGGAACGGCGTTGTGGGTGCGGCGCGGGTCGTCGGCCGCCCGGATCGTCGACGAATGGTGATCGACCTGCCCGTAGTCCGTCTCGCGGTCCGTCGGGGTGTCGGTGATCGTCACCCCGTCGACGGGAAGACCGGCGCGGGCCGCGTCGGCGGCGAGGAGCGTGGGCCCGACGAAATCGGGGTGCGCGGTGTTGCGGCGCAGCAGCGCCTCGGGGCCACCCTGCACGACCGGCACGTCCGCGACGTCCACGGCGTAGGGACCGAAGGGCGCCCCGGCGGGCTCGGCGACCCGGTAGATCTCCACTGCCGGGTAGACCGGTCGCAGGTCGGCGTCGGTGACGAAGTCGTCGGGGTTGTCGAACACGATGTCGTCGCCGAACCCGGCGACCTTCTCGATGCCCGGCGAGCCCTCGAGCGCCCGGTGCACGAGTGCCGGTCGCGCGGCGGGGGAGGTGTCGGGATCGAGGTCGTTGCGCACCACCAGGAAGCCGATGCCCTGGCCGCGCAGGGTCGCGGCGAGGCCGTCGGACGGACGACCGTCGGCGATGTCGCGCTGCACGGCGTCGAGGGCCCGGATCGCTCCGGGGGGCACGAGCGGGACGGCGTCGCGGACGGCCCACGGCGTCGACGCGAGGGCCTGGAGCGGTTCGTCGCGGGTGAGGCCCCACAGTTGGCTGCCGAACGGTGCGCCGGGAACGATGAGGGCGCGTTCGCCGCGGTCGGTCGTGTTCTCCTCGAGCCACGCCGCCGTGGCATGCCAGTATCCGGGGACCTCGTCGTACGCACCGCGCGGCGCGAGCCGGCCGGTCCACGCGAGCGACGTCGCGAGCGTCGTCGCGACGAGGATCAGCGTCGTCACCGCGACCATCGGATTGCGTTCGGGATGCGCGAAGGCGTTCCGGGCGCGGGACCACGGCACCGACCCCGGCAGGGGCACGGCGCGCAGCAGGTGCGCGAGCCCGAGCACCACCGGCAGCCGCACGAGGGGTTCGAGTTTGTGCACGTTGCGCAACGGCGCGCCGGTGCTGTCGAGGAACGACCGGACCTGCTCGGCGAACAGCGAGTCGAGCTGACCGATGTAGCCGACGCCCATACCGACGAGACCCACCGCGAGGATCAGGGTGAGGCGACCGCGCGCGGGCATCGAGCGCATCGCGAGACCGGCGAGCCCGGCCGCGGCCAGGGCGCCGGTGACGAGGACGGCGGCGGGCTGCGTGACGAGGACGGCACCCGCGATGCGTTCGGGGGAGACGAACGGTGTCCAGCTGCTGGTGCCGCGCAGCACCTCGGCGAGCGACGTCCACTCGGTGGTGACACCGGACGATTCGATGAAGTCGAGGAAGGGCGGGCTGACGCGGCCGAGCAGCAGCAGCGGCACCATCCACCACGTCACCGCGACGACGCACAGCGGCAGCCACCACAGGGTGAAGCGCCACCAGCGCCGGTTCGGGCGGTGCGCGGCCCACCACAGGCCCGCGACGAGACACGCCGCGGCGGTCGCGACGGCGTTGATCGCGCCCATGAGGGCGACGGCCATCGCGGATTGCGCGGCGAGCCGGCGGGCCGAGCCGGGATCCGGCGTGTTCAGGTAGCGCACCAGCGGCAGCAGCACCCACGGCGCCACCATCATCGGATGTGCTTCCGACGAGATGGAACCGAGCGTGGTGAGGACGCGGGGGGACAGCACGAACACCGTCGCCGCGATCAGGCGGGAGCTACGGCTCCCGATGCCGAGCGCTTCGGCGAGGCGGACGAGACCCCAGAATCCGGCGACGAGCAGCAGCACCCACCACACCCGCTGGGTGATCCACGGAGGGATGTGCAGCAGTTGTCCCGCGGCGAAGAACGTGCCGTGCGGGAAGAAATAGCCGTACGCCTGGTTCTGCACCTGCCCGAGCGGCGCCACGCTGCTCCACTGGTGAGCGGCGCGCGTGAGGAAGCCGATCGGGTTCTGCGTCAGGTCGTACTTGGTGTCGGCGACGACCAGGCCGGGAACCTGGGCGAAGGACAGGACCACCGCCACCGCGGTGACTGCGTACAGCCACCGCCGGGACAGCGGTTCGGCGGACGGGAGCTCCGTCTCGTCTCGGTACGTGCGTGAACTCGAAGCGTTGCCGGCGCCGTCAGCGGCTGCCGTACTCAACCTGGTTCAGGAGGGACGAATCGGCGTTGCCACTGCGATCGATCTGAGGGCGCGAATTCTCCTGTACGGCGGCCGTCACGCCGAAGACCGCCACGGCGCCGAGTACGGCACCGACGACCACGCTACCCAGGCCCGGTCCCAGGAACTTCCCCATTCCGTCTCCCCATCTCCAGTGACGCAGGCAGTCATCGCCGGACGCCACGCTGTCTATCGGTCCGCGCCAAACTATCACCCCGCACGGCGTTCGCGGACGGTGCGAGCCTCCGAGGTGATCTTCGCGCTCGGCGGGGCGCTCTACACGCCCAGCACACCGAGCAGCGTACGCAGTTTCGCGGTGGTCTCGTCGAGTTCGGCGAGAGGGTCGGAATCGGCGACGATGCCGCCTCCGGCCCAGGCCACGGCACGCCGGCCGTCGGAGCTCAGCTCCGCACACCGGATGGCGACGAACCAGTCGCCGTCGCCCTGCTCGTCGCACCAGCCCACCGCGCCGCCGTAGAAGCGACGGTCGCCCTCGACCCCAGAGATCACGTCCAGCGCGGCCTCGGTGGGGGTGCCCGCCACGGCCGGGGTCGGATGCAGCACGTGGGCGAGGGTGAGCGCGTCGGTTCCGGGGTCGCGGAGGGTGCCCGTGATCGGGGTGGCGAGATGCCAGACATCGGGTGTCGCGGTGAGTTCGGGCTTGTCGGGGATGTCGAGGTCGCTGCACAGCGGCGCCAGCCGTTCGCGGATCCGGTCGACGACGTAACCGTGCTCCGCGAGGTTCTTGCTCGACATCAGCAGTTCCTCACCGGCACGACGGTCCTCGTCCGGGTCGGCCCGGCGCGCGGCGGTGCCGGCGAGCGGACGGCACGTGACGGTCTCACCGTGGCGGCTCACGAGCAGTTCGGGGGTCGCGCCGACCAGTGTGTGCCCCCAATAACGTTCACCCGCCGCACTCAGGTCCAGTGCGTAGGTCGTCGCATCGGGGTGACGTTCGATCATGCGCGCGGCGAGAGCGAGCGGGTCGAGAGGTTCGTCCGCCTCGAGCGCGACCCGCCGGGCGGCGACCACCTTCTCCAATTCTCCGAGCGACAACCGCTCCACGAGCCGGCGCACCCGTTCGACGTGCACCCGGGGCAGGGGGAGTTCGGCGGACACCCGCACCGGAGGCAGTTCCGGCAGGTCGGGCGGGGCCTGCCACGGACCCTCGGTGATCTCCACGTCGTCGGGCTGCGCGAGGGCCACCGGACGGTGCGGCGAGAACGGCAGTGCACCGACGACGAGGGTCGCCTTACCGCTCCGGAGTGCGCGCGTGGCGGAGTGGACGTCGTCGAAGAACCGGCGGGTGCCGGTGGCGTGCACCGAGCGTTCGGCGCGCGAGAGCAGGAATCCGTCCATGGTGGATCGACAATATCCCTGCCTGCACCCGGCGCCGGTGACCCGGTGCGGGGCGTCAGCGCCCCGGCGGCACGATCAGGACCGGCCGGTGACTGTGCCGGAGCACGTGGTCGGCCACCGACGATTGCAGCAGCGAACGCAGGCCGGTGGTGCCGCGGGTGCCGGTGACGATGATGTCGACGTCCAGTTCGTCGGCGGTCTCGATGATCGCCGACCACACCGCGTTGACGACCTCGACGGTGCGGCCCTCGGCGTGCAGACCCGTCGAGCGGGCCAACTCGAGACCCTCGTCGTTGGTCATGCGCGCGTCGGACAGTGCCACGTCCTCGCTGTCCTCGTCGGGCACCCAGTCGGGCTGCATGACACCGGACAGGCCCGACATGCGGGCGGCCTGCCGGACCATCGGTTCCCAGGCGGTGACGACGACGGCACGGCAGGATTCGAGGAAGCGGCCCGCATACTGCACGGCACGCTTCGAGTTCTCGGAACCGTCGTAGGCGATGAGGATCAGATCTGCGCCCACCGCGTACCCCCTGGATCGGATTCGGATGTTCGGGTGCACCTTAACCTGCCGGGACGTCCGTGGGGGAGGTTCGAGCTGTGGGTCCTCGAGGTTCGTCCGCTACCGTCGGCACCATGCGGATCCGTCACACTGTCGCCGCCGTGCTCGCGGTCGCCCTCACCACCGCGGGATGCGGTTCGTCCGACTCGGGCGACGACCCGGGCGAGGCGACGTCGAGCTCGGCGACGGCCTCGTCCACGACTACCGCGACCACCACCGAGGCGACCGCGGCCGCGACGTCGGCGACCTGCGGCGACGAGTTGCTCGCCCGGCTGACCCTGCGGCAGAAGCTCGCCCAGCTGCTCAACGTCGGGGTCACCGGGGCGGCCGACGCGCAGGCGATCGTCGAGTCCGAGCAGATCGGCGGCATCTTCATCGGCAGCTGGACCGACGCGTCGATGCTCTCCGAGCGTCTCGTGCCGCAGGTGGCCGCGCAGAGTGCGTTGCCGCTCATGGTCACGATCGACGAGGAGGGTGGCCGCGTGTCGCGCGTGGGCGCGCTGTTCGGTCCCGATCCGTCCGCGCGGGAGACGGCGCAGACGATGACGGTCGACGAGACCTACCGGATGGCATTCGAACGCGGACAGGAACTGAAGTCGCTGGGTATCACGGTCGACTTCGCGCCGGACGTCGACGTGAGCAGTCAGCCCGACGACTCCGTCATCGGCGACCGGTCGTTCTCCGACGATCCCGAGATCGTCACGCAGTACGCCGGTGCCTACGCGCGGGGACTGCTCGACGCCGGAATCATGCCGGTGCTCAAGCACTTTCCGGGTCACGGCTCCGCCTCCGGGGATTCGCACACCGGTGCGGTGACCACCCCGCCGATCGAGCAGCTCCAGCAGAGCGACCTCGTGCCGTACCGCAGCCTGGTCTCGCCCGAGGTGGGCGTCATGCTCGGGCACCTCGCCGTGCCGGGGCTGACCGACGGGCTGCCCGCGAGCATCAGCCCGGCCGCGGTGGACCTGCTCCGCTCGGGTGCTTACGGCGGCCCCGCCTTCGACGGCGTGATCTTCACCGACGACCTGTCGGGAATGCGTGCGATCACCGACACCTACGACATCACCCAGGCCGTCGAGGCCGCGATGGTGGCGGGTGTGAACCAGGCGCTGTGGTTGACCACCGCCGAGGTGCCCGCCGTGCTCGACCACCTGGAGCAGGTCGTGGCGGACGGCACCCTCTCGCCCGAATGGGTCGACGAATCGGTGCGGACGGTGACACGCGCGAAAGGCGCTCTGGACTGCTGAAACAGTCGGGTTGCTTCGGCGGCAGGCTTCCTACCGTAGAGTCAGAACTTCATTCGAGGAGTCCGGGAGGAGTCATGGCGGGCGGAACCAAGCGGCTGCCGCGTGCAGTGCGCGAGCAACAGATGCTGGATGCCGCCGTCGAGGTGTTCTCCGAACACGGTTTCCACAACACGTCCATGGACGCGATCGCAGGGCGGGCATCGATCTCCAAGCCGATGCTCTATCTGTACTACGGGTCGAAGGACGAGTTGTTCGCGGCGTGCATCGCCCGCGAGGGGCAGCGGTTCGTCGAGGCATTGACCCCGGCGGGCGATCCCACGCTCGCGCCGCGCGAACAACTGCGGGTCGCGCTCGAGTCGTTCCTCGGCTTCGTCGACGAGCACCGGCCGTCGTGGATGGTTCTGTACCGCCAGGCGCTGTCGCAGCAGGCCTTCGCGCCGCAGGTGCAGGGCAGCCGCGACCGGCTGATCGAACTCACCGCGCACCTGCTCGAATCGAGCACGCGCGATCCGGAACCCGGCACGAACTACACGATCATGGCCGTCGCGCTCGTCGGGGCCGGTGAGGCGGTCGCCGATCGCATCGCCGGCGGTGAGATCGACGTGCAGCAGGCCGCGGATCTGCTCGAGAATCTCGCCTGGCGCGGACTCGCGGGCCGCAAGCGTTCCGACCGGTTGCACTGATCTTTCCGGGCGAAACACGTTCGTGTACTGAAGGATTCGGGCGGGACGGAACGCCCCCATCGCGTCCCGCCCCACCCGAAATCTCGGTGCTTTCCCGTCCTACCGCACGGTGGCGGTCAGATGCGGGTAGTGCTTCTTCGGATGCCGCAGCGCGAGATCCCATCCGCCCGCGGCGTACTGCGCGTACAGGCTCAGCGACGACGGCAGCAGGACGGGCTTACCGAAACGCACGGTGTAGGTGACCTTCTCGGGGATGCGTCCCTCGACGGCCGACAGGGCCGCCGCAGCACTCCACATGCCGTGGGCGATGGACGTGGGAAATCCGAATGCCTTGGCGCCCAACGTCGAGACGTGGATCGGGTTGCGGTCGCCGGAGACCGCCGCGTAGCGGTCGATGATCTTCCGATCGACCCGCAGCGTGGAGGTGGGGACCGGTGGGATCTCCTCCTCCTTCGGCTCCGGCTTGGGCTGACCCGACAGCGACGTGCGCTGCTGGTGCAGGAAGGTCGACGTCTGCCGCCATACGAGTTCGCGCCCGACGTTCACCTCGCTGACGAGATCGGCCAGCAGGCCCTTGCGGTGTTCGCGCATGTTCTCCGCGTGCACCGCGATGTCGAGCGGTTCGGTGACCGAGACCGGCCGGAACTGTTCGATCACGTTCTCGGCGTGGACGGAACCCACGGCCGCGAACGGGAAGCCCTTGGACACCATCAGTTTCATCACGAGCGGGAACGTGAGGACGAACGGATAGGTCACCGGCAGCGTGTCGCCGAAACGCAGCCCGCACACCTTGGTGTACTCGGCGAGATTGTCGGGATCGACCTTCAGCGAGCGCAGTACCAGGACGTCGTCGGGCAGGCTGTCGCCCGACGCACCCACCACGGGCAGTGCTCCGAGCACGGCCCGGCTGTAGATGTCGAAGGTCGACGGCAGCGAGGACAGTTCGATCCGTGCCATCTAGGCCCCCAGCATGGACTGGCCGCACACGCGTACGACCTGCCCGGTCACGGCGCTCGACGCCGGGTTCGCGAACCACGCGACGGTCTCGGCGACGTCGACGGTCTCACCGCCCTGCTGCAACGAGCTCATCAGGCGGCCGGCCTCGCGGGTGGCGACCGGGATGGCAGCCGTCATGGCGGTCTCGATGAAACCGGGGGCGACGGCGTTGACGGTGATCTTCTTGTCGGCGAGGACCTCGGAGGTGGCCTGGACGAGGCCGATGACACCGGCCTTGGACGCGCCGTAGTTGGTCTGGCCGCGGTTACCGGCGATACCCGCGATCGAGGACACGTCGATCACCCGTCCGCCTTCCTTCAGCGCACCCTTCTCGACGAGCACCTCGGTGATCTTCTGCGGGGCGATGAGGTTGACGGCCATCACGGCGTTCCAGCGGGCGGCGTCCATGTTCACCAGCAACTTGTCGCGGGTGATGCCGGCGTTGTGGACGATGATGTCGGCGCCGCCGTGCCGCTCGAGCAGGTGCGCGGCGAGCTTGTCGCCGGCGTCGGGTGCGGTGACGTCGAGTGCGAAGGCGGTACCGCCGACCTTGTTGGCGGTCTGCGTCAAGGCGTCGCCGGCTGCCGGGACGTCGGCGACGACCACGGTCGCGCCGTCGCGGGCGAGCACCTCGGCGATCGTCGCGCCGATACCGCGGGCCGCGCCGGTGACGACGGCGACCTTGCCGGCGAGTGGACGCTCCCAGGACTCGGGGGCGGTGGCGTCGCCCTCGCCGATACGGATCACCTGGGCGTCGACGAAGGCCGACTTCGCCGAGAGCAGGAAGCGCAGCGTCGACTCCACCCCGGCCAGGCCGGTGGCCGCCTCGGGGGAGACGTAGACGAGCTGCGCGGTCGCGCCGCGACGCAGTTCCTTGCCGACGCTGCGCGTGAAGCCCTCGAGGGCGCGCTGGGCGATGCGCTCGTCGACCGATCCGGCTTCCTCGGGCGTGGTACCCAGCACGACGACGCGGCCGCTCGGGGCGACATTGCGCAGGGCGGGCTGGAAGAACGTGAAGAGCTGTTCGAGGCCCGCGGGATCGGTGATGCCGGTAGCGTCGAACACGAGAGCGCCGAACTTCGTGTCGGACGGCTCGGCGAACGTGTAGTCGCTCAGGAGGGTGCGGATCGGTTCGACCAGGCGGCCGTTGCCGCCGAGCAGCACAGGGCCGGGCAGCGCGGGCTCACCGGGCTGGTAGCGCCGGAGCTTCTCGGGCTGTGGCAGACCGAACTGCTTGGCGAGGAATGCTCCGGGTGCGGACGAGATGAGCTGGGCGTAGAGCTTGGGTGCGCCCTTGGCTTCGGCCACGATTCCACCTTCTTCGATTCGGTCGTCGGTGCAGTGTTCGACAGCAAGCGTGTTCGACAACAAACTTACCCGTGAGTAAGAATAGTAGCCAGAATTCGAATCCGTCCGAAACCGGGAGACACCAGTGACCACCAAAGCCCGTTCCACGCAGCAGCGCCGTGTCGCCGTTCTCGGAGGCAACCGGATCCCGTTCGCCCGGTCCGACCGCACGTACGCGCGCGCGTCCAACCAGGACATGTTCACCGCCACCCTCGACGGCCTCGTCGGCCGTTTCAATCTCCAGGGCGAGCGGCTCGGCGCCGTCGTCGGCGGTGCGGTCCTCAAGCACGCCCGCGACTTCAACCTCGTGCGCGAGAGCGTGCTCGGCAGCGCGCTGAGTCCCTATACCCCGGCCTGGGATCTCCAGCAGGCATGCGGCACCGGTCTGCAGTCGATCATCGCGGTCGGCGACGCCATCGCCGCGGGACGGATCGAGGCCGGTATCGGCGGCGGCGTCGACACCACCTCCGACGCCCCGATCGCCGTGAACAACCAGCTGCGTGAGTTCCTGCTGTCCCTGAACCGGGCCCGCTCCACGGCCGACCGGGTCAAGCTGCTCGGCAACGTCCGCCCGTCGATGCTCGGCATCGAGATCCCGCGCAACGGCGAGCCGCGCACCGGCCTGTCGATGGGGGAGCACGCCGCGATCACCGCGAAGGAGTTCGGCATCGCCCGCGAGGCGCAGGACGAACTGGCCGTCGCGAGCCACCGCAACATGGCTGCCGCCTACGACCGCGGCTTCTTCGACGACCTCGTCACCCCGTTCCTCGGGCTGACCCGCGACGACAACCTGCGTCCCGATTCGTCGGTGGAGAAGCTGTCGACGCTGAAGCCGGTCTTCGGCAACAAGCTCGGCGACGCCACCATGACGGCCGGCAATTCGACGCCGCTCACCGACGGCGCGTCGGCTGCGCTGCTGTCGAGCGAGGAGTGGGCCGCCGAGCGCAAGCTGCCGGTGCTCGCCTACCTCGTGGACTCCGAGACCGCCGCGGTCGACTACATCCACGGCGGCGACGGTCTGCTCATGGCCCCCACCTACGCCATCCCGCGTCTACTGCAGCGCAACGGCCTGACCCTGCAGGACTTCGATTTCTACGAGATCCACGAGGCGTTCGCCTCCGTGGTGCTCGCCACGCTCCAGGCGTTCGAGTCGGAGGAGTACTGCAAGGGCAAGCTGGGTCTCGACGCACCGCTGGGATCGATCGACCGCAGCAAGCTCAACGTCAACGGCTCGTCGCTGGCGGCCGGCCACCCGTTCGCCGCGACCGGCGGCCGCATCGTCGCCTCGCTGGCGAAGATGCTGCACGAGAAGAAGCAGGAGACCGGAAAGCCCGTCCGCGGCCTGATCTCCATCTGCGCCGCAGGCGGACAGGGTGTGACGGCGATTCTGGAGGCCTGATCGACCCCCTCGGAGATCGTTGAGCAAAAAAGTTCCGTTCGGTGTGTAACGCTCTGCGACGGACCGCGATAGACCCAGCGACCCCGCGCTGCTGCCTGACCCCCGACCTGGTAGCAACGCGGGGTCTTCGCATTCCGGCCGCAGCCGTGCCGAACAGGCGCACTACCCTTGACAGCAGGTAGTTCGGCGCGCGGATTCGACGGCGCGCCCGACTTTGCGAAAGGATCTGGGTGAGCGGCAGCAACGGGACCGACGACTCCCATCACGAGCACGACGACGCACGAACCGAGAATCTCGGTCCGTCGTCGGAGTCCGCTCGTGAGGACGGGGGTGCGTCGGCCCCTACCGAGCGTTTCGAAGCGGTCGATCCTCACCGGCAGGTGGCCGAGCCGACGGCGAGTGATGGCACGGAGCCGACGGCGAGCGATGTTCCGGAACCGACGGCGAGCGATGTTCCGGAACCGACGGCGAGCAGTGTTCCGGAGCCGAAGGCGAGCAGTGTTCCGGACCCGACGGCGAGTGATGTTCCGGAACCGACGGCGAGCGATGTTCCGGAGCCGACGGCAGAAGCTGAGGCACAGCAACAAGCTTCCGGCGACTCCCGGAGCGAGAACGAGAATGCGGATCAGGCCCGCACCGACGTTGCAGACGGACCCGCGACCGAGAACGTCCCTCCTTCGGAGGCGCCCACCGCGGTCATTCCCGTCGTCGCGCCCGCGAACCGGGCACCGGGTGACGGATCGTCCGCCGCCACCGAGCGCGTCCACCGCTCGCCGGCGGAGCAGAGCCAGGGACAAGGACACCCGCCGCAGGGCGATCAGCCGACCCGGCAGGTGCAGGCGGGACCGCCGCCACAGGGTCCGCCTCCCGTCACTCCTCCGCCCACGGGTGGTCCGGGAGGGTCCGGGGACGGGGACGAGCCGAGCACGCGGGGGTCGAATCTGCCCCGGCGGACGATCGCACTGGTCGTCGGCGGGGTCGTCGCGCTGCTCGCCGTGCTGTACGTGGCCGATCTCGCGATGTCGTCGGGCAAGGTCCCGCGTGGGGTCACCGTCGCGGGGGTCGAGATCGGCGGGATGTCGCTCGACGCGGCCGAGGTGGAGCTCACCGAACAACTGACGCCGCGGCTCGACGCTCCTGTGGACGTCACCGCCGGCGACACTCGGGGACAGCTCGTGCCGTCGGAGGCCGGCATCGGTATCGATTGGCCGGCGACCCTCGACAATGTGGGTGCGCAGCCGCTCAATCCGTTCACGCGATTGGCGTCCTTCTTCGGGAACGACGAGGTAGGCGTGGTCTCCACGCGCGACGAGGCCGCCCTCTCGGCGGCCATCGAGAAGGCAGCCGCCGCCGCTGCGCACGAACCGCGCGAGGGCAACATCGTCTTCGAGGACGGCACACCCGTCCCGGTGACGCCGCAGCCCGGTCAGCAACTCGACGTCGCTGTCGCGGGCGACGTCTTCGCCGAGCGCTGGCCGTCCGGCAACGTGTCGCTGCCCGTCGAGAGCGTCGATGTCACCGTCACCCGCGAGGGCCTCGACCGGGCGCTCGCGGAGGTCGCCGTCCCGGCTGTGGCGCAGGACCTGGTCGTCCGGGGACTCGACGGGGCCATCGGTGTGCTGCCGCGTGATGCGGTGGGCGCCGTCCTGTCGTTCGTGCCCGACGGGTCGGGGGGACTCGAACCGCAGTACGACACCGAGGCCGCGGTCGGCATCCTCGCACCGCAGCTCGCGCCGTCGGAGACCGAACCGAAGGATGCGCGGATCGTCCTCGACGGCGGTCGTCCGACGATCGTGCCCAGCGAGACCGGTGAGATGGTCGACTGGCCCGTCACTCTGGAGAAACTGCCCGACCTGCTGAAGCAGGAGGGCGACCGCAGCATCGACGCGGTGTACAAGAAGGCCGAGCCGAAACTCACCACCGAAGGTGCCGAGAAGCTCGGCATCAAGGAAGTGGTCGCGGAGTACACCACCGGTGGGTTCGAGTACGCGTCCGGTGTGAACATCCGCTTGGCGGCGCAGGAGATCAACGGCGCCATCGTCGAGCCCGGGGAGACCTTCTCCTTCAACGATTACACCGGACCACGTGGTGCGGCGCAGGGTTACATCGAGTCGGGCATCATCGAGGCCGGACGTCCCGGCAAGGCCGTGGGCGGCGGCATCAGCCAGCTCGCGACCACCCTCTACAACGCGACCTATTTCGCCGGCATGGAGGACGTCGAGCACACCGAGCACAGCTACTACATCTCCCGGTACCCGGCCGCGCGTGAGGCCACGATCTACGACGGCGCGATCGACCTGAAGTTCCGCAACCCGTTCGACACGGGTGTGCTGATCCAGACGATCGGCACCAGCTCCGACATCACGGTGCGCATCTGGGGAACGAAGACGGTCGACGTCCAGTCCGTCACCGGCAACCGCACGAACTACACCTCGCCCAACACCATCACGCTGCCCGCCGGCCCCTCGTGCATTCCTTCGAGCGGCGCGCAGGGCTTCACGGTCACCGATACCCGGATCGTCACCGATGCCCGGACGGGCGCGCAGATTTCGAACACGACGCGCACGGTGCGTTACGACCCGGTCCCGGTGGTCAAGTGCGTCAGCCCCGAGCCGGAGCCGAGCGACGAACCCTCGGGCGGTGAAGACGCTGCGGCTTCCGGCGACGCCGAGGCGGATGCACCCGCGCCGGCACCGCAATCGCCTGCGGCCGGGGAACCCGCGACGGGCGGCCCCGAGGAGGAATAGCGGACGTCCTCGAAATGTGGGGAGGTTGTGTGCGGTTCCGGTGAAGAACTCGCACACAACCTCCCCTTTTTTTCGTCACTCGGGGAGCTGCGCCGCGTCGGGGTTCTCGCTCTTCCCGAACCCCACTCGGGCTTCTACTCTGGGTGCACGACAACCGTGCGACGGATTGTGGAGACCACGATGTCCCGGTCGGCTGAAAACGTTCCGCCACCTCGACCACGCTCGGACCCGGCCGAGGCGGATCACGATGCTGTGACTCCGCCACCTGCTCGCCGAGCCGCCCCGCGAGTGCTCGAGAGCGCCGTCGGCATGGTTCGTCTGCTTCGCGCACGACGGCTGCACAATCCCCGTAGGAATGTGGGGCAGCGGGTGCGGTTCGCCGACGGCAGTAGCGCTGTGGTGTATCGCGAGACCCGAGTGGACGACGGCAGAGCAGACGACCCGGCCCTACTGGTGGTCGGATTCGTCCTGCGCGGCATCCGCGGTCCCGGTCATCGCGCCTTTCGGCTGGAGAGCTGGCTGAACATTCCGATGTTCGTCGGGTCCCCGGGATTCCGCTCGAAGCTGTGGATGACGCACGACGAGCACGGCTGCTATCGGGGCATCTACGAATGGGACGGCGCCGAGCGGGCCGCTTCCTACGTGCGCGCTTTGAGTTGGGTACTCGGGTTGGTCAGTGTCACCGGCTCGATCAGGGCGCACATCGTGCCGGGAGTGCACCGCGACGAGGCACTGAGCCGCCCGGAACTGTTATCGGGTTCGCACGCAGAGAAGACGAAGACGTGGTGGCAGCCCACGGCCCCGGTCGGCCTGCGCTGAACCGAGTCGACATCCTGGTCGTCGGTGCCGGTCCCGTCGGTGCCGCGGTGGCGCTGCATGCCCACAGGCACGGTGCCGGCGTCTGCGTGGCGGAGCGTCGCACCGAGTTGCAGCGGCCCTCCCGCTCGATGCTGTTGTGGTCGCGCACGCTGGAATCACTGCACCGGCTGGGGGTCGTCCACGAACTCGAATCGCGGTCCCTTGCGCGACTGCGCACACAGCTGCACCTCGGCGAGCGGACGGTCGACGTCGCGCTCGCCGATTTCGCGGTACCGGATCGGTTCCGGCAACCGCTGATGGTTCGGCAGGCGTTCCTCGAATCGGCACTGCACAGGGCAGTGGACGACGGTGGAGTTCCCTTGCTGACGGGCGCCGAGCTCGACGGATTGTGGAACGACCGGGACGGGGTTCTCGCCCGGTTGCGTACCCGTGGCGGGCACCGATACGTGCATTGCCGGTTCCTGGTCGGTTGCGACGGGGCGGACAGCACGGTGCGCCGCTCGATTCGGATCCCGTGGCACGGTCACACCTATCGCGAGGAGGCGGTACTCGCGGATCTGGACCTCGAGGATCTGTCCCCGACCACGGCTCACATCGGGGCGGGCCCTGCCGGCATCGGCTTCCTCTTCCCGGAAGGGGAGCACGAAGCGCGCTGGCGGCTCGTCGCCACCCGGGCCGCGACCGGAGACGACGTCCCGCCGGGACGCGACGGGCCGCCGGTCTCCGTGTCCGAGATCCGAACCGTGCTCGAGGGAGCGAATCTTCCGGGGCGAGTGGGCGCGGCAGCGTGGTCGACACGCGTACGGTTGCAGCGCGCTCGGGCGGCCCGATTCCGGTCGGGTCCGGTATTTCTTGCAGGGGACGCGGCCCACGTGTTCTCACCTGCCGGCGCGCAGGGAGTGAACACCGGGCTGCAGGATGCCGCCAATCTGGGATGGAAGCTTGCTGTCGCGTGCGGCGGTTCGACCGATCCGGAGCGTCTGCTCGCATCGTACGACGCGGAGCGACGGCCTGTCGCCGACAAGGTCGGCACCCTTACCGAGCTGATCCTGCACGCGGAAGGGGATTCGCGACTGCCGTTCCGGTTCCTCCGTACCGCCGTGCTGCCGGCGGTGGCCCCGGCCGTGCCCACCCTCTTGCGGCTTCATCTGCTCACCGCGACGGCGGGCGCGACGCTGTCGCAGGACTGGGTTTCGTACCGCGCCGGCCCGATCACCGAAGGACATCGGTGCCGCGGGGCCGGCCGACTGCAGGCGGGCGACCCGCTTCCGGACATCGAGGTGGTCACCCGAGGACGAGCGAGCCGGGTGCACGACCTGACCTGCTCACCGGGTATGCACGTACTGCACGGCCCGGCAACACTTCTGCACCCGGTATCCGGGACGTTGCCGGTGACCTGTCATCCGATCGACACATGGCCGCCGCGCCGGATTCTCGCCGTCAGACCGGACGGATACATCGGCTACCGCGACGACTCCGGTGATCCGTCCAGCCTGGATCGGTGGCTGCGCACGGTAACGGGTACGGCCGAGCCTGCCGGGGCAGGGCGGCCCGGCCGATGACGACGGCCGCTGCGACCCTCTTGCCGAGAGTCGCAACGGCCGTTCGCGCTACCGCGGTGAGCGGTTCGATCAGAACGCGGCTTCGTCGAGTTCCATGATGTCGAGGTCGACGTCGGTGATGATCTGACGCGCGACGCTCAGCTCGGGCAGCACGTTCTTGGCGAAGAAGGACGCTGCCGCGACCTTGCCCTCGTAGAACGCCTTGTCCGCGGCGTCGGTGCCGGCATCGAGCGCACCGAGGGCGATCTCGGCGTGCTCGAGCAGCAGCCAGCCGATCATCAGGTCGCCGAATGCCTCGAGGAAACGGACGGAGCCGAGGCCGACCTTGTACAGCTCGGTGGGCTGTTCCTGCGCACCCATGAGGTACTGGGTGAGCGTCGCGACCATCGTCTGGGTCTCGCCGAGCGCGGTGGCCAGGAGCGTGCGCTCCTTCTTCAGACGCTGGTCGGCGTCGTCGCGCTCGACGAACTTCTTGATCTCACCGGCGATGTGGGCGAGCGCCACGCCACGGTCGCGAGCGATCTTGCGGAAGAAGAAGTCCTGCGCCTGGATGGCCGTGGTGCCCTCGTACAGCGAGTCGATCTTCGAGTCGCGGATGTACTGCTCGATCGGGTAGTCCTGCAGGAAGCCCGAACCGCCGAGGGTCTGGAGCGAATCCTTCAGGTACTGGTAGGCCCGCTCGGAGCCGCAACCCTTGACGACCGGCAGCAGCAGGTCGTTGATGCGGTGCGCGAGAGCGGCGTCGGCACCCGAGACCTGCTCGGCGACGACGTCGTCCTGGTGCGCCGCGGTGTACAGGTACACGGCGCGCAGGCCCTCGGAGTAGGCCTTCTGCATCGCCAGCGAACGCCGCACGTCGGGGTGGTGCATGATCGACACGCGCGGCGCGGTCTTGTCGGACATCTGTGTGAGGTCGGCGCCCTGGATGCGCTCCTTGGCGTAGTCGAGGGCATTGAGGTAGCCGGTCGACAGGGTCGCGATGGCCTTCGTGCCGACCATCATGCGGGCGTGCTCGATGACGTCGAACATCTGCGCGATGCCGTTGTGGACCTCGCCGACCAGCCAGCCCTGAGCCGGAACGCCGTGGCCACCGAAGGTGACCTCGCAGGTCGCGGAGGCATTGAGACCCATCTTGTGTTCGACGTTGGTGACGAACACGCCGTTGCGCTCGCCCATCTCGTCCTTCTCGAAGTCGAAGTGGAACTTCGGGACGAAGAACAGCGACAGGCCCTTGGTGCCGGGGCCGGCACCCTCGGGGCGGGCGAGGACGAGGTGGAAGATGTTCTCGAACAGGTCGTCGGAGTCGGCCGAGGTGATGAACCGCTTGACGCCCTCGATGTGCCAGGAGCCGTCGTCCTGCTTGATCGCCTTGGTGCGACCGGCGCCGACGTCGGAACCGGCGTCGGGCTCGGTGAGGACCATGGTGGCGCCCCAGCCGCGCTCGACGCAGGTGGCGGCCCACTTCTTCTGCTCATCGGTGCCGTTGTCGTAGAGCACGCCTGCGAAGGCAGGGCCGGCCGCGTACATGAAGGCCGCGGGCTGGGCGCCGAGCATCATCTCGTTGACGGCCCACAGGAGGCTGCGCGGTGAGTCGGTGCCGCCGAGCTCCTCGGGGATGCCCATGGACCAGTAACCGGCGTCCCACCAGGCGCGGAACGACTTCTTGAACGGCTCGGGAAGCGACACCGAATGGGTCTCGGGATCGAAGACCGGCGGGTTGCGGTCGGCGTCGGCGAAGCCTTCGGCCGCCGGCCCCTCGGTCAGTGCCTTGACCTCGGCGAGGATGCCGCGCGCGGTGTCCTCGTCCAGGTCGCCGAACTTGCCTGCTTCGAGGACCTTCTGAATCTTCAGGAACTCGAACAGATTGAACTCGAGGTCGCGGAGGTTGCTCTTGTAGTGGCCCATGTCGTCCGTGTCTCCCAGTGTGGTGCGGTCCAGCCGGCTTCAAGTACCGCCCAAGTTATTACTCGTCGGTAACATCTCTATGTTACTCGTCAGGCAACTAACTGCCAAGGGGCGGTTTCCGTGCCACGACGAGCGCGTCGATCGCCGTTCCCGCGTCGGTTTCCCGATAGCGCCGTTCGGCAATCATGATGTCCAGTCCTCCGTCGATTTCGTCGACGAGATCCGTTGGTGTGTAGAGAATTTCCTTGTCCTGCGGTCCGCCCACGCCGTCGTCGGGATTTGTTGCGTCGTGCCCGAGAAATATGAGCATTCCTTCAGGTTTCAGCGCATCGACGGCGCGGTCGAGAAGTGCCTTCCGCTGTGGCGGAGGGAAATGAAGGAAGACCGAGAGAATCAAGTCATATTCGCCGTCGAACGAGTCGGCCGTCACATCACCCCGGACGTAGTGGAGCCGGTCGCGCGAGCGGGACGGTGCCTGTGCGGCGATCCGGCGGGCCTTGTCGAGGGCGACCTCGGAGAAGTCGACACCCACGACTTCCCAGCCGCGCGTCGCCAACCACAAGGAGTGGCGGCCTTCGCCGCAGCCGAGGTCGAGGGCCCTCCCGTGCGGTAGTGACGCCACGTGTTCGACGATCACCGGATTGGGCGGCGTGCCCCAGATCATGTCCGACGTCGCGTACTTCTCGTTCCATGCCTGTGCATCCATGCCCGCGACGCTAGCCCCGCGTCGTGAACGGGACCCCTACTTGCGGTGAGGGTCACGGAAGCACATCGTCGGGGTAGCGCTGTGACGAAATCGTGACCTGCGATATCGTGGACCGGATGCGATGTGCCGACACGCGGTGCGTCGAGGAGGAGGAGTTCGTCTGATGGGTGCACAGATCGCTGTCCCCGCCCCGCTGAGGAACAGCGTGCTGCTCGGTCTGGGTGTGCACCGCCCCGAGCGCATCGTCACCAACGACGAGATCTGCGAGCAGATCGACTCGAGCGACGAATGGATCCAGTCGCGCTCCGGCATCAAGGAGCGCCGCTTCGCCGAGCAGCATCCGAAGGAATC
Organism: Rhodococcus sp. As11; assembly: GCF_048957735.1. Classification (NCBI taxonomy): domain Bacteria; kingdom Bacillati; phylum Actinomycetota; class Actinomycetes; order Mycobacteriales; family Nocardiaceae; genus Rhodococcus; species Rhodococcus sp. As11. Next base: position 80,789 of record NZ_JARDJE010000003.1, read on the forward strand.
GGTCGTCGACATGGCGACGAGCTCCGCCGAGCAGGCCCTCGCGGCTGCCGGCCTCACCGCTGCGCAGATCGACACGGTGATCGTCGCGACCTCCACCTACCCCTACCAGACCCCGCAGGCCGCGGCGCTCGTCGCCGACCGCATCGGCACCGGCGGTGCCGCGGCGCTCGACATCCAGGCCGGCTGCGCGGGCTTCTGCTACGCCCTCGGCGTCGCTTCCGATCTCGTGCGCGCCGGAACGGCCGAGCACGTGCTCGTCGTCGGTGTCGAGCGCATGAGCGACACCACCGAGCCCACCGATCGCTCCGTGCGCTTCATCTTCGGCGACGGTGCCGGTGCCGTGGTCGTCGGCCCGTCCGACGAGGTCGGTGTCGGCCCCACCGTCTGGGGCTCCGACGGCTCCCAGGCCAACGCGATCCGGCAGGAACCCGACTGGGTCGACTTCGCCACCAACCCGAACCAGAAGCGTCCCTGGATCATCATGGAGGGCACCGCGGTCTTCCGCTGGGCCGCCTTCGAGATGAGCAAGTACGCCCGGCAGATCGCCGACAAGGCCGGCGTGGCCCTCGAGGACCTCGACGCGTTCGTCCCGCACCAGGCCAACCTGCGCATCAACGACGTCATCGTCAAGCAGCTCGAACTGCCCGAGACCGTCGCGGTCGCCGACGACATCATCGAGACCGGCAACACCTCCGCCGCGTCCATCCCGCTGGCGATGGAGAAGATGCTGCGCACCGGCCAGGTCGAGGTCGGATCCACCGCGCTGCTCCTCGCGTTCGGTGCCGGCCTGTCCTATGCGGGCCAGGTCGTGAAGATGCCCCCGCTCGCGAAGTAGGAAGCAGCGGTAGCAGTACGACTCGGTAGCAGTATCGACATATGGCGAGTATTCGCACGTCGTCCGTTCCCCGTTGGGTCTGGATCCTGTGCTTCATCGTGGTCTCCGTGGCCGTCGTCCTCCTCGAACCGATGGGGGACGACGAGCCGGGCGGTACCGGCGGGGGCACGGTCGAGAACCCCTCCGAAGCCCTCGAGGCGCTGGCGGCACTGCCCGTCCGGCCCGCCGAATCGCAGAGTGGCTACGACCGCTCACTGTTCGGCTCGGCCTGGACCGACGAGGTGACCGTCGACCTGGGGCGCAACGGCTGCGACACTCGTAACGACATTCTCCGGCGCGACCTCGTCGACGTCTCCTTCGAGTCCGGGAAGAAGCAGTGCACCGTCACCGCCGGCACCCTCGAGGACCCGTACACGGGGAAGACGATCTCCTTCCGTCGCGGGATCGACACCTCGTCCGCCGTGCAGATCGACCACGTCGTCGCCCTGTCCGATGCGTGGAAGAAGGGCGCCCGCCATCTGGACGATCAGGAGAAGCGGAATCTCGCGAACGATCCGCGCAACCTGATCGCCGTCGACGGCCCCACCAACCAGGGCAAGGGCGACTCCGACGCGTCGGAGTGGCTGCCGCCGAACACCGCCTTCCACTGCGAGTACGTCGTGCGGCAGATCGAGGTGAAGACCGCCTACGAACTGTGGGTCACCCAGGCGGAACACGACGCGATGGCGCGGATCCTTGCCTCCTGTTGATCCCGCCTCCTGCTGATCACCCCTGACGCAGTGCCGCGACGATGTCGTCCTCCGACATCAGTACATGCGCGGCCGCGGGGCCGAGCGGTACGTAGCTGTCCCGGGAGGTGACCCGGGTGATTCTGCCCGGCCACTCATCGTCGACGAGCGCCGCGACGACCGCTTCGGCCACACCTCCGCTGCGACGTGTCTCGTCGGCGACCACCACCCGCTCGAAGCGACGGACGTGTTCGAGCAGCGCGGTCGTCGGCAGCGGCGACAACCATTGCAGGTCGAGGACGGTCGCCGCGACTCCCGCGCGACGGACGGCACGCAGACTCATCGGCACCCCGTTCCCGAAGGTCACCACCAGCACGTCGCGCCCGTTGCCGTAGGTGCACACCGATCCCGGTGGGAGCCCGGCGGTGTCGGGAACCTGCTGCCACAGTCCGTCGCCGTCGTCGTACAGGTCGCGCCCGTGGTACAGCGCGATCGGCTCCAGGTACACGCACACCCGGCCCTCCTGACGGGCCAGCTCGACGCACGTACGCAGCAGGGTGCCGGCCGTGGCGGGTGAGCTCGGCACGGCCAGCACCAGACCCGGGATGTCGCGGAGGACGGCGACGGAATCGTCGTTGTGGAAGTGCCCGCCGAAGCCGCGCTGGTAGGGCAGGCCCGCGATGCGCACGACCATCGGATTGCGGTACCGCCCGTCGGAGAAGAACGCCAGACTCGCCGCTTCGCCGCGCAGTTGGTCCTCGGCGTTGTGCAGATAGGCCAGGTACTGGATCTCCGGGATCGGCAACATGCCCGCGACGGCGAAGCCCAGTGCGGTGCCGAGGATCGTCTGCTCGTCGAGCAGGGTGTCGAACACGCGCAGGCGTCCGAAGCGCTCCTGCAGTCCTCGGGTGACGCCGTAGACCCCGCCCTTGGCGCCGACGTCCTCCCCGAACACGCAGGCGTGGGGGTCCTCCTCGAGGAGCTGCCCGAGCGTGCGGGTCACGGCCCGGGCGAGGGTGAGCGGTTCACCGGTGGGATGCGGGTCGTCGTCGACGTGCACGAGCTCGGATTCCAGCGGGCGCATCACCTCGGCGGCGGTCGCCAGTCGCGGCGGCCTGCTCAGTGAGTCCGCGACGGAGTCGACCTCGGCCCGCATCCGTTCGTACCGGTCGAGAACCCCTGCAGCATCGAGCACTCCACGCGCGACGAGTTCGCGGGCCGTACCCACCAGCGGGTCCCGTTCGTGATCGGCGGCGAGATCCGACGGGCTGCGGTAGGCCGACTCGACATCGGAACCGGCATGACCGAGGAAACGCACCGCCCGCACGTGCAGCAGGAGCGGAGCCCGGGTCGTACGCACCGTCTCCACGGCATCGGTTGCGGCAGTGAGCATCCCCACCGGATCTGCTCCGTCCGCCGATCGGTACTCGATCCCCGGATACGACGACAGCGACCGCTCGAGCCAACCGGGCGGGGTGGGCACGCTGATGCCGAGTCCGTTGTCCTCGCACACCAGCAGCAACGGCAACGGCAACCCGCGATGACGGCAGTAGGCGGCCGCGTTCAGAGCGCCGACGGCCGTCGAATGGTTCGCCGAGGCGTCGCCGAAACTGCACACCACCACCGAATCCCACGGCCAGGCCGCGTCGAGCCCGAGACGCCGCATCCGCGGCAATGCGAGAGCCAGGCCCACGGCGCGCGGCAGGTGCGAGGCGATCGTCGACGTCTGCGGCAGGATGTTCAGCGCGGCGTTGCCGAACACCTTGTGCCGACCGGCGGAGATCGGATCGAGCGTGGACGCCGCGCATCCGGCGAGCACGTCGCGGATCGGGGTGCTGCCCTCGGCGAGCGACGCGCGAGCCGCGTAGAAACCGCCCGAACGGTAGTGCAGCAGAGCGGGATCCGTCACCCGCGTGCGCAATCCCAGTGCGGCATTCGATTCGTGGCCCGCCGACGCGATGGTGTAGAAACCTTCGCCACGTCCTTGCAGGGTGCGGGCCGCGGCATCGAGGTGCCGCGACTGCACCTGGGCGTCGAAGTACCGCACCAGCAGGTCGTCGCCGACCCGCCGGTCGGCCGGCCGTGATGGCGGTGCGTGCCCGGGCGGAGCGCGCACCGCGGTGACGAAACGGTCGTCGAGTTCGTCGGCGGCGGTCACCCCTTCTTTCTACGCCCCGATCACCTCGGAAGGAGGTGGATCGGACCCCCGTCGTTCGGGAACGGCAACGACGTGAAGTTCATCGGCGCGACGTAGTCGGCCGGCACGTGCCAGCGGAAACGCAGCAGCAGATGGTGCAGCACCGTCTTGATCTCAACTCCCGAGAAGTGCATGCCCAGGCACCGGTGCGCGCCGCCGCCGAAGGGCGCCCACGCGTACTTGTGCACCTTGTCCTCGCGGCGCTCCGGCGAGAAACGTTCGGGATCGAAACGTTCCGGATCGGGCCACAATTCGGGCATGTGATGGGAGAAGTGCATACCGAGATCGAGGAGGGTTCCCTTCGGGACGAAGTGGCCGAGGATCTCGGTGTCCTTCGCCGCGCGTCGCACGACACCCGGCACCGGGGTCACCAGCCGCTGGCACTCCTTGATCACCAGGTCCAGCGAGGTCGGTTCGTCGAGTCGGTCGACACCCGGCGTGGTGGTGCCGAGCGCGTCGGATTCCTCGCGGCAGCGTTGCTGCCATTCGGGGAACTGGCCGAGATACTGCATCGCCGTCGACAGGGTGATCGTCGAGGTGTCGTGGGCCGCCATCATCAGGAAGATCATGTGGTCGACCACGTCGTCGTCCGAGAACCGTTCGCCTTCTTCGGATTCGACATGACAGAGCACCGAGAAGATGTCGTCGCCGTTCCCCGCGCGACGCGCGGGGAGATAGTGCCGGAAGAACTTCTCGAGGCGCGCCCTGCCCACGATGCCGCGACGCCACCGCGTGCCCGGCAGCGGGTAGCGCACGATGGCGGTGGCCGCCTGCACACAGCCGATGAAAGCCCGGTTCACTTCCTCCATTTCGTGATCGGACGAGCCTTCGGCGCCGCCCATGAAGATCTCCGTCGCGAGCCCGAGGGTCAGTTCCTTGAGCGCCGGGTACGCGCGGAAACCCTCGCGCGGGATCCAGCCGTCGAGGGTCCGTTCGATCGACGGGTGCATGCGGTCGGTGTAGAGGGCGAGGCGGTCGCGGGTGAACGCCTGCGACATGATGCGGCGGTGCGCGGTGTGCTCGTCGCCGTCGAGCAGCATGAGTCCGCGGTCGAAGAACGGCCCGATCAGGGCGCGCCAGCCCGGTCCGTTGAGCAGTGCGCGGTCGCGGTTCTGCAGGGCCGCGCCGACGGCGTCGGGTCCGAGCAGGACCACCCACGGCCGTCCGGCGAAGCGGAACCACGACACCGGGCCGTGCTCGCGGTAGCGATGTGTATATGCCGCAACGGGATCGCGCATGTACTTCAGCGCGTATCCGACGTAGGGGAGGCCGCTGTCGCCCGGCACGGGAGCGAGGCCGGGAGGTGGGGGAGCAAGCATCTTCGTCACGGGCACATCTCCGGGTGGTCGGATCCGACGCCGGCTGTAGTCGGATTCCAATGTAGCGTGCATCACATCTCGGTTGCATCGATTCGTCCCACGGGACGGACGCTGGTCGGGCGTGCGGGTGCGTGCCATGCTGGCGCCATGGACGTCGAACGCCCGAAACTCGAAGGCACCGTCGCGGTCGGGGAGGGCCGGCGGCTCGGTTTCGCCGAGTTCGGTTCGGCGCAAGGCCGGACGGTGTTCTGGCTGCACGGCACGCCCGGCGCGCGCCGGCAGGTGCCCATCGAGGCCCGCGCCTTCGCCGAACGGAACCACCTCCGCCTCATCGGGATCGATCGCCCCGGGATCGGCTCGTCGACGCCGCACATCTACGAGAACGTCCTCGCGTTCAGCGACGACCTGCGCATCGTCGCCGACACCCTCGGTGTCGACCGCATGGCCCTCGTCGGCCTGTCCGGCGGCGGGCCGTACACCCTCGCCGCGGCCTACGCGTTGCGCGAACGAGTCGTCGCGGCCGCGGTCCTCGGCGGTGTGGCACCGGTCGTCGGTCCCGAGGCGATCGGCAGCAACCTGATGAAGCTGGGCACCTTCGTCGCGCCGGCGCTGCAGACCGCGAGCGTCCCGATCGGCGTGGCGGTGAGCGCGGCGATCCGCGTGGTGCGCCCGTTCGCGTCGCCGATCATCGACCTGTACGGGCGGCTGTCACCCGAGGCCGACCGTCGGCTGCTCGCCCGCCCCGAGTTCAAGGCGATGTTCCTCGACGACCTGCTCAACGGCAGCCGACGTCAGATCTCCGCGCCGTTCTCCGACATCGTCGTGTTCACCCGCGACTGGGGTTTCCGCGTCTCCGACGTGAAGGTGCCCGTGCGGTGGTGGCACGGCGACACCGACCACATCATCCCGATCGAGCACGGTCTGCACGTGGTGGATCTGCTGCCCGACGCACAGTTCCACCACCTGCCCGGAGAAAGCCATCTCGGTGGTCTCGGTGCGTCGGAGGAGATCCTCACTACTGTTCTGGAGTTGTGGGGCGACTGACGCTGCGAGGTAGGTGGCCGTCGGGGGCGACCACGAGTACGGGCACCGCACAATGGCCGCTCAGGTGTTCGGCGACGCTGCCCAGGATCCTGGTGGACATGCCACGACCGCGCCGCCCGACGACGAGGACGTCGGCTCGGCGCTCCTCGGCGAACCAGCGAAGGGATTCGCCCGCCGGGCCGGCCAGAACCGCCATGCCCGCCGGGACGTCCTCCGCGGCGTCGGCAGCGCCCGTGAGTCGCTGCCTCGCCACGTGGAGAGCTTCCGACTCGTCCGTGCCGCCGTCGTCGTACGACACCACCGCGACGAGTTCGAGCACGCCCCCGCCGGGGCCGAACAGTCGACGCGCGACGCGCAGTGCATGGTCGGACTCCGCCGATCCGTCGATGCCGACCATGACGCGGAGATTGCCGGTTTCCGGCGGTTCGGTTCCCCACATCGCGATCGGCGCGGAGGCCACCGACCGGGGTCGACGCTCGACGCGCTCGTAGGCGACCGGAACGAACAAGGGTCCGAGGATCACGGCGATCAGCGTCCACCGCGGGTCGTGGCCCCGCCGCGCCATCCACACCCCGGTTGCCAGCCCGATCAGCACCCACGCGGTGATGAAGACGGCGAAGATCGTCCAGTTCACATTGCCCTCCTGGCAGACGGTGACGAGGCGCGGTCGGCGAGACGCGCAGCGATGACGGTGATCAGCAGCGACCGAACCCGAGGTGTTGCCGGTACCCCGGTCCGGATCGTCACGATCTCCGGTCCTGAAAGACGTCGGGGATACCGTCACCGTCCTCGTCGATCTGCTCGCGCGCGGCGATACGGCGGTACGCACGGTTGCGGGTGGTGAGGACGATCGACGCGAGGACCGCGCTGAGCAGGGATCCGCACAGCACTGCGACCTTCACGTGATCGGCGGCGACTGTGCCGGCTCCGTAGGCCAGGTCGCCGATCAGCAGCGAGACCGTGAATCCGATGCCGCCGAGCAGCGCGACACCGAGTACGTCCGTCCAGCTCAGATCCTCGTCCAGACGGGCGCCGGTGAACCGCGCGACCAGATACGCGACGCCGAAGATCCCGATCACCTTGCCGGCGACCAGCCCGGCGATCACCCCTGCCGAAATGGGGTCGGTGAGAGCGTTCGCCAACCCGTCGAAGCCACCGACGGTGACGCCCGCGGCGAAGAAGGCGAAGATCGGAACGGCGAGTCCGGCCGAGATCGGCCTGATGCGGTGCTCGATGTGTTCGGCGACGGGAATCCTCTTGCCGGCGACCGTCCGGGAGATCGGCACGAGGAAGCCGAGCAGCACACCGGCGATCGTCGCGTGCACACCCGACTCGTGAACGAGCCACCAGGTGACCGCGGCGAGAGGAAGCAGCAACCACCAGGCGTGCACACCGCGCTGCAGTGCGAATCCGAATGCCATCAGCGGCAGCAACGCGCCGGCGAGGTAGAGCAGGTTCAGATCGTCGGTGTAGAAGACGGCGATCACCGTGACCGCGAGCAGGTCGTCGACCACCGCGAGGGTGAGCAGGAAGGTGCGCAAGCCGGCAGGAAGATGGGTACCGATGACGGCGAGGATCGCCACGGCGAAAGCGATGTCGGTGGCAGTCGGTACCGCCCACCCGTTCAACGCCTCGGCACCGCCGCGCATGTTGACCACCGCGAAGATCAGTGCGGGCACGATCATTCCGCCGAGGGCGGCGGTGACGGGCATCGCGGCGCGGCGCAGGTCACGCAGGTCGCCTTCGATGAATTCGCGTTTGAGTTCGACTCCCACCACGAAGAAGAACACCGCCAGCAGCCCGTCGGCCGCCCACGTGCCCAACGACAGGTCCATGTGTAGCGCGGCGGGACCGATCGTGGTGTCGCGCAGTGCGTGATACGAGTCCGACCACGCGGTGTTGGCCCAGATCAACGCGGCGAGCGCGGCGATCAGGAGCAGGATCCCGCCGACGGTCTCCTTGCGGAGGATGTCGGCCACGCGGCGCGATTCCTCCCAGGAACCTCGGGACAGCAGGGGAAGACCGGAGAAGGGGGTGGGCATCACGGATTCCTCGGGGGCAGAGAGATGCGACCGACGAGGCCGGTGCACACCACGGGACACGACTCGCCGACCAGACTTCCCGGCACACCGCTGCCCACCGTACCGTACGGTGCTCTCGGTGTCGTCCGACGACGCCGCATGTCCGGACCGATGCAACTCGAAGGTGCCTGCGGAAGGAACGCCGAATGGTCGATCCCGTCGAGCCGCAACGGTACTCGCCTGCACAGGCGATACATCTGCAGCCGACCGCGTGGGCAGCCGTCGCGGTCGGCGGGCTCATCGGCACCGCAGCCCGTCACGGGCTCGGCACGGTCTTCCCGGCCGGGAACGGCGCGTGGCCGATGACGACCTTCGCGATCAACGTCGTCGGCGCCCTGCTGCTGGGGATCCTGCTCGAGTCGCTGGTGCGGATGGGTCCGGATACATCCTGGCGTCGTGTCGTCCGGCTCGGCGCAGGCACCGGCGCACTGGGCTCGTTCACCACCTACAGCGCGCTCGCGGTCGACACCGACCTGCTGCTCCGCGACGGTGAGTTCGTCGCCGCGGCGACCTATGCGCTGGGCACGGTGTCGGCCGGCCTCGTCGCGACCGGCATCGGTGTCGCGCTGGGAGCGTGGTTCGGGAACCGTCGGGGTGCACCGCGGTGATCGCGGTGTGGGTGGCGCTGGCCGGCAGCGTCGGTGCCGTGACGCGGTTCGTCGTCGACAGCGCGTTGCGCGCCCGGTTCACCGCCTCGCTGCCGTGGCCGACCGTCCTGATCAACATCACCGGGTCGTTGCTGCTGGGCATCCTGGCCGGCGCCGCGCTGTTCCACGACGCCCCGACCACGATGCTCACGATCGCCGGGACCGGTTTCTGCGGCGGCTACACGACCTTCAGCACGACGAGCGTCGACTCGGTACGCCTGATCGTGCAAGGCCGGTACGCGGGCGCTGCGGCGATCACGTTCGGCACTCTCGCGACCACGATCGCCGCGGCCGCTGCCGGGCTCGGTCTCGCCGCCGTGTGGTGATCAACGCGAGCGGTCGATCAGCTCGAGCACCGAGCGCAGCTCGTCGGCGTCGACCTGGCCCGGCGCCGATGCGGTGCCGACCATCCCGAACGTCGCGGCCGATCCGAAGACCTGACCGGCGATCCGCGACACCACACCGAGACCGCCCATCGACATGGTGATCAACGGGCGGTCGGCGTGGTCCTCGTGCATCGTGCGGGTCGCGTCGAGCAGGGTCAGCACGTCGCCGGCCGAGCGGGGCATGACGGCGATCTTGCAGATGTCGGCGCCGAGATCCTGCATCTGCCGCAGCCGCGCGACGATCTCGTCCTTCGGTGGAGTGGCGTCGAAATCGTGGTTCGACGCCACCACCGCGACACCGCGGGCGTGGGCCGCCGCGACGATCCGCTCGACGGCGGCGCGGTCGCGCCGGTACTCCACATCGACGAGATCCACGCTGCCGCTCTCGGCGAGTGCGACCGTCAGATCGGCGTACGCCTCGTCGTCGATCGCGATCTCGCCGCCCTCGTTGGCGGTGCGGCAGGTCGCGAGCAGGGGGGTGCCCGGCAACTGCTCGGCCAGGGCCCCGGCCTGCGCGATCACCGAGGCGACGTCGTCGACGGTGTGGAAGAAGTCCACGCGCCATTCGACGACGTCGGCCCGGCCGGCGACGGCCGCGATCTGCTCGCGCAACGTCCCGGGGGTCCGGCCGGTGACGGGGACGACGATCGTGGGTGCGCCGTCACCGATCACCACGTCCTTGACGCGAACCGGTGTGATCGTTCGTCCCACGTGCCGTCTCCGTTCCCTCGTCCGCTGGCCGGACCTATTCGATCACGTGCGCTTCGAGCCGCTCTCCGCAGCGTCCTCGGACTCCTCGACGACCACGACGGTGTGGTCCTTCGACGATTTCGCGGGGTCGGCGACCGCCTCGCCGCGCGCCACCATGAGCGCTTCGTCGGAGAGCGGGATCTCCTTGATGAAGCACGCGAGGACGAACGCGATGAGCAGGAACGGGATGAGGTACCAGAACACCGGCGCCAGCGAGTCGGCGTAGGCGTCGATGACACCTTCACGGACGGGATCGGGCAGCAGTCTCATCGCTGCCGGATCGACGGTCGCGGTGGCCTGCCCGGCCTGCTCGGGTGTCGCACCGGCAGCGGTGAAGACCTCGACGAGCTGCTCCGAGAGACGGTTGGTGAAGATCGTGCCGAAGATCGCCACCCCGAGCGCCGCACCGACCTCGCGGAAGTAGTTGTTCGAGCTCGTCGCGGTGCCGATCTCGTCGGCGGGCACGGCGTTCTGCACGATCAGGATCACGACCTGCATGATCAGGCCGAGACCCAGACCGAAGACGAACAGCATCGAGCAGATCACCCACAGCGGGGTGTCGCCCTCGAGGGTGGTCAGCCACAGCATGCCTGCGGCGGTGATCAGCGACCCCGCGATCGGATAGATCTTGTACCGCTGGGTCTTGGTGATGGCCAGACCCGACCCGATCGAGGTGATCATCAGACCGGCCATCATCGGGAGCAGCAGCAGACCCGAGACCGCGGCCGACGTGCCCGACGACATCTGCAGGAAGGTCGGCATGAACGCGATCGCGGCGAACATGCCGAGGCCGAGCACGAAACCGATGGCGGTGGCGTTGACGAAGATCGGGTTGCGGAACAGCGACAGCGGGATGATCGGATCCTGTGCCCGCGACTCGACCAGCACGAACAGGGACACGAACACCACGAGACCGGCGCCGAACGACCAGGTCAGCGGATCGGTCCAGCCGCGGTCGGTGTCGCCGCCGAAGTCGGTGAAGAAGATCAGGCAGGTCGTGGCGAGCGAGAGCGTGACGACACCGAGGATGTCGATCCTCTTGGTCGGACGCTTCGTCGGCAGGCGCAGCGCGAACCAGGTGATGACGAACGCGATGATGCCGACCGGCACGTTGATGTAGAAGCACCACTCCCACGTGAGGTGGTCGACGAAGAAGCCGCCGAGCAAGGGGCCACCGACGGCCGACAGTCCGAAGATCGCACCGAGCGGGCCCATGTACTTACCGCGCTCGCTGGCGGGCACGATGTCGGCGATGATCGCCTGCGACAGGATCATCAGACCGCCACCGCCGAAGCCCTGGATCGCGCGGAAGACCACGAACGTCCAGAAGTCGTCGGTCGTCGAGCACGCCGCGGACGCGAGGGTGAACACGCCGATCGCGATGAGGAACAGGTGCCTGCGCCCGAAGATGTCGCCGAACTTGCCGTAGATCGGCATCACGATGGTCACCGCGAGCAGGTAGGCGGTGGTGATCCACGCCTGGTGCTCGACACCGCCGAGCTGCCCGACGATCGTGGGCATGGCGGTGGAGACGATCGTCTGGTCCAGGCTGGCGAGCATCATGCCCGCGATGAGCGCGGAGAAGATGATCCAGATCCGTCGCTGGGTGAGAACCAGTGGTTCCGAGGTGGTGGTCACGGTGTTCCTGTCGGAATAGGAATATCGAGCTGTTATGTGAAGGTGGCCTGCATACGAGTGAGGCGATCGGGAATTGTTGCACTCGGTAACTTCTGCTGCAAGGCGATTTCCTCCCGGTCACTCGAACCAGGACCGCGCGGGCGGCTTCACCCACATGATCTTCTCGTCCTCGTCGGTGCGGACCGCTGCCGGATGATCGGGGTGCTTCTGCGCCCACACCGTCTTCTCGTCCATCAATCTCGCGGCGAGCTCCCAGGTCTCCATCGTGCGCGGCGGATGCGCGTCCGCAGCCCGGGCCAGCTTGCGCCTCGTCTCGTCGGTCATGGCGAGCAGTTCGGCTCCCGAGATGCCGCGATTCCATGCATACCGGGCCAGGGTCACGGCCTTGTCGCGACGGTTCTTCTCGGCGCGATCGGTGTGGGCGAAGTCGGCGTCGCTCATGCTCCGAAGGTACGCGTCGCCCCTGACCGAGGGTGTCGTCGACGATGTGCCGAGTTTTCGGCAACGACGACGGTGTCGTGTGCCTACCCTCGATGAGGGGGCCTGAGGAGGCGTGATGACGTCCGACGAGATCCCGGAGGGCACACCGGATACGGTCGTGGCGCGTGCCGCCGAACCGCCGAGGGTGCCCGTCGCCGACCCCACCCTCGGCATCGACGTCCCCCGCTCCTTCCGCGGCACACCCCCGCACCGTCTGGTGGCTCTCGGCGACTCCCTGCTGCAGGGCTTCCAGAGCGGCGCGATCTACAACACCGACGTCTCCGTCCCGGCGATCGTCGCCTACGAGCTCGGCACCGGCCTGCGGTATCCGCGCTTCGGCGGGCCGGGCGGGCTGCCGCTGAACGCCGAAGTGCTGTTGCGCCGGATCGAGGAGCGGCACGGGACGACGCTCGACCCGTGGGAACTGCCGGCGGCACTGTTCACGGCGCGCGGCTTCATGGACGAGGTCGAGGACTACTGGGAACGCGGGCCCGGCGCGAGACCACCGCTCGTCGGATATCTCCACAACCTGTCGTGCTTCGGCTGGGATCTGCGCGACGCGCTGCAGAAGACCGCCCGCGACTGCGCGGACCGCATCGGCACACCCCGCGACGACCTCGTGCGGCAACTCGTCGAGAACAACGGGGAACGGGCGGCGCTGTACGTCTATCCGAACGCCGACGAACGACGCCGCGGAATGACCCTGTTCGACGTCGCCCGCGAACTCGGCACCGACCACGGCGACGACACCGGCGAGGGCATCGAGACCCTCGTCGTCTTCCTCGGTTCCAACAACGCACTGCGGACCATCACCGAACTGCGGATCGTCTGGAGCGGCGACGACTTCCGCGACCTCGACGCGAAACAGGCCTACACGATCTGGCAGCCCGAACATTTCGACAGCGAGTTCGCCGAGGTCGTCGCGAAGCTCCGCGACATCGACGCGCGGCACGTGGTGCTGTGCACCGTCCCACACGTCACCATCGCACCCATCGCCCGGGGAATCGGGACGAAGAACGGCTCACCGTACTTCCCGTACTACACCCGGCCCTGGGTGGACGAGCGCCGCTTCGATGCAGCCCGCGACGAACACATCACCGGTGCGCAGGCCCGGATGGTCGATGCTGCGATCGACCTGTTCGACGAGACGATCACCCGGGCCGTCGCCGATGCGCGTCGCGCCGGACTGGACTGGTATCTGCTCGACACCGCCGGCATCCTCGACCGCCTGGCCGCCCGCCGCTACGTCGACGACCTCGAAGCGCGGCCGGCGTGGTGGCAGCCGTATCCCCTGCCGCCGGCGCTCGCCGCACTCGACCCGGTGCCCGACACCCGTTTCCTGTCCGCCGACGGTCACGGTGGTCGTGACCGTGGGGGATTGTTCTCCCTAGACGGCGTGCACCCGACGACCGTCGCCTACGGGATCCTCGCCCAGGAGGTCGTCGACGTGATGGTGCGTGCCGGCGTCGAATTCCGGACGCCGAACGGAACGGTGCGGACCGGCCCCGTCGCCGTGGATTTCGAGCGTCTGATCCGGCACGACACCCTGGTGTGCACGCCACCGCAGAACATCGATTCGACGCTCTCGATCCTGGGCTGGGTCGACGAGGTGCTCGACGTGTTCCGGGTGCAGTTGCGTTTCGGTCTGTGAGAGATCAGGTCAGGTTGACGACGTGTTCGTGCGATGCGACGGCGTCCTGCATCTTCTTACGCGAGAGTGTTCGTGGACCGCACGCGCAGCCCGAGGGGATTTCGTCGTCCTCGAACTGTGTTGCCTCGAGGGTGTCCACGAATTCCGAATTGAGTGATGTGCCGTTGTGCGGTGTGGCTTCCCGGTCGCGGTTGCCGCGTCCACCCGGGCCACTGCGCGAGACCACCACCTGCCCCTCGGAAGTCTTGTACACCGCGGCGAGGGTGTGCCCCTTGGGGCAGCGCACCTTGACGACGGCCTTCTCGGTGCGCTGAGGCCCGAGTTCTTTCACCGCCGCCAGTGCGAGCTTGCGACGTTCGGTCGGGGGTGTCGTGGCGATATCCATTTTCCTATTCCACCTCACAGTGCCGGGGTTCACAGGACTTCGGGAGAACCGATTCCGGGTTTGTTTTCAGATGATCTCGTCGGTGAGCCGATGCGGTGTGCCGAATCTGTGTGCGGTGATCGAGACGGCCTGCTCGGCCAGGAACGGCAGCATTTCGATTCGTCCGGCTGCGGTCACCGGATGGTCGAACACTGCGATGTCGCATCGAGTGTTCCATGCGACGGGCGGCGCTGCGCCGATGAGGCGGACACGTGCCGGTGCCACGTCGACCATCCGTTCCTCCCATTCCGCATCGCTCTCCACACGTACACGGCCGTCGAAACCTGCTGTATTCGAACATCTTACGAGATCGACGGCGAAAGCCGAAGAGATGTCCACCGGTGCGCCCGTCCGGGCGGCCGCGCCGAGCACGCGCACGAGTTCGGCCGGCCGTCCACTCTCCCCGAGACGTACGTGTGTGCGAACGGGCCGGTACCGGAACAAGTTCCGCTCCGCCGACAGGCCGGTGACGTCGTGTGGCACAGCGAATTCCGATGCCCACACCCGCTCGTCGTTCTCGAACACCCGGCGCAACGCATCCTCGGCCGGCGCACTGCCCTCCCAGGACCCGAAACCGAAGAGATAATTCGGGCCGCCCGCCTTGAAACCTGCTCCCACCGACGACTTCTTCCATCCCCCGAACGGCTGCCGTCGCACGATGGCTCCGGTGATACCGCGATTCACGTACAGATTTCCCGCCTCGACGCGATCGAGCCAACGGGCGATCTCGTCGGAGTCGAGCGAATGCAGGCCCGCTGTGAGTCCGTAGTCCACCTCGTTCTGGATCGCGATCGCCTCGTCCAGATCGGCCGCGGTCATCACCCCCAGCACCGGACCGAAGAATTCGACGAGATGTGTGCGCGACCCGCGTCGCACGCCGGTGCGCACGCCGGGGCTCCACAGTCGCCCCTCCTCATCGAGGCGTTGCGGTTCGACGAGCCACGACTCGCCGTCCTCGAGTTCGGTGAGCGCGGTGAGCAGTTTGTCCCGGACCGGTTCGATCAACGGCCCCATGCGGGTTCGCGGGTCGTGCGCGGGACCGACCGGCAGCGAACGCACCGCGTCGACGAGCTGATCCCGGAATCGACGCGACGTCGCCACGGACCCGACGAGGATCACGAGCGACGCCGCCGAGCACTTCTGCCCGGCATGCCCGAAGGCCGACTGCACGACGTCGCGCACCGCCGGATCCGGATCGGCGCTCGGCGTCACGACGATCGCGTTCTTGCCGCTGGTCTCGGCGAGCAGCCGCATACCGGGACGCAGCGAGCGGAACAGCTCTGCGGTCTCGTAGGCGCCGGTGAGCACCACCCGGTCGACGCGGGGGTCGGCAACGAGCGTCGAGCCCAGCGACCGTTCGTCGGCGTGGACGAGATGCAACACATCGCGCGGTACACCCGCATCCCACATCGCCTCGGCGAGCACCGACCCGCACCGCGCCGTGAGTGTCGCGGGTTTGAGGATCACGGCCGAACCGGAGGCCAGTGCCCCGAGCGTCGACCCCGCCGGGATCGCGACCGGGAAGTTCCAGGGCGGCGTCACCACCGTGAGGGTCGACGGCACGAACCGCGCACCGTCGATGGTGTCGAGTTCGCGGGCCCGCCCTGCGTAGAACCGCGCGAAGTCGATTGCTTCCGAGACCTCCGGATCGGACTGGTCGAGAGTCTTGCCGCCCTCGGCCGCCATCACCTCGAGCAGATCGGCGCGGCGCGTTTCGAGTACGTCGGCGACCTGCTCGAGAATTTCCGCGCGCTCGGCGCCGCTGCGGGCACCCCACGAGCGCCCGGCGGCGGCCGCGTCGGCCAGCACGCGCTCGAGCTCGTCCTCGGAGGAGAGCATGTGCGCCCGTACCGTGTCGATGCCGAGTTTCGACGACGGTACCCGTTCGAGGATGTGACGACCCCACTCGCGGTTCTGCGGCAGGGAGGGATCGGTATCCGGCGTATTCGCGAACATTGCCGGCGGCGCTGTCGATGGTGGTGGTTCCTGCCGGTTCTGCGTGCGATGGGGGGAGGGGACCGTCTCGTCGAGCGCCGCCACCGACGCGCGGAATCTCTGTTCCTCCCGTCCGAACAGCGCGGGGTCGTCGGCGAGATCGAACACGGCGGACATGAAATTGTCCTGCCCGGACCCCTCGTCGAGCCTGCGCACCAGATAGGAGATGGCGACGTCGAACTCGTCGGGGCGCACGACGGGTGTGTAGAGCAGCAGGCTGCCGACCTGTCGGCGGATCACCTCGGCCTGACTCTGCGCCATGCCGAGGAGCATCTCGACGTCGATCCCGTGCCGCACTCCCCGGCGACCCGCGAGCACCCACGCGTAGGCGATGTCGAAGAGATTGTGACCGGCGACGCCGATCCGCAGGTTCTCGATCCGCTCGGGGGTGAACGCGTAGTGCAGCAGGCGCTTGTAGTTCGTGTCGGTCTCCTGCTTGGTGTGCCATGTGGCGAGCGGCCAGCCGTGCAGCGCCGCGTCGACCCGCTCCATCGGCAGGTTGGCGCCCTTGACCACCCGCACCTTGATCGCCGCGCCCCCACGTGCGCGTCGCGCCGCCGCCCACTCCTGCAGTCGCATCATCGCGCGCAGCGCGTCGGGGAGATAGGCCTGCAGCACGATTCCGGCCTCGAGATGCAGGAACTCGGGCCGGTCCAGCAGGCTCGTGAACGCCGCGACCGTCACCTCCAGGTCGTGGTACTCCTCCATGTCGAGGTTGACGAACTTCGGTGTCGGCGAGTTCGCGGCGAGCCGATAGAGGGGGGTGAGCCGGTCGACGATGTCCGCGACGGTCTCGTCGAACGCCCACGGCGAGTGCGGCGCGACCGCCGCCGAGACCTTGAGCGAGACGTAGTCGACGTCCTCGCGTGCCAGCAGGGCGAGGGTGCCGTCGAAACGGCGCCGGGCTTCGGCGTCGCCGAGCACGGCCTCGCCCAGCAGGTTGAGGTTGAGCCGGATGCCGGGACGACGCAGTCGTGCGATCGCCCGGCCGAGCGCGGCGTCGTCGGTGTCGACGACGAGGTGGCCCACCATCGCGCGGAGAGCGCGGCGCGCGGTGGGAACGACGAGGTGCGGGAAACGGGGGCCGATCGTTCCGCCCGCCCTCACGGCTGCCCGCAGGTGAACGGGCAGGAAATCCGGTATGTTCCGGGACAATTCGGCCAGGGCATGCGCTGCCACCACCGGGTCCTCGGGGCGGATCACCTCGTCGACGAAGCGGACGGTGAACTCGGGTCCGTGCGGGTCTTTCAGGACGTCGGCCAGGTGGCGGGCCGCACGGTCGGGGGCGACATGCGCCGATTCCTCCGCCCACCGGCGGGCCAGGGCGACGGCATCCTCGACGATCCGCACGATGCGCCTCCGATCGACGGCGTTGACGAACCTGACGCCAATCTACCCATCGGAGGCGGTTCGCGTTTGCGGTCCGCGGTCTCGGGAATACAGCGCGAAGGGGACAGTCCCGACCATCGAGGAGACGAGAGTGAACCGTCAGGCCCCGGCGTCGCACGGCGCGTCGGCATCCGCCGACCGCGTCGCGCAGAACGGCGTGTTCGAGAAGTTCGCCCGTGCCGGCTACGTCGGCAGTGGCATAGTGCACCTGCTCATCGGTTACCTTGCGATCCGGGTCGCGTTCGGCCGCGGTGAGCAGGAGGCCTCGCAGTCCGGTGCGATGGCAGAGCTGGGCGCGCAGCCCGGCGGGAAGATCGCGTTGTGGATCGCCGTCGTCGTGTTCGTGATGATGGGTCTGTGGCGCTTCGCGGAAGCGGCCTTCGGCAAGGCGTCGGAACCGGAACGGCCCGACGCCGACACGAAGGACAAGGTGTTCGATCGGTTCAAGGCGTTCTGCGTCGGCGTGGTCTACCTCGCGTTCGCCTACACCGCGTTCGGGTTCGCCCGCGGCAGCGGCAAGTCCAGCGGTGAACAGAACGCGGGACTCACGGCGAAGCTGTTGCAGTCCGGCGCGGGCAAGTTCGTCCTCGTCGTCGCGGGACTCGTGATCCTCGGGGTGGGTGCCTATCACGTCTACAAGGGGGTGTCGAAGAACTTCGTCGACGACCTGAAGGGTCGTCCCAGTACGCTCGTCGAGCGCCTCGGGGTCGTCGGATACGTCGCGAAGGGACTCGCGATCGGTCTCGTCGGTGTGCTGGTGATCGTCGCGGTCTTCCAGGCCGACCCGCAGAAGGCAGCGGGACTCGACGGGGCGCTGAAGACGTTGGGTTCGCAGCCTTTCGGTGCGGTGCTGCTCGTCCTCATGGGTCTGGGTATCGCGGTCTACGGCCTGTACAGCTTCGTCATGGCGCGCGACGCGAAGATGTGACGTTCAGTCGTCCCCGTCGTCGAACCGGAAGTATTCGGTGGCGACGTAGTGGAGGGTCGGTGGGCCCGGCAGGTCGAACTCGATCGCGCCCACCGGCCGCAACTCCCCGTCGTCGTCCTCGCAACTCGCGGTCGCGACATTGCGTCCGGCGGAGATTCCCGTGAACTCGAGGGTCTGGTAGTTCGCGCCGTAGATCTCCGCGGTTCCGGACTCGCCGGTGCCGAGCGCTGCGACGCAGAGGAAGGGATGGTCCTCGTCCGGTGGGGACGTATAGATCAGTTTCAGCACCACGGTGTCTCCGCGGGTGCTGACCGTCCACATTCCTCGGGTGTCGGTGTCCGCTGCGCCCGCGCCGGGTGCGAATCCGGCGAGCAGTGCCAGTGGTGCGAGCAGCGCGACCGTTGCGCGCAGGGTTCTGCGATGGTGCATGGGATCTCCTCGGGACCGGTGAGCCCCCGACGCATTCATCGTCTCCACAGGCATCGGCAGGAGCGGGTGAATCGGATGGTTGTGAAGAAGACGTGACGGCGCCGAGATCGTCGTACCCGGCCCGTGACCCCCGCGGTCACGAAGTGCTGTTGCCGCCCCGAACTAATTGACAATGCAACTAATCGGAGCGATCCTGGTGGTTGAGAACGCAACTACGCCGGGAAAGGGTGGATCGATGACCACCGACGAGCGCCAACGCTCCGACGAGTTCGAGCGCCGGCGTGCAGTCGTTCGCGACGCACACCTGAAGCCGGCCGAATCACGTCCGCGGTCCTCGGCGCGGGGACTGCACCACACCGCATTGATCAGCAGTGACGTCGAGCGGACCGTGCGCTTCTACCAGGACCTTCTCGAGTTCCCGCTGACGGAGTTGATCGAGAACCGCGACTACCCGGGGTCGTCGCACTTCTTCTTCGACATCGGTAACGGCAACCTGCTGGCCTTCTTCGACTTCCCCGGTCTCGACCTCGGCCCGTATCGAGAGGTCTTCGGCGGACTGCACCACATCGCGATCAGCGTCGCCCTCCCCACCTGGGAACGCCTGCGCACCAAACTGATCGAGGCGGGAGTCGAACTCGCCGAACACAGCGAGGTCTCCCTGTACTTCCGGGACCCCGACGGCGCGCGGCTGGAACTCATCGCCGACCCGCTCGGCGAGATGTACGGCTCGAAGGTCCTGTAGCGATCGAGGGGGAGGCTGTGTGCGTGTTCGTCCGAACGACGCGCACGCAACCTCCCTCTCGCCTATCGTCGTCGCGCAGGAAGTGGCGCTTTCGACACAGGGAGTCCGCATGACCGTGCACGTGAACGTCGACAACTTCGTCCGGGCCGAGACCGATCGGATGTTCACCGATCTGCAACGCGATGCCGGGGGCGTGAATCTGCTGCTGCACAACCGAGAACCGGCGGCGATCGACCGGCAGACCGTGATCCGCCTCAACCGCGACACCCTGTACAGTTTCGCAGTCGTCGACGTCTCGGAGGGCGCGACGCTCACCCTGCCCGAGCACGGCGACCGCTACGTCTCTGCGATGGTCCTCGATCGGGATCATTTCGTCCGCGCCATCCACCACGAGGCCGGCAGTCACCGTCTCGACGCCGAGTCGCCCCATGTGGTCGTCGCGGTTCGCACCCTGGCGGATCCGGCCGACCCCGACGACCTGAAAGCGGCGGCCGCGATCCAGGACGGAATACGCATCGACGCGGCGTCGGCGCGGCCGTTCACCGCACCCGAGTACGACACGGCGAGTCTCGATGCGACCCGCACGGCGCTGCTCCGACTCGCTTCCGGGCTCACCGGTTTCGATTCGACGTTCGGTCGTCCCGACGAGGTCGATCCGGTGAGGCACCTCATCGGCACCGCGGCCGGGTGGGGCGGTCTGCCGAGCAGCGAAGCCTCCTACATCGGCGTCGCACCCCAGCTCCCGTCGGGGAACTACGAGCTGACGCTCGACGACGTTCCCGTCGACGGGTTCTGGTCGGTGTCCGTCTACGACGCGGAAGGTTTCTTCGCACCCAACCCACGCGAGGCGTACAGCGTCAACAACATCACGGGAAAGCCGAACGAGGACGGTTCGGTCACCGTGCGCTTCGGCGATTTCCCCGAAGGCACGCCGAACGCGATTCCGACTCCGGAGGGCTGGAACTTCCTCGTCCGTCTCTACCGGCCCAGGGCGGCGATCATCGACGGCAGCTGGACGCTGCCGGAACTCACGCCCGCACGGTGACCGCCCCGGACACGCTTGCTATTCGACGATCGGGAAGATCGACTCCCCGTCCTCGGGGGCGCCGCTGATCTGACCGCGGTCGACACGCGAATCCTGCACGATCACCCCGTCGACCTCGTCGGCGAGTTTCGAGTCCTCGGGCGCGCCGGTGGTGGCGTCGTCGATCACCTCGTCGACGTCCTCGGTGAGTTCGTCCTCCGGTGTCGCCGCGACGGGCGTGTCCAGCGGTTCGGCGGGTTCGACGTCGGGTTCCTCCTCGGCGAGGCGCTGGTCCAGCGACTCGCCTTCCTGCTCTTCACGCGGGGTCGTTCCGAACTTGTCGGCGCCGCTCCAGCCCTCGGGCGGGTCGACGACCTCGTCACCGTCGTTGTTCCGCACTTCGTCGGCGTCGAGGCCTTCGCTGGGGCTGAGGGTGTCGCCGGGACCGTCTTCGATGCTCATGTCGAGGAGATACCCGGCCGGTCGGGTGCGAAACCGGCGGCGGTTTCACTCCTGCCGGATGAGGCTATGCCGACGGAACACCACATCGAGGGAGTTTCCCATGGACGAGAACGACCTCTTCCAGCACATCGAGAAGCTGGTGGACGAGGAGAAGACGCTGCGCTCACGAACCGGCGCGGACGGTCCGAGCGACGAGGACCTGCAGCGGCTGGCCGCTGTCGAGAAGAGGCTCGACCAGTGCTGGGACCTGCTGCGGCAGCGTCGCGCGAAGGCCGAGTTCGGCGACGATCCGGACGGCGCGCAGGCACGGCCGGTCGACGAGGTCGAGTCCTATCGGCAGTAGGCGTCGGTGGCGCGCGCGGCGGTCCGGCGCACGAGGTCGACGATGGTCTCGGGACAGTCGGACTGCGGTGCGTGGCCGGCCCAGGGGAGCGGTACGAACCGTGCCCCGGGGATCAGCGGTGCGTACAGCACGGTCTGCGCCGCCGCGACCGTGTCGAGGACGCCCTGCGCGAGGGTGACAGGGCACGAGATGCGGCCGAGGCCTGTGGGCACGTCGGTCAGGACGCCATCCCACAGCATCGACCAGAAGCCGTCGGACTCGGCGAAGCCGCCCTTGACCGACAGCGATTCGGTGTGCGACGTCTTCCACGGCATCGCGCGGAGTCCTGCTGTGAGCGCCGTACGGCCCACGACAGTGCGCGCCATCGGTTCGATGAACGGGCTGCGGGCCTTGTTGAGCAGGCGGGCGGTCGTCATGAGCGCGCCCTGGAAGATCCGCTCCGGGGGCAGTCCGAGACCGGAAGGGGACAGGGCCACCACCGAATGAGCACGGTTGCGCACGGCAAGTTCGATCGCGAGCCGGCCGCCGAGCGAGTTGCCCAGCACGTGCACCCGGTCGAGTCCGTGCGCGTCGAGAGTCTCGACGAGGGTGTCGGTGAGGGCCGCGATCGTGGGACGGCCCTTCTGCTTCGGCGACGAACCGTGGCCGGGCAGGTCGACATTCAGCACGTCGAAGTGCTCGGCGAGTCGCGGGACGAGTGTGGAGAAGTCGTCCATCGTGGCGCCGATGCCGTGCAGGAGGAGGAGAGGTTCACCGGATCCGGTGCGGCGGTATGTCGGTCGTGAGTGCATCGGTTCCATTGTCCTCTCGACGGCGGGCCGGAGTGCCCTGTCGTACAGGTTGTGTGTTCTGTCACATTTACGAAGGGCGACATGCGATGAGCTGGTCGAACGATGTTTTATAGCCCTTGCTTATCGAATTTCTAGAAACTATCGATTGGCACAATCAATAGTTCGCGGATAACGTCGGAGTCGTCAACCCCATCGAGATGAGTGAGGTTCTTACATGTCGCTGATCAACAAGAAGATCAAGCCCTTCAAGGCCGAGGCTTTCAAGGACGGCGCCTTCGTGACCGTGTCCGACGAGGACATCAAGGACAAGTGGGCGATCTTCTTCTTCTACCCCGCAGACTTCACCTTCGTCTGCCCGACCGAGCTCGGCGACCTCGCAGACCACTACGAGGAGCTGCAGAAGCTCGGCGTCGAGGTCTTCTCCGTCTCGACCGACACGCACTTCACGCACAAGGCGTGGCACGGCTCGTCCGAGACCATCGGCAAGATCAAGTACGCCATGATCGGTGACCCGACCCTGCAGATCAGCACCGACTTCGAGGTGCTCCGCGAGGAGCAGGGCCTGGCCGACCGCGGCACCTTCCTGGTCGACCCGGACGGCGTCATCCAGTTCACCGAGGTCACCGCCGAGGGCATCGGCCGCAACGCCGCCGAACTCGTCCGCAAGGTCAAGGCCGCTCAGTACGTCCGCAGCCACCCGGGCGAGGTCTGCCCGGCCAAGTGGGAAGAGGGCGACGACACCCTCGCTCCGTCGCTGGAGCTCGTCGGCAAGATCTGATTCGTCGACGGAAACCGTTCCGGTGGCACGGGATCGAATGTCCCGTGCCACCGGGCACCGTCCGGGTCCGCTCGGCTCGAGCTGAGAAGTTCGCCGACTCCCATCTCTTCCGGTCACAGTTCTTCCACCTCTGGAGTAGATCCTCATGCTCGATGCCTCCCTTGCCGCCCAGTTGAAGTCCCTCCTCGAGAAGGTCACCCAGCCGATCGAGCTCGTGTCGTCCCTCGACGACCGACCGAAGTCCACGGAACTCGCCGGCCTCCTCGACCAGATCGCCGGCATGTCCGACCTGGTCACCCATGTACGCGACGGTGAAGCCACCCGTCGCCCCTCCTTCCTGATCCGCCGGGTCGGTACCGACATCGAGGTCGAGTTCGCGGGCATCCCGCTCGGCCACGAGTTCACCTCCCTCGTACTCGCCCTGCTGCAGGTCGGCGGCCACCCGTCGAAGGAGGCCGCGGAGCTGCTCGAGCAGGTGCGCGATCTCGAGGGCGACTTCCACTTCGAGACCTTCTTCTCGCTGTCGTGCCAGAACTGCCCCGACGTGGTGCAGGCCCTGAACGTGATGTGCGTGACCAATCCGCGCATCAAGCACACCGCCATCGAAGGCTCCCTCTTCCAGGACGAGGTCGACGCCCGCCAGGTCATGGCCGTGCCGACCGTCTTCCTCAACGGGGAGCTGTTCGGCTCCGGCCGCATGAACCTCGAGCAGATCGTCGGCAAGCTCGACACCGGCTCCGCCGAGCGCGCCGCCGCCGCGATCAGCGAGAAGGACCCCTTCGACGTCCTCGTCGTCGGCGGTGGACCGGCCGGCGCGACCGCCGCGATCTACGCCTCCCGCAAGGGGATCCGCACCGGCGTTCTCGCCGAGCGCTTCGGCGGCCAGGTGCTCGACACCATGGCCATCGAGAACTTTCCCTCCGTCCCCTACACCGAGGGCCCGAAGTTCGCCGCCGAACTCGAGAACCACGTGCGGCAGTACGACGTCGACATCATGAACGTCCAGAAGGCATCGAAGCTCACCCCCGCCCCCACCGAGGGCGGCCTGGTCGAGGTCGAGCTCGAGAGCGGCGCCCGGTTGCTCTCGCGCAGCGTCATCGTCTCCACCGGTGCTCGCTGGCGCGCGATGAACGTGCCCGGCGAGGACGAGTACCGCAACAAGGGTGTCACCTACTGCCCGCACTGCGACGGCCCGCTGTTCAAGGGCAAGCGCGTCGCGGTCATCGGCGGCGGCAACTCCGGTGTGGAGGCCGCCATCGACCTCGCCGGTGTCGTCGCCCACGTGACCCTCATCGAGTTCGACTCGGTGCTGCGCGCCGACGAGGTGCTGCAGCGCAAGCTCCGCAGCCTGCCCAACGTCGACATCATCGTCAGCGCCCTGACCACCGAGGTCCTCGGCGACGGTGCGAAGGTCACCGGCCTGACCTACACCGACCGCACCACCGACGAGTCGCGCACCCTCGACCTGGACGGCGTGTTCGTCCAGATCGGCTTGCTGCCGAACACCGAATGGCTGTCCGGCACGGTCGAACTCAGCCCGCGCGGCGAGATCGTCGTCGACGACCACGGCCGCACCTCGGTGCCGGGTGTGTTCGCCGCCGGCGACTGCACGACCGTCCCGTACAAGCAGATCATCGTCTCCGCAGGTGCGGGTGCGACGGCCGCGCTCGGCGCGTTCGACCACCTGATCCGCACGAGCGCCCCGGCCGAGGGCGAGGAAACGGTCGCCGCGACCGTCTAGACGTCACCGCAGCCCCGTGGCCGTCACTCCCTTCGGGGGTGGCGGCCATGCTGCTTCGGGTGAACTTCTGAGGTTGGGGTCGAGAATGTCGACGGGAGCGACCACAACCTCCCCGTCGTTACGATGTGGCATGGCCGTTGTGGTGATGGGCGTGAGTGGATGCGGGAAAACGACATTCGCGCGGAAGCTTGCAGACGGGATCGGCGGCGTGTTCATCGATGCGGACGATTACCACAGCGCGTCGTCGATCGAGAAGATGCGCGCCGGCCGGGCGCTCGACGACGAGGATCGTGAGCCGTGGCTGCGCGCCGTCGCGGCGGCCGCCGCCGCAAGTACCGGGACTCCGGTGGTCGCGTGCTCGGCACTGAAGCGGTCGTATCGAGACATTCTGCGTTCCGGCACTCCGAGCGTCTTCCTGCATCTGGACGTGCCCGTGGACGTCGTGAGGTCGAGGATTCGCGAACGCGGCGGCCACTTCTTCTCCGAGACACTGGTGGCTTCGCAGTTCGAGACGCTCGAGCCGCTCGGGGCCGACGAGGACGGCGTCGCCCTGGACGGCACCCTGCCGCTACCCGAGCTCGTCGATACCGCCTGCTCGTATCTCGTGGACCGGCCGGAACCCTGGGGAGCGAAACCTCGGGACGTCGAATCGCTCGAGTCGCGAGCGCACGATGGTCGCCACAGAGGGGGAACAGGGGACAGATAGGGATCGGCACATCTCATGTGCTGTGGAGCCGATGACGGGAATCGAACCCGCGTATTCAGCTTGGGAAGACGGACCGAGCCGGTTCTTGAGATCCGGTGACATCCAGGAAATTGCGTTCTACCTGCGAAATCGATCCATTGCCGTCCGCCTGAATCCGCGGTGATTGTCCGGGCTTAGTGACATCGGTGTGACACCGCGTTGTGGTTACTTCCGGTCGCGGTACGCCTTCTGTCGGCAGGCAGGCGAGCAGTACCGTGCACCAGCCCTGGCTTCAAATGTGTTCCCACAAACGTCACACGTTACGGATGATGGAACACGTTTCGTCTTGTACTGGGACAGTCGGCATCGATCCGAACATGTCACCACCTTCCGGCGCTTGTCCGGCCGCACCACCACCAGCTGACGACAGACCTCACACGTGGCCGTCACACCATCGACGCCGTGGTGCCAAGCAATGAGCTTCCCGTCTGACGACTCGGGATTCCACGACGACCGCGCGCACGACATGCAGATCGGCTCCCGGCGGTAACAGAACCGTTTGCGCAGATCTTCTCGCCTACCCACCTCAGCCGCGACCATCGGAGCGTCGGCCGGCACTTCGGTCGAGCAGATCGGGCACTGACGGAGATGTGTGCTCATATCCGTAACGTTACAGATAAAGGAACACATCTTGCAATGGCTGACGCCCCACACCACCCCGAAGAAAGTCCGTCAGCGTCGATCATGTGGCGCGCTGTATCGCACGCAGAGCGCCGAACACAACCAGGTGCACACTCACCTACCCCGCATCACAGCAGCGGCGACGCCCCTGTGACCATCGCACCCGTCGACCACCCGGCGGGACCTGGTCGAACATCACGGCCCGGCGCACATCCAGGCCGGAGACGATCCGTTCCACCGCACCACCCGGCCAGTCATGCGACCGTGCCCACTCCCGGCGAGCAGTGCGCCACAACTCCACCGCATCCACCAACTCCACCGCCGGCCAATCACCAGGATCGAAACACCACAACTCATGCGGCACCAGATTCGCCGCTTCCCGAGTGCGGCGTCTCATGCCGTGCCCCGAATGCCGTACACACCCCGCGGGGCCCGCACCGGACGAGACCCGTCCTCCTCCGCCGGAATGTTCAAAGCGGCCAGCAGCCGAGCAAGGACGATGCGCTGCTGACGAAGCTCCTGCACCGCCGGATGCACCCGCCTGCCCTGCGGCGACTCCTGCATCGAACCATCCGCCTTCACGATCGCCGCCAGCTCGTCGATCTGATCGATGGTGCGGGCAGCCTGCTGCAAAATCTGCAACTCGTGCTCGGCCAGCTCGTAGTCATCGAGCACCCGAATCCACAGTTTCCGGCCACCCGGTTTCAGCCCGGCCGGCGCTTTCGGTTTCGTCATAGGTCGATCCTTCATAGGTCACAGTGTTTCGGGAGCCGGGGGGATATTGGACGCCTCGCCGTGTTGCGGCCGTTGCCCCCTCGAGGGGGTGGGGCCCGGGGGTGTGGTTGGTGTGTGGGGGCCGGGACCGCCCGTGTGGTGTGTGGGCGGTCCCGGCGGGTGGGCGCTGGTGGTGTCTTCGCTGCACGAAAGGAGGTGTGCGGCTCTTCCGACCATCGTTCCCCTGCGGCGTTGCTGCCGGCTGTCGTCGGGTTCCGAGGGGTGGCGTTGACGCCCACGGTCTGTGGGGGTGGGACTTAGGTGGTCCAGTCGGCGGGCTGGTCTACGGCGTGGGTGCGGGGAGGCCGGCGGTAGACGTTGCCGTCGGGGCGGATGATGACTTCGGCTCGGGTGTCGAGGTTGAAGTATCGGGTGTGGGGTTGTCCGTCGATGTCGATGGTGTCGACGTCCACTCGTCCTCCTCCAGCCCTGACCTGTTCGACGGGGTCTTGTTCGGCGGCGCGTTCGTCGCGTTCGTTGATCACTCGGAGTTCAGCGATCCGTGTGTCATCGGCGATGAGTGCAGTGATCTGCTGTTCGCGTTCTGTTCGCTGCTGCTGCTCGTGTTGTGCTGCTTGCTTGTCGACGACCTGCGCGATCGGTCGAGCGAGGAAGTCAGCACTGAGCTGTCCGTTATCCCAGTGGCCGATGCTGACGAGCGGTTCGGTGCGGTTGTGCACGGGCAGTCCGAGGATGGTGCGTGCCTGGTCTTCGCGTTCGGCTGTCAGTCGTTTCTGCCGGCGTGCTGTGGCGACGTTGAGCAGGGCAGCGATCCAGGGTTGTTCGGCGAGGATCGTCTCGAATGCTGTCTGGGCTTCACGTTCGGCTTTGGCTGCGGCTGTACGTTCGGCGGGCAGCTGGTGACGGAGGTAGTGCCGCGCCCATACCTGTTCGGGGGTGTCGGGCTGGTCGGGGGTGGTCACTTGCGGCCCTCCTGCCGGTCGAGGTCGTCGAACGCTGCGGCGAGGCGGGCCTGGGTGCCCCGCACATACTCGGCGCGGGATTCGGTGGTGCCCGCCTGGGGCGGGGGCGCCCCTCGGGATTCGATGACGAGTTTCTGGTATTCGGCGGGGTCGAGAGCGGCGAGGTAGTCGACGATCTCTCGCCGGTCAGGTGGGGTCATGCTGCCTGTCCTTCCTGGTGTTCGGTGACGGCGCGCCGGTCCAGTAGCCAGCGGCCGCCGGTGAGCCGGCCACCGAGTCGGGGGGCGAGTCGGCGGGCCTGCCGGTCGCTGATGCCGAGCATTCGGGCTGCCTCCTCGGTGGTGATCCATTCGGGTTCAGTCTCGAGTGCGGATGCCGGTTCGGTGTCCTGTTGTCCCGCTGCGGAAGCCAGCGCAGCGAGGGCGCGTGACGGTGGTAGTCCGTTGCGTTGTCGTGCACGTTGGGCGACCTGGACCGCGTAGGCGAGGGCTTGCACGGCGTCTCCGGTGAGGAGGAGGACGCCGGGGGCGAGGCGTTGCACGGGAGGTGTCATGGTTCGCTCCGTTCGGCTGCGTCGTGGAGCTGGTCGGCGAGGGCGTGGGCTTCGGTGGGGGTCATGGTGATGCGGAGGCCGGCGAAGCGGAGCACGACGGTGCGGTGGGCGTGCTTGTCGAGGAACACGTCGGGGGTCATGTTGCGGGCGTGAAGTCGCATGACTGCCCCCTTCCGGGCCGGCCGGGCAATCCGTGCACCCGGCCGGCCCAGACACCGAGTGCGCGGTCTTGTTCGAGGCCTGCTGTGCGGCAGGCGGATGCGACGGGGCACTCTCGGCACTGACGGCGAGCCCACGCCAGCCGTGCCGATCTTTGCTCGGTGGTCTCGTCGTCGAGTTCGGCGTCGAACCACGGTGCTCGTCCGGCGCATCGGGCACCGGTCAACCGGGGATCGATGAGGCGCTCGAGCAGCGGCGGGATAGCAGGGATCCGGGAGGTGCTGCGGCGGGTCATCGGAGGCCGGCCAACACGATAAGAGGGAGTTTCTTGGCCTCCTGGTATTCGAGCTCGTGCGGGACGAGCTCCGCGATGCGCCCCCTCGCGATCCTCCGAGACTCGGCCAAGAGTTCAGGGAGGTTGCAGTACTCCCCAGATCGAATTTCGTCGCGGTTCGTGCGATGGGCGTCCAGTCGCCTCCACGCGGAGCATCCATCGTTCGCTACATCGCCAATCCCCGCGCCCCAGCGGAGCGTCCGGCCGTGGGACCCCCCCATCTCGTATGAGCGATGTCCGGGGTGTCGACTTCCGTTCTGATCGTGATACACCCAGTGAACGAAATGTCCGGGAGCCTCCTCGACCCAGCTGTCTCGATGGATAGATGCCCGGGACAGCACTCCTGTGTCGCGATGCCGGCCGACCACGTAGATCCCCGGGCGGCCGTCTTGTTTGTCTCGCACGCGACCGAACGGCTCGATGTCCGCCCACGGGATCGTGTCG
Organism: Rhodococcus sp. As11; assembly: GCF_048957735.1. Lineage (NCBI taxonomy): Bacteria > Bacillati > Actinomycetota > Actinomycetes > Mycobacteriales > Nocardiaceae > Rhodococcus > Rhodococcus sp. As11. The sequence continues at coordinate 110,144 of NZ_JARDJE010000003.1, forward strand.
AGCTGTCGATACACGCTGAGGGTGACTTGCCGCTTGCCGATCATGACGGCGCGGACTTCAGCGGTGAGTGTTTCGATGGTCGTGGTGATCTGTTCAGCGGTCATGCTGCGTTCTCCCTTGCGGTGTTGTGGTCGTCGTCTCGGACGGCGCAGATGCCGGATTGCTGGGATGCATCTGTGAGAAGTGGCTGCCCGCATACGGTGCAGCCGATAGCCGGATCAGATTCGCCTTCTACCTGCGAATATCCGGATTGAACACCGGATAGCAGGGGGTCTGTTTCTACCCGGTGCACGCGGTTATCACGGTTAATCCGGTGCAAATCCGCACCGGATGCACCGTCTTCGCCGGATGCACCGCGTTGTTTCCGACCTATTCCCAAGCGGTTCCAAACCGGTGCAAGAACCGCCCTCGAGTACCCGCGGGGGCCTCGCCCACCCGGTCTTTGAGACGTCACCTTCGATGCCTGAGACACCAGCGTCCCCAGACGCTTATCCGTCAGCGCCTTGCCGTACGGACTGTTCATCCCCCAGTACTCCGGATTGTGGAGAATCAGGGCCGCGACGAGTTCGGCTGTAGGTACGAAGTCGGTGTCCTTCGGCCACACAGCGTGCAGATCGGACATCATCTGCATACCGGGTGGGATTCGCTGTAAACCGGCTTCACGTTCGGCTAGGGCTTCGTCCAGGTCCCGACGAATCAGCTCGTCGACGATCTCCGGCCAATGCGACCCGGCCGCGACAGCGACCCGCTTCAGTGGACGCCACTTCTCTTTCGCCCGGCCGATACACCCCTTGGGAAGATCGACAGCCAACTTCGGGATGTCGTCTCGGACGGAGTCGGCGAACTCGGCCAGGCGAGCACCGAGCGCCAAAGCGTCATCTTCGATGTACTCCCAATCCGAATCCTCGGCGGTGCCGTCGAGGTCGGGCATCAACAGCACACGGATGGCCCGGGATCGGGTGTCGTCCGGAAGGTGCGGAGAGTTGCCGGCCATCACGACAGGCGCGAACGTCGGCATTTCCTTGACGACCCAGTTACCGCCCTTCGCCGGCACAAGAACGGGACGTGTTGCGCCTCGGCGGTAGCCGCTGTTGATGATGCCGATCAGATCCTCAACACCCGGTTTGTTCGGTGACAGCGACCGGTCTACCTCGTCGATGCAGATGGTTCGGATGCCGTTCTGCAGCAACCGCACCAGCAGCGCCGGTGAGGACAGCGCAGCGGCCTGTACGGGTTGGTAGCAGAGTCGCTGGAAGTGGTCGAGCACCGTGGTCTTGCCGCTACCGGGCAGCGTCGAGTCGAGCAACAACCGCGGGGTCGTGTACGTCTCGAGCGCCAAGTGGGTGCTGGCCGCCCACAGAGCGAGCAGTGCCAGGTCCCGGTCGTCCGGCACCGAGATGAAGCGACCGAACCACTCTTCGAGGTCGTCGAGAACATCGGCACCGGAGCTGACGCGCACAGACTGCGGTTCGTGATCGTTGTCGCTCATGCGGCACTCCCCACGGTGCGCTGCGCCGACCGCAGGCACGTTTCGATCTCCCGTTCGGCGAGACCGACCGCAACGGCCGCGGCCCGAATCTCGTGCACCAATGACTGCTCCCCTCTTTCCAACGCTCGGCAGAACGCCCAGAACGTGACCGCGTTACGTCCCCCCTCGGAGGCTTCGGCAACTTTGCGGACGATGCCGTTGCTTCGCCGTTCGGGGCTGAGCACGGTCGGCTGCGGCGTGTAGGTCGGCGGCTTCACAAGAGGGAGCAGTCTTTGCGGGAGGGGTTTGATCTCGATGTTCCGTTCGATCACGTAGAGGAGTCCGGTGTCGGGGTGAACCGATCCGGGCATGACGGTGTAGCCGGTGCGACCGGATTTGAGGTCGATGCCGGGATAGTCGGCGAGCTTGCCGCGGATCTTCCCGTCGAACTGGAAGTAGGCGTGCTGGCCTCCGGTGCCCGTGCGTACTACGAGGGTGTCGAGTACGTCGGGGCCGATGTCGTCGAGATTCCCACCGTGGCGTGGATCTTCGTCGAAGGCGATCACGCCTATTTTGCGGCCTCCCCAGTTGCATTCGGGGTAGCGGCGAGCGATCTGGTTGAGTTCGTCTCGGCTGGTGGTGAAGGCGTGGAATCCTCCGGGGAGGAATGCCTTCTTGCCTTCGAGGGGTCCGAGCGCGAATCCGCGTTCGAGCATGGTTCGGGGGTGATTGATGCTCATGCTGCGGCCTCACCTTCGATCTCGAGTCCGGTGCGACGCCAGACGCGCGCTGGGGCGTCCCAGTCGCCGTCTGCGGCACGGGGGCCGTATCCGTGGAACTCGATGTAGCCGCGGCGGTTCAGCTCACGCACGAGCACTCCGAGGCGGCACGGCTTGTCGTTCGCGTGCGGCGGCAGATACAGCGCCATCTGCGCGGCGGTGAAGGTCGTCCCGGCCGGTTGATGTGCGATCCACTGCTGCGCCACTGCGAGCAGGTCACGGTGAGCGGCGGCGAGGACATTATCGGTGGGGGAAGGATTAGACTGTGAGTGCATGGGCGCACTCCTTTCGTGGAGGTCGCGGGCCGGGAGGGATTGGACCTACCCGGCCCGCTTCGCTTTTCAGGTTCGTTTGCACCGGGCCTTGAAAAGCAGGCTCAACAGGACGTTTGGACCGGGCCCTTTTGTCGAGCGGGAATGTGTTGTCAGGTGGTCAGGGTCGCCTCCGCATCGAGTTCGTGGCGGCCTCACCGAACCTGTCGTTTCCGACCGTGTGACTGTCGGTGACGTGCGCGACCAGGAGTGCGATGTTCTCAGCGAACAACACGACGACGAGGAACAGTTCGAGAGTCGTCATTTCGCCTCCCGTGCGGCCCAGTACTCGAGCGCGCCGAGCATGTCGTCATGCCCGGTAGCGGCCTGGTATTCCTTGGCGCGCCGAAGGCCGGCCTTCACCCACTCCGGAGGTAGAGCGTCGACGCCGGTGCCTCGGAACTGTGCAAGAGCGCGGACCTGGTCTTCGGAAACACCGAGTAGCAGGGCGAGTCCCTTTGCGCTGACGACCGGTTCGCCGTCGATGTGGCGGTACAACTCGCTCACAGGTCCCCCTCGCTCTCGGCGAGGGCCCGGATCGCGGCCTGCAAGTTGTCGATGATGTCGTGAGCTTCCGACGCGGTGAATGCGCCCTCGGCGTTGACGCAGAGCTGCGGTTCACGGCGGACGATGCGGCCTTCGGTGATCTCGTCGATGACACGCACGCTGATTGATGCGGCACTGTCGCCGATCGACTTGCTCCACCAGCGGGTCACGCGGCTGTTGTGGTCCAGATGCCACTCATCACCATCGTCAGGCTGGAATCCTCGAGGGGGCTCAATCTCGTCGACGGTGGCGGCGGCGAGCATCGCGATGTTGGCGTCGTGCATGTTCTTTGCGCCGAGCATCGCGAGTTCGACCCAGGTTTCACGGGTGTAGCCGGGGTCGCGCATGTTGTCGAGCTGGTGCCGAACTTGCACGGCCTGGTTGATCGTCAGGGTGCTGTAGCCCTCGGCGAATGCGGTCTCGGCGATCTCGCCAGCGGACGGGATATGATTGGTCATGATTCCTTCTCCTGGTTAGAGGTTGGATTCGTTGCCCTCGATGCCCTGGCCGGCGTCGGGGGCGTTCTCTTTCGGGTGCTCGGTGTAGTCGTGTTCGACTCCGAGCAGGTGGTGCAGCCTGCGGGGGTAGTCGCACCGCTGGGAGGTCGGTTCGTCACCGAAGTAGCCGCTCATCACGCAGCGCTGTTCTCAAGTCGTTCGATGAACTCGACGATCGCGGACTCGGGAACGAGTCGGTTCCGCCCGATCTTTACGCTGCGGATTTCCCCGGCATCCATCAGCTCGTAGAGCTTCGATCGACCGATTCCGAGACGATCGCACGCAGCGTCGAGACGGTGGAGCTTTGCGGTTGTGGTTTCCATCTTTCCTCCAATGTGCCGGAATGCACCTCGTAATTGTCATGTGTGGTGCGTTAACGAAATGTCTACACGAACGTTCGCGGATGCGTCAAGGCGTATGCGAAGATGTCGCAATGCCAAACATTGACGAGGAAGCAAAGTCTTGGCAGTTGGAACAGGCCGGCCGAGTTGGTACGGCCGTGGCGCGGAGGCGGGCTCGGCTTGGGATGACCGCAGTCGACCTCGCCGAAAGAACCCGCGAGCTGGGTTATCCCATTACTCGTGTGGCCATCTCGAAGATCGAAAACAACGCCCGGGCAGGGAAAATCGATCTCGCTGAGATAACGGTTCTCGCTGCGGCGCTGGGGGTACCGCCCATCCTTCTGATGTACCCCGACCTGCCGGGTGGTGCGGTTCGGGCACTGCCCGCCATCGAAGAAGTAGAGAGTTACAAGGCGCTCCGATGGTTCATTGGAGACTCGTCGCTAGGGGAGCCCCACACACCGGAGGATGGACGACAGCTCGTTGAACGAATCCGTGAGTATGCGCCTGTGCGTCGCGACTGGGCCATCGCCACCGTGCGAAGTCTGGGACAAGCCGCGGGCTCGCAGGAAGCAACGGCACTCAAGGATGTTCAGCAGCTACTCAATCAGCTCGAAGGGGCAATTCAGGAATTGCGGAAGAGTGTGTTCGATGAGTAGGCGGCAGCGGCTCTTACCGGGGATGCGGAAGGTCACCCTCGCGTCCGGTGAAGTGCGTTACGAGGTCACCCTCGATGCCGGGCCCGACCCTGTCACAGGGAAGCGGCGGCAGACACGCAAGCGGTACAAGACACTCGACGAGGCCACCGCAGCGCACGCGAAGATCAGCAGCGAAGTCGATGCCGGCACCTACGTCGCACGGTCCGCAGTCACGGTCGAGCAGCTCTGCGCCGATTACATCGCCGGTCGGCACAACCTCCGAGCAACATCTCTGTCCAAGCTCGAATACGACCTCGCGCCACTACGGGAACGGCACGGCGGCAAAACGGTGCAGTCGCTCACGAAACGTCACATTGACGACCTGGTGAAAGACCTCCTCACGGGTGGCACCCTGACGGCGAAAGGACGGAAGCGGAAACCGTGGTCGGTGGCCGCGGTCAACAAGGTGATTGCCACCGTGCAACAGGTCCTCGCAGATGCCGTCGAACAGGGACTCATCCCGCGCAACGTCGCGGCAGCTGTCGACCGGGTACCGGTGCCGTACAAGTCGATGAACACCTACACCGAAGCGGAGGTCCGAAAGCTGCTGTCGGCCGCGGCGACGGATCGCAACGGGCACGCCTGGCACCTCGCATTGTGTGGGCTACGGCGCGGTGAGATTGCGGGGCTGCGATGGTCGGACATCGACTTCGAGGCCGGCACTCTGTCGATCGCGACGAACCGAGTCATGGCAGGCAGTAAAGCTGTCGAGAACGAACCGAAGACCGAGACATCCAGGCGCACCCTCCCGTTGTCCGCACCACTGAAGGCGGCACTCGAGGCAGCTCGGCTGCGGCAGAAGAAGGAACGTCTCGAGCTCGGCCCTGACTACGGGTCAGGTGAAGCGGTCGTGAGCAACGAGGCGGGGGAGCCGTACAACCCTGCGGTGCTGTCGCGGTACTGGCGTGAGTTCGCAGAGAGGGCCGGCGTCCGGCCGCTGCGTCTGCACGACTGTCGGCACACCGCAGCGACCATGCTGCACCTTCAGGGGGTTCCGGTCGCGGTGATCGCAGCGTGGATCGGGCACTCGAATGCGGCCTTCACGATGCAGGTTTACGCGCACAGTCAGGACGACGCATTGAAGGGTGCAGCGTCGGTTTTCGGGGCGGTAGTGACACCGTTGTGACATCACCGGCCTGTGACATCGAGGCCGTGACAGCAAAAAACCCGCTCCCATACTGGTGGGGGCGGGTTCTTATGGGAGCCGATGACGGGAATCGAACCCGCGTATTCAGCTTGGGAAGCTGATGTTCTACCATTGAACTACATCGGCACGCTGGGCGTTCGCCGATTTTCGTCGACTCCCGCCCAAAGCTTCGGAGCACACTGTAGCAGACCCGCAGGGCCTGTGGACGAGCGACCGTCCCGTCCGGATCCGCCGTCCGGTGCCGGCGAGAAGTGCTCGATAGTTTCCTGTGGCACTTGCAATGTCGTGCCAAAACATGGCGTCGCGTCCCCTTCACCTGCCGTCATGTGAACGTGCTCGTGTTCGGAGTGGGTTAGGGCGTGACGGTGGAACGCTGCGAAGATGGACTCATGACGACTGGACGGCTCTACGGTGGACGCGCAGGTGAGGAACGGCAGGCCGATCGACGAGCCCAGCTCGTCGAGGCCGGCCTCGACCTCCTCGGCGCCGCCGAGGGCGAGCCCACGTTGTCCGTCCGCGGCGTCTGCAAGCGCGCCGGCCTGGCGTCGCGTTACTTCTACGAGAGCTTCACCGACCGCGACGAGCTGACCGAAGCCGTCTACGACCACGTGGTCCAGCGCATCGCCGAGAGCACGATGGCCGCGGTGACGGCCGCACCGACGGGCGACGACCGCGTCATCGTCCGCGCAGGTGTCGAGAACATCGTCCACGAGATCGAGGAGGACCCCCGGCTCGGCCGCATCATGTTCTCCGTCAGCCAGGCCAATCCGCAGCTGTCCAGGCGGCGCCTGGATTCGACCCGGATGTTCGCCGGCCTCGTCACGGCGCAGGCCGAGAACATCTACGCGGTCGCCCCGAGCCCGCGCCTCGACCTTGCGGCACACTACGTCGTCGGAGGGCTTGCGCAGGCACTGACGGCGTGGCTCGACGGCACGGTCCCGATGGATCGCGACGACGTGATCGAGGAGTGCACCGAGCTGCTGCTGATCATCTCGGAGCAACTGCGTAAGGATCAGTCCACGTAGAGCACCTGTCCGGCCGGCCCCGAGCAGGTTGTTAACCTCTATCCGTGCTGCTCTCCGATCGTGACATCCGCGCCCAGATCGCTTCCGGCCATCTCGGCATCGACCCCTTCGATCCGGAACTCGTGCAGCCGTCGAGTGTCGACGTCAAGCTCGACAGCCTGTTCCGCGTTTTCAACAACACCCGCTACACCCACATCGACCCGGCGGAGCAGCAGGACGAACTGACGTCGCTGGTGCAGGTGCCCGAGGGTGAGCCGTTCGTGCTGCATCCCGGCGAGTTCGTGCTCGGGTCGACGATGGAGCGGTGCACCTTGCCGGCCGACCTCGCCGGTCGCCTCGAAGGCAAGTCGTCGCTGGGCCGGCTCGGCCTGCTCACACACTCGACGGCCGGTTTCATCGACCCGGGCTTCGACGGGCACATCACCCTCGAGCTGTCCAACGTCGCGAACCTGCCGATCACGCTGTGGCCGGGAATGAAGATCGGTCAGCTGTGCCTGTTCAGGCTGACGAGCCCCGCCGAGCACCCCTACGGCAGCGCGAAGGTCGGATCCAAGTACCAGGGCCAGCGCGGGCCCACCCCGTCGAAGGCGTACCTGAACTTCGTGCACAAGCACCCCGACGCGCGTCCCAGCTGACGTCCGCGTCGGATCCTGCGCTCGGAACGGCCGGATACACCACGGAGGCCCCGATGTTTCCGGCCGCCCCGTGTGCACACGACCTCGCGGGTTAGTCTCTGAACGTGCGCGTCGCTGTGGTTGCTACCACACTTCTGCTCCTGCTCGCGGCCTGCGCGCAGGATACTTCGTCGCGTCCCTCGCCTCCGGAGGATCTTCCGGTGGTCCGCGCGGACGGCGACCGGCTCGTTCTCGACGACCGTCCGTGGTGGCCCGCCGGGCTCAACGCCTATCAGCTGGGTACGCGCTGGGAGATCAACAGGGGATGCGGTGCCGAGGTGGATCTCGACGAGTTCTTCGGTGCGCTGGCGCCCCGATCGGTGGTGCGTTTCGACGCCTTCCAGTCCCACGCCGTGCACCGGATCGGCGACATGCTCGACTTCTCCGCACTCGACGCCGTCTTCGACGCTGCCGAACGGCACCGGGTGTACGTGATCCCGGTTCTCGCGCCGCAGGACAGTGATTGCGACGCGGGTGGATACAAGCAGGCCGATTGGTACGACACCGGTTGGCGCGACCCGCTGCCCGGTCATGTGCTCGCCTACGACGACTGGGTCGCGACGGCCGTCGAACGGTGGGGATCGTCGCCCTCGGTGGCGATGTGGGAGTTGATCGGCGAACCAGAGACCGCGACCTGCACCGACGACGAATGCACCCTCGAACGACGCGAGTGCTTTCCCGGTGGTGCGCGACTGCTCCGCAACTGGATCGACGAGGCGGCAGGAATCGTCCGCGCACACGACCCGGACCGGCTCGTCACGGTCGGCACCATCGGAGGCGACCAGTGCGGTTCGGCCGGCGACGATTTCGAGATCGTGACGGACGCGGAGCAGCTCGACGTCGTGCAGTACCACGACTACGACGACGCGCAGTTCCTCGAGCAGCGGCTCGCCCGGTTGTCGAAGCCGATGCTCGTCGCCGAACTCGGGGTCCGGGCCGGCTCGTGTCTCGACCTACGTGAGCGTGCCGAGATCGTCGACCGCACGCTCACGCGGTACCGCGACCTCGGGGCCGACGGTGCGCTGTTGTGGTCGTTCGTCCCCGACCCGCGGGCGGACGAGTGCACCTACGACATCGGTCTCGATGACCCGGTCCGGTATGTCCTACGGCGTCACCACCGCTCAGGATGAAGCGCGGTCGCTCACGCGGAAGAGCCTCCAATCGGGTTGGTCGGCCCCGTCGTTGGGGATCTCGAGTTCGAGTACGGCGATGTCGCTGCCGGTCTCGTAGATCGTGGGATAACGGCGGTTCACGGCATCCGATGTTCCGCGACCCTCGTTGGGGACGGTCAGGATGTATTCGACTCCGTAGGACGAAGGGCGGTTGAGCACGGCCGTGAAGTCGGAATCCGAAGGGATGACGAACGTCTCAGGGCGTTCGGTGGCCGAGAAGATCGCGAACCCGTAGACCGTGTCCATCAGCACCGAACCCGGTGGCAGGTCCCTCTCGTCGAGGTATTCGGCGATGCGTCGTTCGGTGGAGAACGCCGCGATCACCCGTCGCTGCTGCTCACGCACGTCGGACGGATCATCGTCGTCCGGGAACAGAACCGTGCGCAGCGCGTGTTGTTCCTGCGACAGGGCGGGCGAGCCCATCGCGACGAACGTGATGGGCAGACTGCACACCAGTAGTACCGCACCCAATGGGGCCGCCCCGCTGTCGTCCTCGGCTCTCGGAACGGTGTGCGGGCCGGGACGTCGGGCCGCGAACCGCCCGCGTCGCGGCGCCAGTTGCACGACCCACACGGCGAGCAGCGGGATCGCGCAGATGTAGAAGCGCAGGAACGGGAAGGTCATCCCGCGCGCGTAGGACAGTGCCGCGAAGCCCAGAACCGCGCCGAAGACCACGAACGGTACGAGCGGTTCGAGATCGCGTCGCCGCCACGCGAGCACCGCCACGACCGGGATCAAGAGCGGAAGCGCCGGTCCGAGCACGACGGTCTCGGCGAGCGAGAAGGCGATCGCACCGAGTCCGCCCGACGACCCACCACCGCTCTGCTCGAGGATGGCGGCGTTGCCGTAGGTGGAGGTGAACTGCGCGAGCCCCTCCCCGGTGACGAGCCAGCTCGTGGTGACGAACACGACGAAGGCCAGGGCGAGGGGAGAGGCGACGAGAATGGCGTCCATGATCGCCGGCTGCCATCCGGCGCCGGGAGCGTATCGGCGTGAGCGGTACCGGACGAGCAGCGCGACGAAGACCGTCACCGCCCCACCGACGGCCAGCGCGTCGTACCGCGCGAGATACGCCAGTGCCAGGGCGATACCCGCCAGGGCGAGGTCGTGGATGTCGTCGGTGCTGCACCACCGGATGAGCCGGCGAGCGGCCCAGCACAACGCGAACAGGAACGGTGCCTCGCTCATCCCGTTCGCGCCGTAGTAGACGATCATCGGATTCAGTGCGAAGGCCGCCGTCACCGTCCACACGAACCACGGGGAACATCCGCGATCGCACGCGATCTTGTGGATCTGCACCGCTGCGCCGGCCATGAACGGTGCCGACATGATCACCGCCGTCACCGAATAGGCCGTCAGTCCGGGGAACCACGCCGACAGACCGGCGAGAGGCACCTGGACGAGTGCGGTGAGCGGCGTGAACACGAATCCGATGGCGGCGAGATGCGGGTCGCGGCTCAGCAGCACCGTCCGCGCAGCGCTCACACGGCTCAGCGAATCCCCTTGGTAGTACTGCACGTCGAGCGCGAGCCACAGACCTGCCACCAGATAGATCAGGCACGAGGTCCAGAACACCCACCGGCTGCGGGCCTTCACGACGACAACCCGTGGAACGTCTTCTCCCAGTAGGAGGGATTGCGGATGAGCTGATAGGTGCCCTTGATCGCCGCAATGGACATGAGCACCCAGTACAGCGGGACGGTCAGGCACGGCCACCACAGGTTCGCGTGCCCGGTCTCGCGACACGCGACGAAGTTCATGTACATCACGGCGACATTGCCGAACACGAGCGAGATCAAGGCGGGGAAGTAGGCGTACCACGGGAAGATCTCCTCGATGAGATCCGCCTGTCCGAGCAGCCACGACAGCGTCGTCATCCAGAACACCATGTTCAGGCACGCGATGATCGGTGTACCCGCCAGCAGGGTGGTGAACCGCAGCATTCCTGCGGTGCCGATGACTCGCCACAGACGGACGGGACGGCGCATGTGGACCAGCCAGGTCTGCAGATAGCCCTTGTACCACCGGGATCGCTGCCGCACCCAGTTGATCGGATCGCTGTTCGCCTCTTCCAGTGTGGTCGAGTCGAGAACCGCGGTGGAGTAACCCGATTCGGCGATCCGGACACCGAGATCGGCATCTTCGGTGACGTTGTACGGATCCCACGCGCCGATCTCGTCGAACACCGATCGGCGGATGTGGTTCGACGTCCCGCCGAGCGGGATCGGCGAGTGCGACTTCATCAGGCCGGGCAGGATGAAGTTGAACCACAGCGCGTAGTCGGCGGTGAACCAGCCGGTCAGCAGATTCTGGGTTCCGTTGTGGAAGGCCAGCTTCGCCTGCACGCACGCCACGTCGTCGCCGAGGCGGTCGAAGACGACGACCACCCGGCGCAGCTGCAGTGGTTCCGGGAGATCCTCGGCGTCGAAGATCGTCACGATCTCACCCGTCGTGAAGTGCAGTCCGTAATTGCACGCCTTCGGTTTCGTGCGTGGGTCGGCGGCCGGGACGAGCAGGATCTCGACGCTCTCGCCGAGTCCGGCCTCCTCCGCGGCGTCGATCGTGACGGTGTCGTCCTCCTCGAGCAGCAACAGCACCTGGAGCTTGTCGGCCGGATAGTCGAGCGCGGCCATGGCAGCGAGCAGGTCGCCGACCACCTCGGGTTCGTTGTAGGCGGGGACGAGCACCGTGTACGGCGGGAGCCGGTCGTCGGTCAGGGCGAGCGCTTCCTCGTCGTCGACGATGAACTGCGCGTCGCGGGCCATGCCCCGGGTGAAGAGCAGCAGCCGGTCGGCGAGGGTCGCGATGTACCCGAAGGTGCACAGCACGGTGAAGACGATCAGGGTAGGTTTCGTCGCTACGACCAGCGAGGCCACGAAGGCCGCGGCGAGTGCGAATCCGAGATACTTCTGCCACGGCACGAATGCGACCGACGCCGACGAGACGGGGCTGCGTTCACGGAGTCCGTGTACGGCCTCGTGCAGGGCCGCTTCCCGGTAGGCGTCGAATTCGATGGTGTTCTCGGCCGGAACATCGTGTCCGGAACCGACGTTCACGCGTCCTGCCATTGTGCCTCCACGAGTTCGCGACCCACCTCGATGAGCATGGAACGGTCCTTGTACTCGGGTTCGGTGTCCTCGACGGTGCCGTTGCCGCGCAGCAACACTCGCATCAGCGTGCGTGCGTTGGCGACAGTGTTCGGCTCGGGCTGCGGGAACGGCGCATCGAGTTCGTGGTTGTCCACCGTCAGCAGGCTCACCCGCTGGGCGACGGTGTCGCTGCGGGTCCAGACGAAGCTGAGCAGGCTCCACGTCAGGAGCAGTGTGTCGTCGACGACGGTGAAGTATTCGGCGGTCACACCGCGACCCAGATCGACGTATTCCTTCGGGCTCACCCGTGATCTGCCCAGTGCGTACATCGATTGGGTGGGATAGACCGCGAACTGGTTCGGGCTGCGCACCTGCAGGGTCTGCACTGCGACGGTGCGGGGGCGTAGCAGCCGATCCCACTCCGGGTTCGGTTCCTCCGCCCGGAGCATCTGCCGGCGCAGCACCGATCCCTGACGGAAGTAGGCGCGGGGCCAGTCGTAGTCGACGGACGACAACTGCACCCATCCGGACGGGACGACCTGGGTGGCGGTGCCCGAATAGGGTGGTCCGACCGAGACGGGTGTCAGGCGCTGGTCGGGGAGCGGCAGGAGTGCGGCGAGCAGGGCGGCCACCGCGATGCACATCGCTCCGCGTACTGCCTGGGCGATCGAGACCGGATTCGGAGGCAATGTGCGCGGTGCGAGTCCGCGAAAGGTCCACAGGTAGGCGCCGGAGCCGACGACCACCGTCGCGATCACCGCCGGGACGTACTGGTCCACGGCGATGGGTGCGTCCGGCCATCGCCGGTCGATCACGGCGAGCACGATCAGTCCGAACACGAATGTTGCGGAGCCGTAGAAGAATCCACGGGCCCAGGTGCGCCGGGTCGCCAGTCCGATCGCCGAGGCGGCGAGGACGAGGGTGACCACACCGGCGACGAACTTCGTCCCGCCGAGTTCGATGAGCACGATCCGGTACACGACAGGGGAGCTCAGGAAGAGCATCATCCATGCCTCCCAGTAGGCTGCGGTCACCCGCAGGCCGAACATCGCGATGCACGCACCGCACACGAAAACCCACGCGGCGAGCACGTCGAGGTGCATCACCTGGTAGGTGGTCGCGTATCTCGGCATCAGCAGGCCCTTGATCGCGAGCGCGATCAGCAGCAGGAGCACCGACGTGATGATGTCGGTCTGCCGGTCGTGGATGGGCAGTTCGTTCCGGCGCCTGCGCGTGACACCGATCGCGACGACCGCGACGAGCGGTGGCACGATCAGGACGTAACCGCCCGTGGTGCCCGTGCGGATCTCCGCGATCAGCTGCAGCCAGGTGGAGTGGAAGCCGATCAGTGTCGCGGCGACTATCACGACCCACCGGATGGTGGTGCGCCGCAGCGCGCTCGTGAAGAACCGTTCGGTGAACGGCGGTTGCTCGACTGTCGTGGTCATCGCGTTCACCGCGACTGCGGGCGGCGCCGGCGGGAGAGCGCCCACACCGCGGCGCCTGCCGCACCGGCGACGAGCAGGACGACACCCGCGACGACCACCGCGGTCACCGTGCTGTTCGTTCCCGACGACGCCGCGTCCACGCCGTCGTCCTGGGTCCGGGGATCGATGAGGGTGATCGGATCGCGGTCGGGCGCGGTGAACAGCACGCTGCCCTCGAGCTCGAACCAGCGGCCGGGCTCGGCGGAGAGCCAGTCGATCGTCCGATCGAGTTCTTCGGGGACGTCGGTGGACGTGGCGACCAGCACGGTGCGTCCGTCCTCGCGCACGACCTGCACGGAGGCGAAGTCCACTTCGGTGCCGAAGGTGAGGCTGGTGCTCTCGCCGGTGGCGTCGCGGACCTCGAACCGGCGGTCCTCGGTGCGGACGAGCGGCAACTCCGACTGCAGTCGGTCGGGGATGACGCCGTTCGCCGCCACGACCAGTGCGGGCGCCGACGAGGCGAGCGCGTCGTCGATCGACACCCAGGTCGGATCCAGCGGGCGCGTGGTGAGCGACTGGAGCCCGGCGACGAGTTCGACGGCACGTCCGACGTCGACGAGTGTGCGAGCGGCGGTGGCGACGTTCAGCTGCGGCATCAGGGTCTGGGGCAGCGACGGAAATCCGGCGGGAACGGGCGGGTCGGCGACGGTGCTCGACACGCGGCTGTCGCCGTCGATACGGAGGGTGACGGGTTGCTGGAGACCGCACTGCTCCTGGGAACCGGTCGTGCGGAGCGCGACGGTGATGTCGGTGAGGCGCCCGAGGGACGAGTTCGGCACCGTGACCATGCGGTCGATGACACCGCTCGAGTCGGCTGCCCATGCGTCGAGCTGGACGTCACCGGCCGAGACGGTGATCAGCCCACCCTGGGTGGCGGGAAGCGGGGTGTAGGAACCCTTCAGATCGATGGCGACATCCCGGACGGGTCGGCCGAACTCGGCCTGATCGAGGAACAGATGTACGTCGGCGATGCCGAGACCGCTCGTCTCGAGATCGGACACCCGCAGGTCGTTCAGGGTCGTCGAGTCCGGAGCAAGGATGGGCGGGACGTCGAAGGTGCCGACGGCCACGTCGGAGCCCACGGCGAAGCCGGACAGGACGCTGTTCACCAGGCGCCCCTGGTCGAGAAGGGTCTCGGCATCGCCTCGGACGTACAGGGCGGGAGGCCCGCCGGGAATCGTGCCGACCTCCACGCCCGTCTCCTCGCCTTCGCGGACGACGATCTGCCGGACGAACGGACTGTCGGCGGCCGGGGGAATGCCGTTCGACGGTAGTTCACGCACGTCCACCGGCACCTGACGTCCCGAATAGCGCGCGGTCACGCCGGCGGCGAGATCCAGGGTGACGGTGGACTCGGCGTCCGTCGGTCCGTCCGTCAGATACAACTCGAGGCGTTCGAGGACGGGCGGCAGATAGTCGGCGACCGCAGACGGGAGCGTAGGGGTACCGGCGTACCGGATCACCCCGTCGTGCAGTCGTACCGAACCGAGGGTCCAGTCGTCGGGGCAGATGTTGTCGACTGCGGTCAAGGTCAGCCCCAGCGAGATCACCGCGGCGTCGTTCTCCACCTTCGCGCCGGTGAGCGGAATAGACAGGGGCACGATGTCGCCGCCGGCCGGCAGTTCCACGCGGGTGAGCAACCGTCCGTCCGAGGTGACGTCGATCCATCCGCGCGCGACGTTCGTGGGCAGTTGGGCGGTGGTGTCCAGGAGAGCGGGGGTATTTCCGGGAGGGACCGGAATTGTGAGCGTGACGACATCGGAATTGCCGCGGAATTCCAGCTTCGGGCCGAGCCCCAGATTGCGGGTCGGGAATGCGACCTCGCCCGGCGAGGCCGGTTCCGTCGGCTCGAGATCCTGTGCTGAGGCAGTAATCGGGTTCGCGCACAACGTTATCGAGGCGGCAAGTGCCAGCATCAGGCTACGGCGGGAACGGCGACCGGTTCGGTGGAATGTCACCCGAACAGCGTATTGTGTCGGATCACGAAAGTATTGCAGGCGCGTCGGCAATTCGTTATGACGTTGCTCTGTTGTAACGAAACGAGGGCCGGTCCCGATTTCAGCCGACGACCCCGAACCGGACGAAACAGGAGGCACCGGTGGCGGAACCGCTGAAGGCGTTGTTCGTGAACGAGAACATCGGTGGACACGCTACGGTGCACCATTCGCTCCGGCGGGCGTTCGTCGAACGCGACGACATCGAGGTGGAGTTCCTCGACGCCCACGGTCCGGGATTCGTGGGCAAGGTGTTCCGCGCGCCGGTGCCCGGACTCGATCGGCTCGATCTCGACCTCCAGGCGCTGCGCGGGCAGCTCGTGCATTCCCGGGGGCTGAGGCATCGGCTGCGGGAACGTCTTGCCCAGGGAGACATCGACGTCCTCCACGTCTACACCCAGAACTGCATGCTCGGTTCGGCCGACCTGATGCGGACTCGTCCCACGGTGGTCACGACGGACAGCACCAACGAACTCAACGCTTATCTGATCCCGTATCGCACGGCGACCCGGTTCACTCCGTTCGCGGTGCGCGCAGCGGTCCGCTTCGAGCGTCCGGTGCTGGATGCCGCGGACCTGGTGATTGCCAACGGCCGGCGCACCGCCTCGTCGCTGACCGGGGCGACGTACGGATTGCCCGCCGAGAAGGTGCTGACGATGACACCCGGGATCTGGTCGCCCTTTCTCACCGGGGAACGGGCATTGCCCGATCGTTCGCGGCACCGGCGTCCCACCGTCGTCTTCATCGGCACCAGCATGGAACGCAAGGGCGGCAGTACTCTCCTGCGGCTGCACCAGCAGTACCTGAGGGAGACGTGTGATCTGGTGCTCGTCACACGTGATCCTGTTCCGGATCTGCCGGGTGTGCGGGTGGTGGGTGATCTCGTGAGCGGTGACGACCGATTGTGGGACATTCTCGCCGAAGCGGACCTGATGTGCTTCCCGTCCGGAATGGACCAGGCACCCAACGTGATTCTCGAAGCAGGTGCGGCCGGACTTCCGGTCGTCGCGTCGACGGTGGGGTCGATCCCCGAGATGGTCGTCGACGGTGAGACCGGGCTTCTCGTCGAACACACCGACGACGAGGCGCTCCTCGCGGCACTCCGGATGTTGCTCGCCGACGGGGTGCGACGACGCAGCATGGGCGCGGCAGCGCACGCGCGGATCGCCGAACTGTTCGATATCCGCACGACCGCCGCGCGACTGACGGAGCTGCTCGGCCGGGTGCACAGGAGGGTCGTGGCGCGGTGAGCGCTTCGCTGCTGTTCGTCGCGCACACCGGTGAGCGGTCGGGTGCCGAGAAGGTGATGCTGGCGCTCGTCGACGTCGCCCTCGCACAAGGCCTG
The DNA here is from genome assembly GCF_048957735.1 of Rhodococcus sp. As11. Taxonomy (NCBI): domain Bacteria; kingdom Bacillati; phylum Actinomycetota; class Actinomycetes; order Mycobacteriales; family Nocardiaceae; genus Rhodococcus; species Rhodococcus sp. As11. The sequence continues at coordinate 126,717 of NZ_JARDJE010000003.1, forward strand.
CGGGTCACCGTGGCGTGCCCCGATGGACCCCTGGCCGAGGCGCTCCCGGCCGGGTGCGTGCACGTCGGGTTGCCACGCCTGGGCATGTGGGGTCAGACGGGAGCCGGGCGGATCGCGGGCCTGGCGAGTCTTCCGGTGCGGTGGCTGGGGGGCGCGCTCCGGCTCCGGCGCGTGCTCGCCGCCGAGCGACCACAGGTGGTGTGCAACTCGTTGTTCGCGTTGCCATCCCTGCGATTCGCTGTCGCAGGTACATCCCATCGCGAACGTGCGAGGTGGCTGGTGCACGACACTCTGTCGTCACGGAAGCAACGCCTCGTCGCCCGCCTCGGCAGAGCAGCGGTGGCGGGTGCCGTAGCGGTCTCCCGCGCCACCGCGGCTCCGGTCCGCGAATGCGGATATCCGGTCGTCGTTGCGCCGAACGGGGTTCCGGTGCCGGCTGCACCGTCCCTCGCCGCCCGTCGTGCCGGCTCGGCCGTGCGGGTGGGCATCCTGGCGTCGGTGACGGAGTGGAAGGGGCATCGGGTTCTTCTGGATGCGGTCGCCGAGGTGCCCGAAATCTGCCTCGACGTGGCAGGTACGCCGTTTCCTGGCGACGAAGCGTTCCTCCACGAGTTGCGCCGCCGCGCAGAGCGCTCCGACCTGCGTGGACGCGTGTCGTTCCTGGGGCAGGTCGACCCGGCAGAGGTGTTCGCGGTCTGGGACGCGTTGGTCTCGGCCAGTATTGCACCGGAGGCCGGGCCGCTGGGAGTGCTCGAGGCGATGGCGCACGGTGTGCCCGTCGTCGGTACCGATCACGGAGGCACCGCCGAATATCTGTCCGACGGCGCGGGGCTGCTGGTGCCGCCCGGTGACGCGAACACCCTGGCCGCGGTGTTGCGACGGATCGTCGCCGAACCCGAGCTACGAACCGGGCTCGCCGTCACCGCGCGGCGCAGGGTGGAGGACCATCACGATATCGAGGTGACGCTGCCGGCCATGGCGAACGCGCTCTGGGCGACCGGCGTCACGTTGTGAGCCATCCTCGAGTATTGCTTTTGCAACCATGTTGTGATCTCCGGTGTTTGGTGTTGGCGGCGGATTCGCGCACACTGTGAGCCATGTGGGTGTGGATCGCATCGGCGCTGGCGGCGTGGTTGAGCCTTTCGGCTCTCGGCGCGCTCGCGGTCGGTCGGTTCCTGTTCGTCTCCGAGAGGGAGGAACAACTCGTCGAGATGCAGCGCGAGCAGCGTGATTCTGCGAATCCTCCCGTGAGTTCCTGACACGCCGCATCGCCGCCGACGCGGTACTCGCGAGTAACAATTTTCCGTGTCTAGACTCGGTTCCGCGTCGTCCTCCTGTCCCCCCATGTGAGGACGACCGCACGGGTCGGTTACCCCCATCACCGGTCCGTGCCGAAGCCCCGGCCGATCCACCACCACGATTGCCGGGGCTTCACCTATTTCCGGCGGGAATATCCTGTCGTTCCTGACCGAGCGGACTTCCCCGCATTGCGATCGCCTGCTGCGCACGGTGCCGATGGCTGCTGCGTGCCGGGCGGATGGCGCAGGAGCTGCTGGACACCTTCGGTGCCGCGCTCGGTGCGGTTGTTCGGGATGATAAGGAGGGCAACGGTTTTCCTGAAATCGCTACGCTCGGGCAGTGGGTGCGCGAGCTCGTGGATCCGGCTCGTGATCTCGGGCACGTCGATCGGGCCGATCGGACCGACGATGCCCCTCGTCGCGACAGTACCGACATCTCGCGGTAACGTTCCGGTATATGTGCCCGCGTTCTACGCGCGCCGGGCACGGTCGACGGCGTGCCGTTCACGAAGCGGTCGCCGACATCGAAAATACGGGGAGGAAAATCGATGAATTCTGTTGCGAAGAAGGCTGCCGTCGCAGCGTCGGGTGCCGCACTGCTGGCACTGGCAGTGCCGGGCATCTCGTCCGCTGCGGGGCCGAACGTATCGGCGAATGTGGAGAACGGCGCCATCGTCGTCGACTTCGACCTGAGCCGGGCGGACGTCGATCGCGGCGTCACCTGCGTCACCTACGTCCTGAAGCCGGGCACCGTCGACACGGCCGATCCGTCGGGCCGCATCGATGCGCAGCCCGCCGGAACGAGCTTCTCGGTGACCAACACCAGCACCTCGAGCGCGCTGTACATCAAGGACGGCGCACCCGCGCAGGCCGGCCCGGAGGCGATCACCGACGGCACCTACAACGTCTTCTGGGGCTGCCAGGACGCCTCGGGTACGCAGTACGAGAACATCTTCGACGCGTCCGGTCGCCCCTTCACCGGGGGGATCCCCGTGACGGTCGGCGGCGGCGAGTCCGCCCCGCAGGGCGAGTCGGCTCCTGCTCCGCAGGCGAAGTCGGCACCGCAGACCCAGGTCGCTCCCGAGTCCGGCCAGGTGCCTCAGACTCCCGAATCGGAGCAGGAACCCGTGGATCCCCTCCAGTTCGTGATCAAGTTCCTGCGCGATCTGATCGGCAACCAGTCCTGATCCTCGAGCACGTCCGTATCGGCGGCACCCCCAGGGGTGCCGCCGATGCTGTTTCTGTAGTGGCCCGGAGAAGGCAGTCCGAGAGTGCGTGAGCCGTGGAAGGGAGAATGTGTGGAGGCCGCTTCGACCGCGTCGGGTCTCACATCGTTGCCGCAGCTGCGTCGTTCCTACGGTGAGAGTCTGCGTCCACTGACGTCCGGCGGGGGCTGGTCCGCCGGTGACGGCTGGTGGGTGGGCATCACCGGTGCCCCCGACCCCGACTACAACCTCGCTCTCGTCCACGGTGGCGATGTCACCACCCGGGTACAACACGTCTACGAGACCCTGACGAAAGCCGGCAACCCGTCGATCGTCCTGCTCGCCGGAGACGGACTCGGTGCTGCGCAGGTCCTTGCCGACCACAGTTGGGTGTGTGCCGGATCGTTGGATCTGACCTGTCTCGTGGCTCATGACGCTCCCGTCGACCCGGGCTTCCGAACGCTCGGTGAAGCCGATATGGCGGATGCCCGCGAACTCGCCGCCGGGACGTTCGGGATCGCGCCCGGGACTGCTGCCGTCGCCTACACCGACGCCATGGCACGGACCCCCGGCGTCGAGGTGGTCGGCATCGTCGAGGACGGGGATCTGCAGTGCTGCGCGCTGCTCGTGGACAGTGGGGCGATCCGGACGGTGTGGTCGCTCGGAACTCATCCGGGACGCCGGCGGCGCGGGTTCGCGAACCGGTTGATCAGAGCGGGCGCCGCCCACACCTACGCGCAGCGCGGCCCGGTCGCGATGTGCGGGCTCACCAGGCCGCGCGTCACGCCGCTGTACCTCGCCGCCGGAGCACGCGTCGCGGAGACCTGGCAGATGTGGTCGCGTCCGCGTTGGCTGCTCGGCAGTTGACGGACTGTACGGACGAGTAACGTTTGCCCGATTCGGTGCGACACACTGTCGACCTGCCCAGTGAAGGGCGACAGCGAAAGGCCAGTGCATCGTGTCCGAACGAAGCATCCGCGACGCCGAACTGCGTCGCGAACTCGGTGTCCCACCGACCGTCGATCTCGTGGGTCATGCCCGCGATCTCGCCCGTGTGGCCGTGCCCGCCGCACTCGTTGCCGCCCTCGCCGCGGTCGCGGTGTTCTTCGTTCGTGACAACGGTCCCGGTGTGTACGAATCATCGCTCGTCGCGGAGATCCGCTCGGCGTCCGCGGTGTCCGGATCCGACGCCACGCTCGGGCAGCTCATCGCGCCGTACGTCGCACTGTCTCAGGACTCGGCGGTCGTGGCCGCGATCGCGACCGAGGCAAACGACGACCCTGCGGGACTTTCATCGAGGATCGACGTGGGGTACGGCTCGTCACCGACCTTGCTCACCGTGACCGCCCGAGCCGATTCTCAGGCCTCTGCAGACCATCTCGCGCAGGTCGTCGTCACCCAGCTCGACCGCGCGCAGACGGATCGGAATCGGGCAGCGCTCGATGCACGCATCGCCGAACTCGACGCCATCGTCGGCGGACTGCGTACCGACCTCGCCGCGAGTACCGCGGCCGACGAGGAGGGTACGGCCGACCCGGCGGTGCAGGCCGACCTCGATGCCCGCCTCGAACAACTCCGCCAGGCGCGCTCGGGCGCAAGCCTCGAATACCTCCAGGTGCTGTCGGTGCCGGCGGGCAGTGGGTCGAAGGTGTCGCCTCAACCTCGGGCCGAAGCCGCGGTGGCGTTCCTCGCCGTATTCGTCCTCGTCGCCGAGTTGCTGGTCGCGCTGAACGGGCGCTTCGGCGCGACGAACGATGCGGCATGGGTCCGGCGCGTCGCGCGTCGCTACCGCTCGGCCGTGCAGGTGGAGAGAGACGCCCGGACGACTCTGCCGCTCGACACTGTCGTCATGCTTCGGCAACGTGCGTCGCTGGGCGACTCCGTACTGCTTCTGCACGGGGACGGCGTGACCATCGACACCGATGCATTCGCCGACGTCGGCGATCGGGTCGTGAGTTGCGGGATCGGCGAGCAGTGGTGGACACGAGTGCACACCGAAGGGCTCGCGCTCGCCGTGGTCGTGCTGCAGGCCGGGGCGGAGGAGCGTGCGGAAACAGAGGACACCCTCCGTGCGCTGGCGGAGATCGAGGTGCCCACGCGTCTCGTCGTGCTCGGTGCCGGACGCGAGTTGATGCCCGTGCTCCCGGCTCGCCGTCGCGGCCCGGCCGTGGAGACCGCTCCCCACGACCCGGCACCCGTACCGTCCGCTCCGACCCGGGCCGGAGCGCCGCACCCTGTCGTGCCACAGCCTGCTCCGGTACGGCCTGCTCCGGTACCGTCGACTCCCGCACCGCTGGTGGCGTCGCAATCCGAATCGCTGTTCGTGCCGCCCGAGAACCGGGGCTACCCGCAGTACCGCTACGACGAAGGGTACGACTACGGCTACGCGGAACAGCAGGGCTACGTGGAACAGCAGGGCTACGTGGAACAGCAGGGCTACGTGGAACAGCAGGGCTACGGCAAGCACCAGGAGACGTCGCCACGTCACTGATCCGGTTTCCGCTCGAGTTGAATCCCTACCCCGACACGCTATAGTGATGACGGTCACTCCAGGGGATGGGTGTGGCCTGCGCAGCCGAGCACATCGGCGTCACGACGAGGGAATCGATTTGTCTATCTGCATTGCCGGCACCCCGCAGCACAGCACCGCGACGCCGGGAAGCACCGAATGGATCAAGGCTCATCTCGCCCGCATGGACGACGACGTGAGCTCTGTATCGTCCACCGAGGACGTCGCCGCAGAGAGCGTCGTCGACGCGCGTCGTTAGGCTCCTGGTCGACGATTGCGACGAGGACGGAGCGAGACATGAGGGAATTGTTCCGAGGGCAGCTCGACGACCTGGTCGGACGACTCGGCGAGCTTGCAGCGGTTGCCGCCGAAGGGCTCGACCTGGCCACTCACGCGTTGTTCGACACCGATCTCGACGCAGCCCAGGCCGCCCTCGATCTCGACGCACGGATCGCCGAACTCGACACCGACTGTTCCGAGCGAGCGGTACGGATCCTCGCCCTGCAGGGTCCCGTCGCCGCCGACCTGCGGTTGGTGTTCTCCGCGGTTCGTATCACGGGCGATCTCACCCGGATGGGTGAGCTGAGCCTGCACATCGCGCGGGTCGTACGGCGTCGCCATCCCGAGTCGCTGGTGTCCGACCTTCTGCGCGAGGATCTTTGCCGGATGGCCGAACTCGCGGCGGAGATCGTTGCGATCCTGCGCGACGCATTCACCGACTTCGACCTCGAGACGATCAAGGGCACCCATGCCATCGAGACCGAACTCGATGCGGTGCACTCGCGACTGCTCGCCCTGCTCGAGAGCCCCGAGTGGGACGGGGATATCCGGACGGCGGTCGACACTGCACTCCTCGCGCGTTTCTACGGGCGTTTCGGCGACCAGGCCGTCGACGTTGCCGATCGGTTGATCTTCTTCGTCACCGGCCAGCGACCGGCGGCCTGACTTCGGCGCGCGGAGCGCCGGGAACCATGCGATTCTTTCCCCGTGACCAGCGACGAGCGTCTCTCGGTCGGCGGTCCTGGCGTGCCCGGGTTCGACGACCTCGACTTCGACGCCCTGGCGGCGCGGTCCGGTGCCAAGTGGGCACGGGCGGCAGCCGGCGGGCTGACTCCCGCATGGGTCGCCGACATGGACTTCCCGGTCGCACCGCCGATCGCGCGTGCGCTGCACGAGTTGGTCGACCGTAGCGATCTCGGCTATCCCGATTGGTTCCACGGCACGCCGCTGCGCGAGGAGTTCGCGCAGCGCATGCGCACGCGCTACGGCTGGGCACCCGATCCCGGTGCCGTCCGTGAGCAGACGGATCTCATCCAGGCACTACAGCTCGTGCTGCACCTGAGCACCACGCGCGGGGACGCGGTGGCGATCCAGACACCGAGCTATCCGCCGTTCCTGGCGTCGCTGCGGCGGATGGGACTGCAGCAGATCGACTTTCCGTTCGTCGATCGAGGTGACGGGTGGGTGCTCGACTTCGAGACGTTCGAGCCGTTGGTGGCGCGGCGTCGTCCGCGGGTGCTGGTGCTCGTCGATCCGCACAACCCCACCGGGCGAGTGCTCACACGTGAGGAACTCGAGCGGATCGCCGACCTCGCCGAACGATTCGACATGCTCGTCGTCAGCGACGAGATCCACGCCGAGCTGATCTACGAACCGCATCGGCACATCCCGTTCGCTTCGCTCGGACCGCAGGTCGCTGCGCGCACCGTCACGCTCACCTCGGCGAGCAAGGCGTTCGATCTCGCAGGGATGCGGTGCGCGGTGGTGCACTACGGGTCCGAGACCCTGCTGAAGCGCCGGGACGCGGAACCCTTCGACCTGTACGGGACGGTCTCGGTTCCGGGAGTGGTCGCCACGCTCGCGGCGTGGCGTGAGGGCGACGCGTGGCAGCGCGATCTGCTGCGCGTCCTCGACCGGAATCGCCGGCGGGTGGACGAGGTTCTGCGCGAACGGATCCCGGACCTGCGGCATCACCTGCCGCAGGGCACCTACCTGACGTGGTTGAACACCGGACCGCTCGGCATCGACGATCCGGTGTCGACCGTGCGCGATCGAGGACGCGTCCTCGCCGACGGCGGGGTGCGGTTCGGCTCCGGAGCGCGCAATTTTCTGCGCATCAACTTCGCGACGTCGGCGCCGATCCTCGATCGGATCCTCGACGGGGTCACCGACGCGCTCGGCTCCTGATGATCACCAGACCGGATCCACTGCGGGCGGGGTCGTGATCTCGAGCGAATCGCTCACGGTCGTGCATGCTTGTGCGGCCGAAGCGACCACGGCGCGTGAAGGTTTCGCCGTGAAGTTCTGGTAGAGCAAGCCGAAGTTCTGCTCTACATCGGCTTGGTTCGTCCCGCGGTCGCGCATCGAGTAGACGAACACCTTCTGCACCCAGCCCAGCCGGCGTGCCTCCGCGATGCCGGTTGCGATGATGTCCGCCTGCCGTTGTGCGCTCACTGCGTTCGAGGCGGTTCCGGTCGGGGCGCCGAACTCCGTCGCCCAGATCGGGGTGGCCGCGTCGCCGTACTGCACCATGGTGTCGCGCATCAGGCGCATGCGGTAGAAGGTGTTCCAGCTCTGTGTGCTCGCGTCGTTCGGCAGCGCCGGATAGCTGTAGGGATGGATCGACAGGATGTCGAAGTACTGCTGTGCACCTCGTGCGTAGAGCTGTTGCACATAGGTGACCGGTGAGATGTTGGTGCCGTCGTCCACAGCGGGGGCGAGGCCACCGTTGAGGATGCGCGCGCCGGGTTGCACGGACTTGATGGCCGGTGCCGCCGCCGCGAGCAGTTCGACATATTTCCCGATGTCGGCCCGGGGCCGGAAGAAACCGGTCAGATTCGGTTCGTTCCAGATCTCCCAATGGCTCACACGGGTCGAATAACGTTGCGCGACCTGGCGGGAGAAGGTGGCGAACGCCGCCGGATCGGCGGGATATCCGTGGGTGTCGGCTCCGCCCGCGACGCGCGCCCAGGCCGGCGTGTACGCGATGATGCCGACCACTTCGAGTCCGCGTGTGCGAGCGCGGTCCACCACGCGGTCCGGGATCGACCAATTCTGTTGCCCGCGGTTCGGTTCGATCACCGACCAGTCGATGTCCACGCGCAGCCATCGAGCGCCTACCGCACGGATCGCATCGAGTTCGCGGTCGAGTTCGGTGTCCGGCAGGTACATCAGCGGGGCGCCGGCCGCGATGCCGATGTCATCACTCCCGCAGGTCGTCGGTGGAGTCGGTTGGATCGGTGGGGCGCACGCTGCGAGTGCTGCGAGCGAGCACGCGAGGACTGCGGTAAGTATGGCGCGTGCTGGACGACCCATCGACTCTCCTGTGGTAGAACGGACAATTCGGGCATCGGTCGTAACGTCGCGCCACCGACCTACGATTCTTCTCGTGGAGCGAGCGGCAGACCGATGCCGCGAATTCACTGTAACGAGGAGAGGACCGGAAGATGCAGGATTCGTGGACTGAAGAATCCGGTGCATGCGCACCGTGAGTTTCGAGATCCACGATGAGGCATCGGCCACCCGGCTCTTCACGGAATGGGACGACCTCGCGCAGGAGCTGGGACAGCGTGTTGCGACCCGGCCTTCGTACGCGCTGGCCTGGAACCGAATGGGACGCGGACGATCGGCGGTGTGCACCGTCCGGCGCGGCGGTCGACTCGTCGGACTCGCGCCCCTGCACGCCCGCACCCGGCTCGGGGTCACCGCGCTCCGGTTGCCGGCCCACGGCCTCGCCACGATAGGAACCTTCCTCGCGACCGACGAGGCGGCACTCGCCGATCTGCTCGACGGCATCGCCGACCGGAACATGGCATTGCAACTCGACCACGTCGATCTCACCGACCCTCTTGTGGAGATGCTGCAGGCCTCGCCTCGCTGGAGCGTCGACATCGCCGGAACCGAACGATGCCTGACCATCGATCTCGCCACCGGCGCCGGCGCCGAATCGTTGCGTGGTCGACGCACACTGAAGACGCTGTCCCGACTCGAACGCTCGCTGGCGCGGGAGGGCACCCCGGCCTCCGTCGACGTGGTGTGCGATCCGGACCATCTCGCGCAGAGATGGTCCGACATCACCGCGGTCGCTGCGGCCGCCGACGAGCACAGCGGACGCGACGACTTCTGTGCGCCTCCGTTCACCGCTTTCACCCGGCCGTTGCTCGACGCCGAGGCCCGTGCGGGAAGGTTGCTCGTCGTAGGTCTACTCGTCGGCGACCGGTGGATGGCCCACGAGATCATGTTCCGCACCGGCACGACGGCGGAGATGTGGATCGGCCGCTTCCATCCCGAGGTGCGCCGTCACCAGCCCGGACAGTTGCTGCAGCGACGGCTGACCGATCGGCACGACGAACTGGGCATCAACCGCTTCGACTATCTGCTCGGCACATCGGAATTCAAGGAGCAGTGGGCGAACGGCGACTACCGGGTGGGGCGGATCGTCGCCGTGCCCACCTCGCGACCGCACCACCGGTGGACCCTGCGCGCCGCGGACCTCGGAGCCGGTCTCGTCCGTCCCCTGCGCCTGGCCGCGCGCGACGCCCTTACGTCGAACCGTTCGTGATCAGAGGCAACCGGGAGTGACCGCCGCCGTGCGCAGCACGTCCCAGGCCGGTTTGGGCGACCCGTCGTGCGCGAGGACCCCGAAGTTCTGCTCGCGATCGGCCACGTCGGTGCCCCGGTCGAGGAGGCTGTAGACGAACAGCTTGTCCACGAATCCCAGCGCGCGCTGTTCGGTGATCCCGTCGCGCAGGATCTCCGCTTGCTCCGCGAACCCGACAGCGTCGGTGCCCGTTCCGGTGGGCGCCCCGATCTCCGTCGCCCAGATCGGCTTGTCGGAGTCTCCCCTTTCGACCATGACGGTGCGCATCTCGCGCATGCGGTAGAAGGAGTTCCAGTCGGACGTCGACGCGTCGGACGGCAGGGCCGGGTAGCTGTACGGATGCATGCCCACCACGTCGAAGGTCGATGAAACACCCTGGTCGTACAGTTCGGTGAGAAACGTGGTGGGCGCGATGTCCGATCCGTTGTCGGTGGCGGGGGACAAGCCGCCGGTGACCACCACTGCTCCGGGGTCGACGTTGCGGATGGCATCCGACGCCGCAACGAGCAGCTCCGCGTACGCGCCGACGTCGGGTTGCGGTGTGAAAAAGGCCGTCAGGTTCGGCTCGTTCCAGATCTCCCAGTGCGTGACGGTGTCGGAATAACGATCGGCGACGTCGCCCGCGAAGCGTCCGAATTCGCCGGGGTCGGCGGGCATGCCGTGCGTGTCCTCGGGTTCGACCTCGGATGTCCGCGCCCAGCGCGGGGTGTGGGTGAGCAGGCCCAGCACCTGCAGGTCGTGCGACTCGGCCGCGGCGACCACCCGGTCGGTGCCGCTCCAGTCGAAGCGACCACGCGCCGGTTCGATGATCGACCAGTCCATGTCGAACCGGATCCAGCCGGCACCGCTGTCGGCGACCGCCGACATGTACGCCCCGAGATCGGTGTCGTCGAGGGTATCCAGGCCGGAGCCGGTCGCAATTCCCAGGCTTCCGCCCGTCAGATCGGTTCGGCAGTCGCGTGCCTCGGTGCTCTGGGTGCACGACAGAGCGAACACACCGACGAGGGTGACGACGGCGCGGAGTGGCATGGACCGCGGAAGGGACACTGCAACCTCAACGGGACTTGACGAGACCGACGAGGCCGAGCCCGCCGGTGATGGGAAGGACGTGGGTTCCGGCCAGAACACAGACTGCCGAGATGACGGCGGTGACGGGCCAGGGGAGATCGTAGCGCTCCGCGAACAGCGACATCCACACGGCCACCGCAACACCCAGCAGTGCGATCGCGCAGGTCTCTGCGAAGGGGAACAAGCGCCCGATCCGCACCGTACGGGCCACGACGATCCAGATCGCAACGAGCATCGCGGCCTCGGTGAGCGCGGTCGCCAGAGCTGCTCCGTCGAACGACATGCGGGGGATGAGCACGAGGTTCGCGCAGACGTTCCCGACGAGCGCGGCCGCTGCGACCCAGGGATACACCCGGTGTCGAGCGGTCGCGATGAGCACGGTGAGACCGAGTTGGGTGAGCATCGACAGGGCACTGCCCAGTACCAGTAAGCGCGAGGCGTCGGCGGCGTCGGCGAACCGATCGCCGTAGAGGAGAGAGAGGACGCCGTCGGCCGAAGGCCAGAAGGCGGCCGCAGCTGTTGCACCCAGCACCGCGAGGAGCATCGCCGCCTCACGTGTGCGGTCGCGGAACTGTTCGCTCTGCGCCGGCCAGGTCGCGACCAGCAGCGTGGTCACGGGACCGACGACCGTCGACGAGACCATCGACAGAAGATCGGCGAACTTGTAGCCGACGGTGTACAGACCTACCGAGTCGAAGGTGTCCATGCGGCCGAGCATGAGGATGTCGACTTTGGACAGCACCGTGAGCAGAGCGAAACCGATGCTGAGCGGGATCGCTTCGACGAGCATTTCCCGCCAGCGCCACAACTGGGCGCGCGCGGCGGGCAGGGGGCCGGCCTTCCCCGCACGTACGCCGCGCACGAGAATGCCCGCCCCGGCGATTTCGTTGATCACGGCCGGCACCACGAGTACGAGCAGCACCGGGTTCCACAGCACGGCAGCGATGGTGGCGATCAGTTGGGCGAGTTGGCCGAAGGTCTCGGCTACAGCCACCGACGCCATCCGCAACCGGCTCTGATACATGACGGACAGGGCGTTGTTGGGAGTCGCGATCACCACGACGAGCCCCGCGATCACCGTCGCCCACACGACATCGGAGGAGTATCCGAGGAGTAGTACGTACCCGATGGCCAGTGCGTAACCGAGCAGACCGAGCACGCCACGCAACGCGATGAACGCGGTGGTGACGTAGGAGACCTCCCACGGATTGCATTCGACGAGCTTGGCGAGCACCACGCGGCCCACGCCGAGATCGGTGACGACGGACAGCAACCCGAGCAGGCCGAAGACGAAGGAGAACTTGCCGAAGTCGTCCGGTGCCAGCGCGCGGGCGACGATCATCGAACCGGCCCAGCCCATCGACGCGACGGCGAGCCGGCTGCCGAGCATCACGACGGTGTTGCGCCGCGCGGCACGCCCGTCGAGCCGGGGTGTCCGGGGTTCGTGGAGAGTGCCCCCGGGGTCGTGCGCCGCGGCGATCCGTTCCATAACGACGGTCTCGGCCATGCGGTCGGCCAGCGAATGTCTGCCCACGGCGGCGGCCTTCTCAGATTCTCAGGCCTGCGATGCGGTAAGCGTCGCGCGTGAGCTCGGCGGTGCGCCTCCAGGTCGAGGTCGCGGCGACCTCGCGTCCGCGTGCGCGCAGCGCATCGGCGGTATCGGTGTCGTGGACGACCACCCGCAACGCCGCGGTCCACGATGTCTCCGTGTGTTCGGTGACGAGCAGTGCTCCGTCGTCGACGATGTCGGGCAGGGCACCGACGGCGCTCGTCACCACCGCGCCCCCGCACGCCATCGCCTCGAGCGGCGGCAACCCGAAACCTTCGTAGCGCGAGGCGTACGCGACGGCGCTCGCCGCGGCGTACAGTGCCGGGAGGTGTGCGGTGGGAACGTAACCGAGACCGATCGAACCGGCCGGCGCGTCGGGTCCGGTGGACCCGGCCCCGGCCAGCACCAGGGGGATGTCGAGGATGCGGCACGCGTCGGCGACGAGCGCGACGTCCTTGCGGGGTTCGACGGTGCCGACCTGCAGGACGAACCGTTCGGGCAGCCGGTAGGCCCTGCGGATGTCCCGTACCTTCTCGGGGGTGGGAGGTTTCGCCCACACCGCGGGTGCGAGCGGGGTGACCACGGCCTCGCGACCGCACAGGGCGTGCAGACGTTCGGCGGTGAAGTTCGAGACCGCGACGAGCACGTCCGCCCGCCTCATGGCATCTCGCAACAGGGCGCGCTCACCGGCGGCACGATACTTGCCGAACGCCCACGGGGTGTCGAAGACGGCCAGATCGTGGAACGTCGAGACGGTGACGCCCGAACACAGAACAGGGACGTCGACGTCGAGACTGTGGAACAAGTCGACGCCCCACACGGGCATCTTGGCGTAGAGCATCCGTCGCACTCCGTCGGCGACCGGCCGCACGTGCGGGGCCACGCGACACGGCAGCTCGCCCGTCGCGTCATGTTGCACGGAGGCCCGCAGCGCCGCTGCGGGGAGCAGGAGGTCGAGCGCGTTCAGGAGTTCCCGGACGTAGGTCTGGACGCCACTACCGGACGGACGGAGTGCGAGGGCGCCGAATCCGATGTGGGGGGCAAGTTTCGGTGAAGTGACCAGTGTTGGGTCAGTGCGCATCCGACAGTTCCTAACAGTAGCCAGAAATAGACGTCGAGAGGGAAGATCTCGAGATAGGTCGCCACCGTGGAGGCGATCGCTGCCGCGACGATCGTGCCGCTGACACCGAGTGCGAGGGCGGCATCCTGCCCGCTCATGATCCGCGATGCGCGCAGCGTCGAGACCGCGGCGCACACGAGTACGAGAACGAACAACCACACCCCCAAGGGGCCCAGTTCCACGGCGAGCTTCATGTAGTAGTTGTCGGGCTGATAGGGCATGAACCCGAACTGCACCGCGGCGTGCAACGACAGATCCGACAGCATGGGGTTGCCGTCACCGAGATGCTTGGATGCGGCCGAGCCGGTCGCGCCGAGTCCCTGGCCGAAGGGGTGCACCCACAGTGACGACAGGGTCTGCGACCATCCGTCGCCGCGTTCGCCGAGACTCGACGAGGAGAACAGCGTTGCGAGAACCGAACTCGGTGCAGCGACGAGGACGATCGGTACGAGCACCGCGATGCTGCCGAAGGCGAGGAACAAAGCCCGGTAGCGGTGGATCGCGAACCACAACAGGGCGACCGCCAGCCCGATATAACTGGCGCGCACGATGGTCACACCCATGCCGAGCAGCATGATCGGCGTTGCGCACAGGAACACCTTGTTGCGGAGCCGATGCGGGTCGGCGAACGCTACTGCGCAACCGACGATCAGGGAGATCATGACGAACAACCCGAAGGCGAACGGCGTGGTGAAGGTGCTGAAACTGCGCAGGATCCCACCGGTGGTGCGGAGATGCTCGTCCCAGCGATAGCCGAGTTCGGCGAGTCGCTCTCCGCCGACGACCTGCTGTGCGAGACCGACCACCGCGGTCAGTACCCCCATACCCATGATGATCGTGACGAGGCGATCGCGGTCGCGGGCGTCGAAGGGCGCGCGCCACAGGATGACAGGGATGACCAGATAGAAATACGTGATCTTGAGCGCCGTGATGCCGGCGAGTCCGGAGACGGCAAGAGCGGACAGTACGCCCATCGCCACCCAGGCGGCCACAGCCGGCCACCACGGATACGACGGAGCGGGAAGTCGGCGACGGTACGGACTGACGAATGTGGCTGCGAGAGTGAGGAGGAGAACGCCTTCCTTCCATGGCGCGAGTGCCTGCCCGCCGGGCACGATCGTCAGCAGACCGTGCAGCGGAGTGAGGGCCGCGACGATCAGCAGGCCGTTCTGCGCCCGTAGATACAAGAGCGCGAACAGCGCGATCACTGCCGGAAGGGCGAGCAGCAGGACAGGCGTCGTCACGAGACGTGCTCACTGTTCATCGGCTCGACCGGCACTGTCCCGAACTCGCCGAGGATGGTGGAAGTGACAGCAGACCTGAGGAATTCACGGCCGTCGCGGTGATAGCCGCCGTGATCGCCCACCGGTCCGGCGATGATGTGACCGGTGAATCCGCGGCGCCGCAACCGCATCAGGCCCTCCTCTCCGCGCTGGGATTCGAAGGAACGATGATCCTGGGCCGACAGCACGACCGTGGTCGAAACGTCTGCACGTCGCAGCGCTTCGAGTACGACTTCGGGCACCTGTGTGACGCCGAACTTCCCGAGCAACAGCCACAGCCGGTACGGAAGATGCCTCTGCGCCCACGGTTTGATGCGGGCGCGAAGAGTAACGGAACTGTTGTCGACTTCTCCGGGTACTCCGGGTACTCCGGGTGCTTCGGGTGCGGGGGGAGCGAGCATGTTCCGCAGTGACTTCCGTCGATGGGTCGACCACAGGATCATGTTCACGAGTACAGCCGCGCGCGCGTGCCCTCGGATGCCGACCCATGCCGCGTACCATGCTCCGGAGCACAGTCCCATCACGACGAGATCCTCTGGGGCGACGCCGAGCGAGGCGACGGCATCTTCTGCGTCGCGATCGGACGTATCCGAGTACAGCGGAGTGGGGACCGCTCTGTGTGCCGTGCCGGTGTCGCCCACGCCGGTCCTGTCGAAACGTATCGAGGAGACGCCGTGCGCGGCGAGACTGCGCGCGAGTTCGACCCACAGTCGGCTCGGCCCGACCCGGTGTTCGTACGCGGTCCCGAAGAACAACACCGTCGAACCGGCGGAGCCCGTGCCTCTCACTCCCTGGGTTCGAAGAGCGAACATCGAGTTCGGGCCGAGGTACTCCGCGCTTTCCGTGATCGGAACTCCGGTGTCGGTAGTCGCGACGACCGCATGTTTCCGGTCGGGGAAGCGGATTTCCGTGGTCGAGCTCGGTGCGGCAGCACCGATCCAGTCGGCGATGCGGCCGAGGTGACCGGTCGGGATCGCCGGGTGGAGGGTGCTGGGTGTGGTGAAGGACTCATGGCCGTGCAAGGAGAGTTCGTCTGCCTCGAGTGCTGCGGCGAGCCGGGCGACCGCTGGCGTTTCGCGGGCCGCGGGCCGGGTCGCAAGCAGGGTTCGTGTGCCGGCCAGAGAGCGTGGATCGATCCTCAGAGCGCCGAGCGCCTCGGCGGCCTCGGGGGCGAGCACTCCACCGATCATCGACACCCGTGGATCGTCGGGGTGGTCCATGCCGAGGGCGAGGCGATAGAGAACGCGTTGTTCGCGTAGGAATGCGCGTCCCGAAACGATCGGATCCCACAGGACTGCGGCATCGACCGGACCGCACTGCGGTAGCGAGGTGGCTGCGATCAGTGCTCCCGCGCGCAATCCCACGACGGTGACGTGTGCGGCGCCGCCGGCACGTGCGGTCGCGACCGCCGCGGCGACACTGCGCTGCCATGCCTCGACCGCATCGGGTGAATCCTGATCGCCCGCGGAGTCGCCGGTGCCCTCGTAGTCGAAACGCAATGCCGCGAGTCCGCGCTCGGCGAGTTGTTCGGCGAGGGCCTTGACCCCCCGATAGGTGTCGAGATGTTCCTTGCCGAGAGGCGGGCACAGCACCACCGCACCGCGTGCGCGGCCGCCGGAGGGAAGGTGGACGTGGCCGAGGAGGGGAGACTCGGCGTCACCGAACCACGATGCGTATTGCACATCCACTCCGTGACCTCCACTGTCGAGGGGGTGAAAGACGGGGTGATTTCTCGACCCGTGGTTCAACCCTGAATCTTCTTGTCGTTCGGACGCATTCGGATCGAGGCACCACTCCGGCCCGTTACCGCTCACTCCCGGCAGGGTCATAAAGTACCCCTCGGACGATTCGGGGTTTTCGAAGGGATGGTTGTGCCTGGAATCCTGGTGCACGAATGGATCGCACGCGACGGAGGTTCGGAGAAGGTTCTCGACGAGTTCGTCCGCACCTTCCCCGACTCCGACGTGCTGTGCCTGTGGGACGACGCCGATCGGTATCCGGATCGGACGGTCCACGAGAGCGGCCTGGCGCGCACACCCCTGCGACGGCACAAGGCGCTTGCCCTGTCCGCCATGCCGTACGTCTGGCGGCGGCGACCCGGCTCGTACGACTTCGCGCTGGTCAGCTCGCATTGCTTCGCTCATCACGTCACCTTCCGGAGCGTCCCGAGCGGGTTCGAGAAGTTCGTCTATGTGCACACCCCCGCGCGCTATCTGTGGAATCCCGAGCTGGACGATCGGGGTGCCTCGCTCGCGGTGCGGTGCGCCGCGCCCCCGCTGCGGGCCCTCGATCGGCTCCGCGCGCGGGAGGGTGCGCGCTTCGCTGCGAACAGCGATTTCGTGCGCCGGCGCATCGAGCGGGCCTGGGATGTCGAGGCGCGTGTGATCTTTCCTCCCGTCGAGACGACCCGCATCTCGTCGGTGCCCGACTGGCGTGATGAACTGTCCTCGGTCGAATCCGCCCTGCTGGAGAGGCTTCCCGAGATCTTCGTGCTGGGGGCATCGAGGTTCGTACCGTACAAGCGACTGGATTGGGTGATCCGGGCCGCCGACCTCGCCGGGGTGCCCGCGGTGATCGCGGGATCCGGACCGGAGGAGGGCCGGCTGCGGCAGCTCGCCGCCGAGGCGGCGGTACCGGTTCACGTCCTCGCACGGCCGTCCGATGCTCTCCTCTACGCGCTCTACCAGCAGGCGCACGTCTATGTCTTCCCTGCGGTGGAGGATTTCGGGATCATGCCTGTCGAGGCGCGGGCAGCGGGAGCACGCGTGATCGTCAATTCGCTCGGAGGTGCTGGTGAGACGGTCGCGGAGGGTGTCGACGGCTTGTGCTTCCACGAGGACACGGTGGAGGCCGTCGCCGAGTGCATCGTGGCGATCGACGCGGTGCCGAAGGGGGGCGACGGGTCGGTGGCGCGGCTCTCCTCGGAGAACTTTCGCCGGCGTATCCGAGACTGGGTGGGCGAGAGAGCCGGACCGGGGTGACTCAGATCATGCTACCGGCGAGTAGCTCTACTCTTGTCGGTGGTTCGTCCCTGTTGTACGGTTCTCCCGGGTCGGGAGCCGTAGGTTGGGATGGGGGATTGCCATGTCTCGAGGCCGCCGACCGAACTCCGTTCGATGCTGCTCCCTCGTGCGTGGTCCCGCGAAATAGACCGACTCGCACTCTGTTCGGACCGTTTCGGTATCCGCTCGCGGGTGAATGTTGCCTGCGACACTGTGGCCGTGTGCACTGAAACGAAACTCGCACGTCGTCCGATCAAACGGACAAAAGCACCAAAACGACTATCGGGCTGTCGGGGCCACGCTGTTGGGTGGAGTAGGCAAGCAGGAGAAGCATGGGGATCGGACCCGAGCTGGCGCGCAGCAGTGTGCCGGCCCGCGATACGAGCGGTGGTCGCGGAAGTGTCCCGCGCCGGCGATGGCAGCGGAGTTACCGGAGGTCGTTGACGGTTACCGATACGGCGATCGTGATGGTGACCGTAGCTCTGGCACAGCAGGCCGGCTGGACCATCGATGGGGCGGCCCACAGTGTCGGCCCGGCTGCGGTGGTGGCGGGTATGTGGCTTGCGGTGCTCGCGCTCAACGGATCTCGCAAGGATCCGATCGTCGGCAGTGGTGAGGAGGAATACCGGCTCGTCACGAGGGCCACTGTGCAGACCTTCGGCCTGCTCGCCATCGCATCGTTCGTCGTCGACTCGTTCGCCACCGACCTGAACACGATTCGGGCCTATCTGCTGGTGGCTCTTCCCGTCGGACTGGTCACGTTGCCTCTCGGTCGGCGGTGGTGCCGTCGAGTGATCGAGCGGCGCCGCGTCCGGGGCGAATTCAGGACGTCGGTGCTCGTCGTCGGTTCCGAACACGCGGTGGATGCGATGGTCGGATCATTCGTCCGCGACACCTCGGCCGGATACCGCGTCGTCGGCGTGTGCACCACCGGGCACACGGGCGACACCGACCGCGTCATCACCGTCGCCGGTCAGGAGATCCCGGTGCTCGGAGCGGAGACGGACGTGATCAACGCCGTCAAGCTCTCCGGTGCCGACACCGTCGCGATCGCGGCCGGAACCCACTGGGGCAACGGCGACATCGGCGATCTGGCCTGGGAGCTCGAGCCCTACCGCGTCGATCTCGTGGTGGCTCCCGGCGTCACCGACATCGCCCTGCCGCGACTGTCGATGCACCCCGTGGGCGGACTGCCGTTCGTGCACGTCGAGGAGCCGCAGTACCGCGGATCGCACCGGCTGGCCAAGACGACCTTCGACCTCGTGTGTGCGGTCCTTGCCCTGACGGTCGCGGCGCCGGGCATGCTCGTGGTCGCCGCGCTGATCAAACTCCAGGACGGCGGCCCGGTCTTCTACCGGCAGGAACGCGTCGGACTGGGCGGCACGGTCTTCCGGATGTGGAAGTTCCGGTCCATGGTCGTCGACGCCGACCGGATGGTCGATACAGTTCGCACGCAGACCGGGCAGGACGACGCGACCTTCTACAAGTCCGCCCGCGATCCGCGGATCACGCCTGTGGGACGGTTCATCCGCCGCACCAGCATCGACGAACTGCCCCAGCTGTTCAACGTCCTCTCCCGCGACATGAGTCTCGTCGGCCCGCGTCCCCTCGCGGTCGGTGAGGGGGAGAAGATCCCGGGCTTCGTTCCCCGCCGCATCCTGGTGCGTCCCGGCATGACGGGACTGTGGCAGGTCTCCGGCCGATCCGATCTGGCCGAGGCCGACCGTATCCGCCTCGACCTGTTCTACGTGGCGAACTGGTCGATGGTGCAGGACCTGCTCATCGTCGTGAAGACGGTGCGGGCGGTGCTGGCGAGCGACGGCGCCTACTGACCCGACCGAGCGGCGGGGTTTCGCGGTCGGGGAGCGGGGAACTCTTCGAATTCGTCCTGGAGTGTCGGCAGGAGGAGGAGAAGGTGAGCACGTCCGTCCGAAGATTCCATCCCGACCCCGACGACATCCCACTCGTCACGTCACTCGACCAGATCGCCGATCTCGCGACGGATCCGCTGCTGTACCTGAGATATTCGAGGGGACCGGCAGCGGACGCCGAGGACGGACCGAGCCGCGACCACGAGGCGAACCTGACGCTGCCGGGGCTCTCGGTCACCACCCTCGCCCCCGAGCCGTGGTGGCGGCGCCCCGTCAAGGACTGGGTCGCCCGACGTCTCTGCAAGTACACCGAACTCGACGAGGAGGACGGACGCTTCGCGTGGATCCTCACCGGAAGGATGGTCGGACGCGGTCCAGATCACGAACCGTTGCTCGTCGACGTCCGTCCCCACGCGCGGCTGAGCAAGGGTGTCCTGGACGAGGCGAGACACTGGTACGACGAGCATTTCGACGTCGGCAACGATTCACGCAGGAGTGCGTGAGTATCGTTCGCGCAGAACATCGGCAGCCCACCCCGATGCGGCGCGGGGTGGGCTGCCGATGTGCGTGTCACACGAGGTCCCGTGGGATCCGGCGCTGCCAGTTCTGCGCATGGACCCGTCGATCGCCGTGATCGTCGTCGAGCTCGAAGGCATCGAGCTCGGCGTTGATCACGAACTCCTCGGGAGTGGAGGTGAGGATCGTGCGGGTGCGGACCTCGGTGCGCCAGTCGTCCCGTTCGTAGCGGCGCAGGGTGCGGGTCTCACCGCGCACCGAATTCGGATCGTTGCCGCCGAAACTGAACCACTCCTGGGTGCGGCGCCGGATCACGGTGCCGGTCTCGTCGATCCGGAACGACCCCTGGTCGTCGAGGATGTCGAGAGTCGACACGCCGGTCGCGAGGTCGCGGGTGGTCCGCCAGTGGTGTTCACCCGGCTGCAGGAGCGTGATCCCGAGTTCCGGAGCCGTCTCCGGCTCCCCGAATTCGCGTAGGTGTGCGTCCTCCGGTCGCGGTGGCCGTACCGGCAGATGCAGATGTCCACCGGTGTACACCGTGACCTCGGCGGGTGTCGGGGACGGCCACGCCAGGGGGAAGTAGGAGGTGGACAGCGACAACCGGAGGCGGTGCCCGGCCGGGAACACGTGGGCCATCCCGTTGAGCTCGATCCGGATGCGATAACGCCGTCCCGGTTCGAGAGCTTCCGGTTTCTCACTGCTGTCGCGGTGGGTGAGGTTCAGCAACCCGTAGGTCACGCGTGTCGCCTCACCGTTCGGCGCGACGTCGGACAACCGGGCGGCGAGCATCGACACCGGACTGTCCGACGAGACCTCGAGCTCCACCTCGGGGCGACCGAGGATCTCCGTCGTGGTGTCGAGCGCCTCGGTCTCGAAGACGAGCGCACCGCCGTCCTCCTCACGCTGGTCCGACGGCAGGTCGGGCGTCGCAGCGTAGGAGGCCCACTTGCCGGCGAACATGCCCACGCTCAACGGGGATCGGAGCGGCAGCGGCCTCTCGTCGACCGCGAGGGTGCCGTCGTCGTCGGGATGCAGCGCATGCCGATCGAAGGTGAAGCGGCGGTGCTCGATGTTCGGTGACGGCCACGACGGTTCGGCCACCCACCGGCCCGGACGCTCCGCGTAGGACGGGTTCGGTTCGATGGCGTCCTGCATCCAGGCCCGCACCATCGGTTCGTCCATCACCCCCGTGTCGATGCCCTTGAGCCAGTGGTCCCACCACCGCACGACCTCCTGCAGGAAACCGATTGCCGGGCCGGGGACGCCGAGATGCGGATACTTGTGGCCCCACGGCCCGATCAGTCCCTTCCGGGGGACGTCGAGATGTTCCATCAACCGGAAGATGGCGTTGGTGTACCCGTCGGCCCAGCCACCGACGGCGAGGACCGGGCACTGCACGGCAGAGTAGTCCTCGTTGACGGAGGCCCGCTTCCAGTAGTCGTCCCGGTGCTGGTGTTCGAGCCACTTCTCGATCCACAGTCCACTGCCCTCGAGCCGTTCGTGCCACATCTCGCGCCACCGGTCGCCGACGATCGCGGGATCGGGGGGCAGGCTGTTGAAGGCGAACATCACCGTCGCCTCGGACAGGTTGTCGGACAACAGACAACCACCCATGTAGTGCATGTTGTCGACGTACAGATCCTCGGTGGCGGACGCGCTGACGATCGCCTTCAGGGCCGGCGGCCGGCGCGCGGCGACCTGCAGGCTGTTGAAGCCACCCCACGAGATGCCCATCATGCCGACGGAGCCGTCGCACCACGGTTGCGACGCCAGCCATTCGATGACCTCACAGGCATCGTCGTGTTCGTCGGCGAGGTACTCGTCGCGCAGCACCCCGTCGGAGTCCCCGCTTCCGCGCATGTCCACTCGTACACAGGCGTAGCCGTGGCCGGCCATGTAGGGATGGTTCAGTGCGTCCCGTCCGCGGGTGGTATCGCGCTTACGGTAGGGGATGTACTCGAATACCGCGGGCACGGGGTGCTGTTCGGCGTCGACGGGCAGCCAGATCCTTGCCGCGAGCCGCGCACCGTCACGCATCGTGATGAAGACGTTCTCGATGACACGGACCTCGTTCGGGAGGTCTGTGATCGTGCGCATGCCGACCTCCTCTCAGTTCTCCGGCACCGGATCGAAGGTGAACGGAAGTGCCTCGAGTCCTTGCCGATAGCGCTGCCCGAGCTGTTCGACGCTGTCGGCGCCGATGTACATGGTGCCCAGCTCGTAGCGATAGGCATCCTGGTTGGGCAGGTCGGCGAGCCGGTCGCCGGGAGCGACGTCGATGCACACCAGGGCGCCGGGGATCGTTTCACGCAGGCGCGCGATGTCCGCGTCCGTGGGCACCGACGTGACGATGCCGTCCTCGTAGCGCGGGATGATGCACTTCGCCGCGACGGCGGATTCGCCCTGCCGGTACGGCATCCGGGGCGGCCGGCCGAGCGCGATGTCGATGGCCACCTCGTGGTTGGAACTCCCGTCGACCTTGGCGAACAATTCGCTGTGCGACTGAGAGATTCGCGTGTTGACCTCGATCAGCCAGAGTTTGTCGTTCTCCTCGTCCCACATGAATTCGGAGTTGAAGCAACCGTTGTCGAAGCCGACGTGTCGCAGGTAACGCTCGGTGATGTCGATCATGCGTGCCTGCACCTCGTCGGGCACGGTGCTCGCCGGGTAGTCGAGGCGCTCGAAGCTGTGCCCCGCCGCGTCCTTGCGCATGTCGAAGACACCGTGAATACCGAACTGCCCCTGGAACATCGTGCCCTCGGGAGCGGCCTGGATCCCGCTGACGACCTGCTCGGCGAGGCAGGTGGTGCCGGAGCTCTCCCCGATCTCGTCCGGAAGGTCGACGCGGCGCAGCACTTCGTCGAATGCGTTGCCGACCAGTCCGATCTTCTCCCGGATCTCGACGAGGGCGTCGGCGAACTCCTGCTCGTTGCGGATCTCGAATCCCAGCTGCGAGGAATGCGATTTCACGGGCTTGACCCAGAACGGGAAGTCGAGCTCGATGCTGTCGAGTGCGTTGTCGTCGAAGGGATCGAACGAACTGAACTGCGGGACGCACTCGGGAACGGATTCCTTCTGGGCCAGGCGGCTCCAGTACTTGTGCTCGGTGGCGACGATGCTGCGCAGCGACGGCGAGGGGATGTTGCGTTCGGCGGCCAGGATCGGAGCGAGCACGCTGGTGGGGAAGTCCCAGTGGGCGATGATCCCGTCGACGGTGCCGGGGAAGGCGTCCAGTTCGCGCCGACAGGTGTCGAGAAGATCGTCGAACACGTATTCGTCGGGCTCCACCAGGCTTTCGTAGTCGAGCAACCCGTAGAAGCTCAGCTGGTCGGCGCCGCGTACGGTTTCCAGTTCCTTGCGCTGGATGTCGGTGAGTCCGAGAACGAAGATGTTGGTGCTCATGCAAGAAGCCTTCCCGCTCCCTCGCGGCACGAAACAATCGGATAACGAAACGGACCGCCGGGAAGGTACTTTCACGTGCAACCACCCCGGCTCACAGGAGCCGGGGTGGTTGCATCGAAAGGAAGAATCAGGGAGTGTCGGGGTCGAGGGCGTCCTTGACCTTGCCCACGAGTCCTTTCTCCGTTCCCAGTGCGGCGGAGCGGGGCTTTCCCTGGGACCCGTCGTAGGTCGCGTACAGCTTCGGGTCCGGTGGCGGTGCGCTCGCGACATCTCCCAGCGGGACAGGGTCGGCGAGGAACGACATGGGTGTCGTGCCGTCGGGTCCGGTGCCGTGCGCCCAGCGTCCCTGATCCGCGGCTGCTCCGTCCGACAGATGCCACAGGCTCGACGCATGTTCGGAATGTTCCTCGTCGAACAGCGCGTTGGGTGCGATCGGGCTCGGTTCGATGCCGTCGGCCTTCAATTCCTCGATGGCGGCCCAGGGTGGTGGCTACGACCTCGAGTTGACCTACCCGCGGATCGCGCGTCCCGGGATCGATGTTCCGTGGTCGGTGAAGGTGCATCGCGACGGGGGTTCGAGGGAGAGATCGTCCTCGCGATCGACACGTCCTACTTCGAGATCCTCGAGATGCGAGTGCGCCTGCCCGAACCGGCGTCCGAGACCGCGGGCAACGGATTGGTGCATCTGACCTTCGATCCGCCGCCGGGTGACGAGTTCACCTTCGCGCTCGACGTTCGGATCCGCGCCGGGAAACAGTGGGCGAATCGGGCTCCGTCTCGGTGATGGACGGCGAGAACTCGGCAGTGACAATTTATTTCGATACCTGGTTGGTGCCCTGATGGAGATCGTGATCCGCGCGCTCGTCCTGTTCCTGTTCCTGTGGGGAATCACCCGCCTCGTCGGTCGTTCCACCGTCGGTGAACTCAGTACATTCCAGCTCGTGCTCTTCGTGGCGATGGGTGATCTCGTACAGCAGGGCATCACCCAGGACGACGTGTCCGTGACGACCGCGGTCCTCACCATCGGCGTCTTCGCCGTCCTGACCTTGGGTCTGGCGACCATCAACGCCCGGTACCCGAGGATGCGCGGGATCACCCACGGTGTCCCGGTCGTGATCGTCGAGGACGGCGAACCGGACATGCAGAACCTGAAGCGGGAACGCCTGTCCCTCGACGACCTTCTGGCCGCAGCGCGGCAGGAAGGGATTCGCCGGTTCTCCGACATCGAACTCGCAGTGCTCGAGACGAACGGCCGGGTCTCCTTCTTCACCCGCAGGCGCGCGCAGGACGGCGCGCCGGAGGAGCCGGACCCGGCGTGAGGACGGCCGTCAGTCGGTGCGACGTCCCGTCAGGGCATCGCGCAGACGGTCCACCATGCCGATCCCCGGGCCTACCGTCTTGTGGAACAGTTCGGAATGAGGCGCGGACGGATGCGGTCGGGTCGGCGCCAGCTTCTTGGCGGCCTGTACCTTGGTGCCCACCTCCACGAGCGTGTCGTGCCCGAGGTGTGCCCTCAGTGCCGGAAACTGCTCGGACTCTTCATCGTTCGCGTGGTGGCGTAACAGACTCTCCAGCTTCTTCACCAGGGACGTGAATTCGGCACTCGACGCATCTGCACCCTCGAGTTGCTTCATCACCTGCACGATCTCGTCGTGCTCCTGCTTGTCGTGTTCGACGGCTTCCGTCCCCCCGGGTAGGTGTTTCTCCATTTCCGGATAGACGAACATCTCCTCGGCGACCGAGTGCCTCATCACCTCGGCGATCGCGGCGTCGGTGAGATCCCGGCGCTCGTCCGCATCGAGAGTGGTCTCTGCTCGGCCCAGAAGCTCGAGCATCTCTCGATGGTCGTCGGTGAGGATGGTGACGACATCCGTGTTCTCGTGAGCGGGTTCGTTCATCGTTGTCTCCTTCGAATGGTCAGGATCGTCCGGTATCGCCGGTCTCGGCCGACTCGTCCTCGCCTTCCGCCTGGTCCGGCTGCCGCGGGGCCTTCGAGAGGAGGTTGTCGGGGTCGGCATCGGGATCCTGGGCCGGATCGTACGAATCGGCGGAACCTTCTGTGCTGCTCATGTATGAAGGGGTTCACCGGTGCCGATACCGGCAAACACAGGGATATCGGCGAAACGCAGGGGAGGCGGGAGCCGTGGACGAACCCCGGTCGATGAGGGCGTGGCGAGTGACCGAGCCCGGCCCCGTCGCCGGTCACCCGATGAGCTTCGAATCCGTCCCGCTTCCGGAAGCAGGCGCGAACGATCTGCTGGTGCGCGTGCTGGCGTGCGGTGTGTGCCGCACCGACCTGCACGTCGCCGAAGGTGATCTCCCCGTCCACCGGGCGGGGGTCGTCCCCGGGCACGAGGTCGTCGGGGTCGTCCATCGGGTGGGCGAGGCGGTGGAGGGGTTCGCCCCCGGCGACCGCGTCGGGGTGGCATGGCTGCGGTCGACATGCGGGCGGTGCCGCTACTGTCGCCGGGGCGACGAGAACCTCTGTCCGAATTCGAGATACACCGGTTGGGACGACGACGGTGGATATGCCGAGTTCGTCGCCGTGCCGGCGGCGTTCGCGCTACCGCTCCCCGGCGGATACGACGACGTCGAACTCGCTCCGCTGCTCTGCGCCGGCATCATCGGCTACCGCGCCCTGAAGCGCGCATCCGTCCCGGACGGGGGCAGGCTCGGTATCTACGGCTTCGGCGGTAGCGCCCATATCGCTGCGCAGGTCGCCATGGCGAGAGGTGTCGAGGTCCACGTCATGACGCGGAGCGAGGACGCGCGGACCCTCGCCCGCGAGCTCGGGGCCGCGTCCGTACAGGGTGCTGCGGACGCGCCACCGGTGCCTCTCGACGCCGCCATCCTCTTCGCGCCCGTCGGAGACCTCGTGCTGCCCGCCCTGGAGGCGCTCGACCGCGGTGGCGTCCTCTCGATCGCCGGCATCCATCTCACCGACATCCCGCAATTGAACTATCGATCGCACCTGTTCCAGGAGCGCGAGATCCGGTCGGTCACGGCCAATACCCGCGAGGACTCCCGGGAGTTCCTCGGCTTCGCCGCGAACCACCACATCAGGGTCGCGACGATGCGGTACGGGCTCCCCGACGCCGACCGTGCACTGGAGGATCTCGCAGGCGACCGCGTGCGAGGCGCTGCCGTCCTCGTCCCTTGAGAGTTCGGAGATCGATACTGCTCGGATACGCCCGAGATCACCAAGTCGGGACTTTCTCCCCTACGGCAGAATCCTGTCCGGGGCGACGATAATGGTGTCGGACCCAGGAGGGCCCCTCGGACTTCTCACCTACGAGGAGATGAGGACAATGTCGACATCATCGGCTCACTCTGCAATGCACACCCATCCCGATATCGTCGAGATGCGCGAACGCTACGACCGGATGGGCGAACAGCCCACAGTCCAGGTCACCGACGGATTGATGATGGTCGCCGGGCTGTATGCGGCGGCATCCGCGTGGATCATCGGATTCGCCGACCAGACGGCACTCGCCACCACCAATCTGATCTGCGGGCTCGCGGTCGCACTGCTCGCCATGGCGCTCGGTTCGGCCTACGGCCGCACCCACGGCCTGGCGTTCATCGCGCCTCTGCTCGGTCTGTGGCTGGTCGTTTCGCCGTGGCTGGTCAGCGGCGTCGATACCAGCACCTCCATGATCTGGTCCCACGTCATCGTGGGTGTGATCGTGTTCGTCCTGGGCGTGGCCACGGCCGCGATGGGAACCGGTCTGATGGACCGTTCACGCTGACCGGTTCGGTGCAGTAGCCCCGGGCGGTGCTGCCGGCTGCAATTCTGAACCGGCAGCACCTGGCCGGGTGCGGCGTCCGGACGCCGCTTCCGGCTACCGGGGGCAATACCCCTCGTTCGAACGCTGCAACCCCGTACTGCGCAGCGGTAGAAGGCCGCGGCGTCCGCTCTGTCGAACAGGGAGGGGCGATGCGCCAGGGGTCCGGAACTGAGCACCGTGCGCATTCATCGGGTGTGCCGTGGGTCACATCTGATCGAAATGAAGCATTGAAAAATCTTCTGTTGACGAGTTCGCCTAGCCCAATTGACTATTGCTGTACCAAATGACGCGATCGAAGCGGCGCAGACACAATCGGACGCCGCGACGAAGGACGGTGGTACGCAATGACCGAGACCGTGATCCGCGAGAGCGAACGAGTCCCGTACGACCTCGACGACCGATACCGCTCGGGGTCCGGCACCGTGCTGCTCACCGGTGTCCAGGCGATCGCCCGCCTGTTCGTCGAACAACAGGTGCGTGCCATGCGGGAGGGCCGCCGGGTGGCGACCTTCGTCTCCGGATATCAGGGCAGCCCCCTCGGCGGTCTCGACAAGATGCTCCACGGCATGCCGAAGGTCCTCGCCGAACACGACATCACCTTCGTGCCCGGATTCAACGAGGAACTCGCCGCCACCTCCGTGTGGGGAAGCCAGGGGCAGCTCGGCGCCGGCACACCGACCCACGACGGCGTCGTCGGTGTCTGGTACGGCAAGGGCCCCGGCCTCGACCGCGCCACCGATGCCCTGCGCCACGCCAACATGTACGGGGTGAACCCGAACGGCGGCGTGCTGCTCATGGTGGGCGACGACCCGGCGTCGAAGTCGTCGACCGTCCCCGCCGTCAGCGAGCGGTCCCTCGCCGCGCTCGGCATCCCGGTGCTGTTCCCGCGCAACGCCGCCGAGATCGTCACGATGGGCCTGCACGGCGTCGCGCTCTCGCGCGCCTCGGGATGTCTCGTCGCCCTCAAGATCGTCGCGGACGTCGCCGACGGCGCGTGGTCCGTCGACGGCTCCATCTCCGACCTGCCCATCACGGTCCCCGAGGTCGAATGGGAAGGAAAACCCTTCGTCTACACGCAGCGCCCCATGGCCGCGCCCGGCGACAGCGTCATCGCCGAGGCCGACCTCTACGGCCCGCGCTGGAAGGTCGTGCAGGAGTACGGTCGTCTCAACGGCCTCGACGTGATCGAGGTCGACCCGCCGCAGGCCCGCGTCGGCCTCGCCGCCACCGGCACCACCTTCGACGCCCTGCGTCAGGCCCTGCTCGACCTCGGCGTCGACGACGCCGCGCTGCACCGCGCCGGCATCCGTCTGCTGCGCATCGGCATGCCGTACCCGATCGGACCCGAGATGGTCCGCGAATTCGCCCGTGGCCTGGACGAACTGATCGTGGTCGAGGACAAGACGGCTTTCGTCGAGACCCAGATCCGCGAGATCCTCTACGGCACCGCGAACGCCCCGCAGATCGTGGGCAAGAAGGACGCCGACGGCCGCCCGCTCGTGCCCGTCGACGGTGAGCTCACCGCCGGTCGCCTGCGCGGCCCGCTGCGCCGCGTGCTGCGCGGCCACGTCGAACTCGGCCCCGCGCCGCTGCCGCAGCTGTCGCTCGAGGTGCTGTCGACCGCGCGCACCCCGTACTTCTGCAGCGGCTGCCCGCACAACCGCTCCACCGCCCTTCCCGAGGGGTCGATCGGCGGTGGGGGCATCGGCTGCCACACCCTGGTCACCCTGTCCGGCCGCAAGGACAGCGCCGTCACCGGCCTGACACAGATGGGTGGCGAAGGTGCGCAGTGGATCGGCCAGGCGCCGTTCACCGACATCGGTCACATGTTCCAGAACCTCGGCGACGGAACGTATTTCCACTCCGGCCAGCTCGCCGTGCAGGCATGCGTCGCCGCCGGGGTGAACATCACCTTCAAGCTGCTCTACAACGACGTCGTCGCGATGACCGGCGCACAGGACGCCGAAGGCGCCCTGAAGATCCCGGCGCTGACCCACAAGCTCACCACCGAGGGCGTCCGCAAGATCATCGTCTGCTCCGACGAGCCGAAGCGTCTGCGCAAGCGCACCCTCGCCCGCGGAACCGTGGTCTGGCACCGCGACCGGCTCGACGAGGCGCAGAAGCTGCTGCGCGAGATCGAGGGCGTCACCGTGCTCATCTACGACCAGCACTGCGCCGCCGACGCCCGCCGCCAGCGCAAGCGCGGCACCCTGCCCGCCCGCACCACCCGCGTCGTCATCAACGAAGCGGTGTGCGAGGGCTGCGGCGACTGCGGTGTCAAGAGCAACTGCCTGTCGGTGCAGCCGGTGGACACCGAGTTCGGTTCCAAGACCCGCATCGACCAGACCTCCTGCAACACCGACTACTCGTGCCTCGACGGCGACTGCCCGTCGTTCGTGACCGTCGAGACCTCGCCCGGCAAGCCCGAGCGCCGCACGGCGCCGACCCCACCGCGGGTTCCGGACGCCGTCGTCGACACCCCCACCGGGACGAGCAACGTCTTCCTCGCGGGCATCGGCGGCACCGGCATCGTCACCGTCAACCAGGTACTCGCGACGGCCGCGCTGCGCGCCGGCTTCGAGGTGGAGTCGCTCGACCAGATCGGCATGAGCCAGAAGGCCGGTCCGGTGGTCTCCCACCTGCGGTTCGCCGCCGACGGCCTCGAGCCCGGCAACCGGGTCGGACCGGGCGGTGCCTCCGCTCTGCTCGCGCTCGACCTGCTCACCGCGACCGAGCCGAAGAACCTCGCGTACGCCGATCCCGCCCGGACCGTCGCGGTCGCGTCGACGAGTCGCGTCCCCACCGGCGACATGGTGTACGACCGCTCGGTCCGGCACCCCGACGAACAGGACCTGCTCGCCCGCCTCGACACCGCGACCCGCACGACCGTCTCGTTCGACGCGCTCGCCGCCGCGCAGGAACTGTTCGGCGAGACCTCGGCCGCGAACTTCCTCGTCGTGGGCGCCGCCCACCAGCTCGGCGGACTGCGGATCCCGGCCGCCGCGATCGAGGAAGCGATCGAGATCAACGGTGTCGCAGTCGCGACGAACCTCGCCGCCTTCCGCTGGGGCCGGGTGGCCGTCGCCGATCCGGCCGCCTTCGCCGCCGCGACCGAACCGGCCCGCGCGGAGCGTGCCGCCACTGTCGCGCCGGAGCGGCTGTTCGCCGGCGCCACCTTCACCGGTGAGGTGGAGCGGCTCGTGCGGATCCGCGCCGCGTCTCTGATCGACTTCCAGAACGAGGCCCTGGCCGCGCGCTACATCGAGCAGGTGCAGTCGGTGTGGGAGGCGGAACGGCGCGTCACCGAGCGCACGGAGTTCAGCGAGGCCGTCGCCCGCGGGCTCTTCAAGTTCACCGCCTACAAGGACGAGTACGAGGTCGCCCGGATGCTCGTCGACCCGGCCTTCCTCGACGAGGTCCAGGGCCAGGTTCCCGGCGGCCACAAACTCACCTATCGCCTGCACCCGCCTGTGCTGCGTGCGCTCGGCCGGGACAAGAAGGTCGGCTTCGGACCGAAATCGCATGTCGCGCTGAAGGCCCTGGCCAAGGCCAAGCGTCTGCGCGGTACCAAGCTCGATCCCTTCGGCTACGCCCACGTCCGGCGCGTCGAGCGTGCCCTGCTCGCCCACTACACCGCCACCATCCGGCGGCTCGCCGCCGACCTGGACGTCGATTCCTACGACCGCGCCGTGGAGATCGCGGCACTGCCCGACACGGTGCGCGGTTACGAGGACGTCAAGCTCCGCTCCGTGGAGCAGTACCGGACCCGTCTCGCCGAACTCGGCGTCGACACCGAGTTCTGAGCCGACACCGACTTCCGATTCGTACAAGTCTTCTGCTGGAAAGGAACACACGCGTGACCACCTCGATTGCCGCCCACCCCGACACCGGACCCGCCTCGGGAGTCTTCGGCCGATCCCGCCGCCTCACCGACCGTCCGCACGAGCAGGTCGTCTTCCATCAGGACGCCGAAACCGGACTGCGAGCGATCGTCGCGATCCATTCCACGGCCCTCGGCCCGGCCCTCGGTGGAACCCGCTTCTACCCGTACGCAGACGAGGCCACGGCCCTCGAGGACGTGCTGCGCCTGTCGTGGGGCATGACCTACAAGGCGGCGGTGTCGGGTGTGGATCTCGGTGGTGGCAAGGCCGTCGTCATCGGCGATCCGAAGACGGACAAGAACGACGAATTACTCGCCGCCTACGGGCGATTCGTCGAATCCCTCGGTGGTCGCTACATCACCGCCGCCGATGTCGGAACCCGCGCGGAGGACCTCGACGTGGTGGGCCGGCACACCGCCCACGCGGTGGGGCGCACCGTCGCGGCCGGTGGATCCGGCGACAGCTCACCGCTCACGGCCCTCGGTGTCTTCCAGGCCATGCGGGCGGGAGCCCGGACCGTCTGGGGCGAAACGACTCTCGCGGGTCGCACGGTCGGCGTCGAGGGGCTCGGGAAGGTCGGATACGAGCTCGTGAAGCTGCTCGTCGCCGACGGGGCCGAGGTGATCGTCTCCGACGTCAACCCCGCCGCCGTTGCCCGGGTGCTCGACGAGTTCCCGGCGCAGGTCACCGACAGTGTCGTCGCCTCCTCCGCCGAGGTGTACGCGCCGTGCGCGCTCGGCGGCACGCTCACCCCGTCGACGGCGTCCCTCCTCGACGCGCGGCTCGTGTGCGGTGCGGCCAACAACCAGCTCGCCGTGCCGGAGGTGGAGAACATCCTCGGTGAGCGCGGAATCGTCTGGGTGCCCGACTATGTCGCGAACGCGGGCGGCCTGATCCAGGTCGCCGGTGAGGTCGACGGATCGGACGTCGAGGTCGTCCGCGGACGCGTGGAGTCGATCTTCGACCGCACCACCGAGATCTTCGACGTCTCCGGCACTCTCGGCGTCACGCCGGGTGCCGCCGCGAATCGGATCGCCGAGCGTCGCATCGATACTGCCTGATCCGCACAGGGGAACAAGGGGAGGCGCCGCGCGGTGCCTCCCCTTCTCGTGTCTTCGGGCCGTGCTGTCGGTGTCGGTCGTGCCGTCAGGGGTTGCCGGGCGAGGACGAGCGGCCGTGTCCGGCGTCGCGGGTGATGTGTTCGACGAGCGGCTGGGTCCGGTACGGGATCGGCGTGGTGAGGGCGAGAGTCGTGGTGGTGTGGGCGACGCCCTCGATGGCGTGGATGCGTTCGAGTACCAGCAGCAGATCTTCCTGGGATTGCGCGGCCATCCGGATCAGGAGGTCCTCCCGGCCCGTCGTCGCATGTACCTCCAGGACCTCCGGAAAGCGCCCCAGCTGGGCGATCACGTGACCCATGCGGGCCTGCACGAGCTCGGCACCGATGAACGCCTGCAGCGGCACGCCCAGCTTCGGCAGGTCGACGACCGGCCGGTATCCGGTGACGGCACCGGACTCCTCGAGTTTCTTGATCCGCGACTGCACGGTGTTGCGGGCGACGCCGAGTTTCGCCGACAGGTCGACGATCCCTGCGCGGGGGTTGCGAGTGAGCTCTCCGAGGAGAGCTGCGTCGAGCCGGTCGAGACTGAACACGATGACACCCTTTCCGTTGTGATGCGCGTCACTGCTCGAGCATAATGCTCAGCCGAGCAGAAAGATATTGACACTTCATCAGCCAGTGCCATGATTGCTGAATCAAATGCTCATGCAAACACGCACTGCTGCAACGTAATGCATCGCGCGACGTGAGCGACATGCCTTCCCTGCCCGGACCGGGCGTGGCGGGCGCCGCAATCACCCCGAGGAGCACACAATGCCCGGAGTCGGCATCTGGCGGACCAAATCCGTCGAACAGTCGATCGCGGATACCGATGAACCCGGTTCGCGGCTACGACGAGAACTCACCGCCAAGGATCTGACCGTGTTCGGCGTCGCCGTCGTGGTCGGCGCCGGAATCTTCACCCTCACCGCCCGCACCGCCGGCAACCTCGCCGGACCCTCCATCTCGCTGGCGTTCGTCCTCGCCGCGATCGCCTGCGGCCTCGCTGCGCTGTGTTACGCCGAGTTCGCGTCCGCCGTACCGGTCGCCGGCAGCGCCTACACCTTCTCCTACGCCACCTTCGGTGAATTCGTCGCCTGGATCATCGGGTGGGATCTGATCCTCGAATTCGCACTGGCCTCCGCGGTCGTCGCCAAGGGATGGTCGATGTACCTCGGGGGCATGTTCGGCGGCGACGCATCGATCGACCTGGGGCCGATCACGGTGGACTGGGGGTCGCTGCTCATCGTCGGCGCCATCACGATCATCCTGGCGATCGGCACCAAGGTGTCGTCGCGGGTCTCCGCCGTCGTCACCGCCATCAAGGTCGCGGTGGTCCTGCTCGTCATCGTCGTCGGCATCTTCTACATCGACAAGTCCAACTACTCGCCGTACGTTCCGCCGGCCGAGGAATCGCAGAGCGCTGCGGCCGGCATGCACCAGTCGCTGTTCTCGGCGCTCACCGGCGCCGGTGGCAGCACCTACGGCTGGTACGGACTCCTCGCCGCGGCGAGCCTGGTATTCTTCGCCTTCATCGGTTTCGACGTCGTCGCCACCACCGCGGAGGAGACGAAGAACCCGCAGAAGGCATTGCCTCGCGGCATCTTCGGCTCGCTGGCGATCGTCACGGTCCTCTACGTCGGCGTCACGCTCGTGCTCACCGGCATGGTGAAGTACACCGATCTGCGTACCGGCAGCGAACTGGTCGGTGACGGCAGTGCCACGCTGGCCACGGCCTTCGAGGCGCACGGCATCACCTGGGCGCAGATGGCCATCAACATCGGCGGTCTCGCCGGCCTCACCACCGTCGTGATGGTGATGATGCTCGGCCAGACCCGCGTGCTGTTCGCGATGTCCCGGGACGGGCTGGTCACCCGCAAGCTCGCCGTCACGAACCACAAGGGTGTGCCCGTGCGCATCACCTTGATGGTCGGTGGTGTCGTGGCCGTCCTCGCCGCGGTGTTCCCGATGGGTGTGCTCGAGGAGATGGTCAACATCGGCACGCTGTTCGCCTTCGTCCTGGTCTGCGTCGGCGTGATGGTGCTCCGTCGCACCCGTCCCGACCTGCCCCGTGGATTCCGGGTGCCGCTCGTGCCGCTGGTCCCGATCCTCGCGGTGCTCGCCTGCGGCTGGCTCATGCTCAACCTCTCGGTCGAGACGTGGATCCGGTTCACCGTCTGGATGGTCCTCGGCGTGGCGGTCTACTTCGCCTACGGCCGGCGCAAGTCGGTGCTCGGGCAGCGGCTGAAGCTCGAAGCGGCCCAGCGGGAAGCCGTGCAGCACGAGACGAAGGAACCGGAACCGGTGTAGATCCGTCGCCCCCGAGCCCGCCCGCGCCGAACAGGTGCGGGCGGGCTCGTGTGTTCGGGAGGTTGCGGATACCGGCCAGGAGGAGAGCGGACGCCGTCCGGTCGCGACACCGAACGGAGGGCGAACCGAAGTGAGATCTATGCACGCCGGTGAGCAGATTGATCTATGCTGTGATCGGCGCCGCAGAGACGAGGGTCACAGGGCTCGCCGGACGTTTCGTTCGAATACAGGACGAATTCCGTGTCCGGCACCGACTGCCCTTGGATCTGCCCTTGTCGTCGGGGAGGCCGACAGGGGAAGGCCCCGCCAGCGATTCGAGGGGAGGAGCCGGCGGGGCCTCGCGCTGTATCTCCTGTGTCGGGGAGGACTTTCGGGAGACACGGCCACCTACGCCGTGGCCGCCTTGGAGCTTAGGTGACGACCTGGGCGGTCGTCCAGAGTCGATACTGAAACGAGACCTGAGAAATTTTCTCGGGCTCGAACCGAGATGTTCATCCTGCTTTGCGGCGGAACGAGTCCGTCTCGGCATCGCCCCTGGCCGGAAAGACGGCGGTGGGCATGGCGCGGGACTCGTCCGGATGCCCGCGGTACGACGACGGTCGCGGCGCGCGCCGACGCCGTCGACGGTTCCGCAACGTCCAGAATCCCCAGGCGGCGATGCACACGCCCACTCCGGAGAGCAGGTCTGCCTCCGTCAATCCGTGGTTCGGCGTCACCGAGTACAGCACGCGACCCTCGAGGGGGCCGTTCATCAGTACCCAGAGTCCGGAGGCGACGAGCGCAGCCGAGCTCGACAGCAGATGCGGGCGCGACAGGCACCAGGTCGACGCGGCGAACAGCGAGCACATCGCGACGAGCGAGTAGAACACCGCGTTCTGCACGGTCGACTCCTCTCGCTCCAGCCGGATATCGATCCACTGTACTGGCGGAGGCGCCGGGGATACCGAGTCGCAGGTGGTGACTCTCGCAACAGGGGTATCAGAGCAACGACAGGAGTTGCGGGGTGACCGTCGTCAGGGCGAGTGGCCGGTCGGGAGACGCCCTACTCCGGGCGCGGTGTCTCCGTGAACGAGTCGCGCTGCTCGACCATCCACACCGGGGCGATGAAGATGCCTTCCGCCTCCACGCAGATTCCCTCGGCGTCGGCGACGTGCCCGACGACGAACGCCTTACGCCCCTCGACGCGGTCGAGTTTCGCCTCCACGTGTACAGCGCCGAGGGGAGTGCGTTTGCGGTAACGGATGGTGAGCGTGCCCGTCATCCCGGGGTGTCCCGAGAGGCGCGCGGCGTCACCGAGGATCTGATCGAGCAGTAGCGCGGAGACTCCGCCGTGGACGTGCCCGGCCGGTCCCTCGTAGATCGGACCGAGGTGGATGTCCGCCCGTACGCGGCCGTCGGCGTCCTCGTGGAGCTCGCCGATCGGCGCGATCGCGTTGCGCAGACCGATTGCGGCGTTGCCCCAATTGCGGAAGCGGCCGGAGTCGTTGAAGCGGGTGCCGTACGGGCCGTCCTCCCGGTCGCGTTCGAGGATCTCGCGGGCGGCAGCGAGGTGTTCACGTGCCCGCGCGACGTCGTCGGCGTCCGCGCGCGTCTGCAGTGCGAGCTGGATCAGCTCACGCACGTCCTCGGTGAGCGGGCCGTAGGTGGCCTTCTGCCGGTCGATTTCCTCGTCGGACAATCCGTCGTCGACGTAGAGCTCGAGCATGGAATCGGTCATCAGGGTCTCCGGGATCGTGAGCGTGGTGAAGGAAAGCAGTCGACCGCGCGCACTGTCGGTGAGTCAAGCTCCGCTGCCGCTGCGCGGGAACTCCGCAGGTTCCGTGGAACGGACCGATCGGTACGAAAGTGGGTGAACCCGTCATGGGTGGGAACAAAATGAGAGAACCCCGTCGGCTAACGAGGGGAGGGGCCGACGGGGTCCGTCCGTGCCGAGTCAAAAGGGGAGGAGACCCGGCACGCTTTGTTGCGAGGAGCAACAACGTCTTTACGTTATCGACGATTGTGTCATCTGCCAACCTGGCCTATGGGTGATCGACGGGGTGAAATTCGCCCGATCCGCACCCCTGGCGAGCGTCGTAATACAAGCGTACCGTTCGCTTCTGCGTGCGCGGGTATGCGCCGGACAGGAGTCGGTGGTCGTGGCCGTAACCATCCGCAAAGGCCGTGACAGCATCACCAAGCGAGTGCTGCTGGGAAGGCCGCTGCGAAGCGACACGCTCGGCCACACGCTGCTGCCGAAACGGATAGCCCTGCCGGTCTTCGCATCCGACGCCCTGTCGTCCGTCGCCTATGCGCCGGAGGAGATCTTCCTCGTGTTGTCGGTGGCGGGCCTGTCCGCCTACGCATTCTCCGGGTGGATCGGTCTCGCGGTCGCCCTCGTCCTCGTCGTGGTGGTCGCGAGCTACCGGCAGAACGTGCATGCCTACCCCTCCGGCGGCGGCGACTACGAGGTGGCGACGAAGAACCTCGGTGCGATGGCAGGCCTGACGGTGGGCAGCGCGCTGATCGTCGACTACGTGCTGACGGTCGCCGTGTCGATCTCGTCGGCCGCCCAGAACATCGGGTCGGCCGTCCCCTTCGTCGAACACCACAAAGTGCTGTTCGCCATCACCGCGATCACACTCCTCACCGCAGTCAATCTGCGCGGACTCCGCGAAGCCGGAACAGCTTTCGCCGTGCCCACCTACGCCTTCATGTTCTGTGTCGGGGTGATGCTCGTCTGGGGTTTCGTGCGTCTCGTCGTGTCCGATGTCCCTCTACGCGCCGAGTCGTCGCACTACGAACTCGCCGCCGAACAATCCCACCTGGCCGGACTGGCCTTCGCCTTCCTCCTCGCCCGCGCGTTCTCGTCGGGATGCGCGGCCCTGACCGGAGTGGAGGCCATCAGCAACGGGGTTCCGGCCTTCCGGAAACCGAAATCACACAACGCCGCCACCACCCTGCTCATGCTGGGCGCCATCGCGATCACGCTGCTGATGGGCATCATCGTCCTCGCCGAGCGACTGGGGGTCGTCGTCGCCGCAGATCCCGCCACGCAGTTGAGCGGAGCACCGGCCGGATATCACCAGAAGACACTGATCGCGCAGGTCGCCGAAACGGTCTTCACCGGTTTCCCGCTCGGCTTCTACCTCGTCACCGCCGTCACCGCATTGATCCTCGTCCTCGCCGCCAATACGGCATTCAACGGGTTCCCGGTTCTCGCGTCGGTGCTCGCGCAGGACAAACACCTGCCGACTCAGCTGCGCACCAGAGGCGATCGGCTCGCGTTCAGCAACGGCATCGTCTTCCTGGCCCTCGGAGCGATCGTGCTGGTATGGATGTTCGACGCCGAGGTCACGCATCTCATCCAGCTCTACATCGTCGGTGTGTTCGTCTCCTTCACGTTGAGCCAGACCGGCATGGTTCGTCACTGGACGCGACTGCTGGCCACCGAGACCGACTCGCGTCACCGCCGGAGGATGCAACGCTCGCGCGTCATCAACGGTGTCGGGCTCGCGATGACGGGGACCGTCCTGATCATCGTGCTCATCACGAAATTCCTCGCCGGCGCGTGGATCGCCATCCTCGCCATGGTGAGCGTGTTCGTGACGATGCGGGCCGTCAACCGCCACTACCGACGCGTGGCGGTCGAACTCGACCCGGCCAACTGGGACGGTCTGTTGCCCAGTCGCACGTATTCGATCGTGCTCGTAGCCAAGCTGCATCACCCCACGCGTCGCGCGCTCGCATACGCCTCGGCCACCCATCCCGACACGCTCGAGGCGATCACCGTCGACGTCGACGAGGAGGACACCCGGAATCTCGTGCGCGAATGGGAGTCCAGCGACATCACGATTCCCTTGAAGGTGCTGGAGTCGCCGTACCGGGAGATCACACGACCGGTGCTCGAGTACGTCAGGCGGGTGCGGGGCAACTCACCACGCGATGTGGTCACCGTCTTCGTCCCCGAATACGTCGTGGGGCACTGGTGGGAGAACCTGCTCCACAACCAGAGCGCGCTGAGGCTCAAGAGTCGCCTGTTGTTCCAGCCCGGCGTGATGGTGACGAGCGTGCCGTGGCGGCTGCATTCTTCGGAAGCGAAGTAACCGAGCGCGACGGGCTGCGCTCACCGAAGTTCACATACCGATCCGGCCGTTCCAGTCGCTGAGGTCAGTGCCAGTCGCCCTGACGCCCGAGGGTCTCGACGGGAGTCGCGCCGGGTCGGGTCCATTGCGGCGCCGGGCGGCTCGTCTCACCCCATGTCGCGTGCCCCTCGGCGTCCGTACGCCAGAACCAGCACGGGTCGTCTCCCTCCGGCCGGCCCTCGGGCTTGTCCTCCCATCTCTCGCCACGCCCGTACGGGGTCATGTCGAGCAGGCCGGCGGAACTGTTGGCCCGTTCGGTGCCGCGACCCGTCGTGGAGTAGGTGAGGAAGGTCCGGTCGCCGTCCCGGAGATAGGAGGTGAGACAACCCATCGCTCCGCCCACGGGTTCGTCGATGTCGCGCACCGAATACCAGGGTTGGGTGTATCCCATGAACTCGACGAACGCGGCCACTTCCTCCCAGGTACCCGTGGTCACGAACGCGAGCGAGACGCCGCGGGCCTCGAGGTACACGGCGTCGCGGACATGCCAGGCCGTGGTGGTGCACCCCTCGCACTGTCCTTGCGGGGGTGCACCGTCGTACCACATGTGTTTGTAGACGACGAGTTCGTTGCGGCCCTGGAAGAGGTCGAGGAAGGGGACCGGGCCGCCAGGTCCTGCCACCTCGACCGTGCCGTCGAACTCCACCATCGGCAGGCGGCGGCGAGCCGCGGCGATGGCGTCGCCTTCCTTCGTGTGGGCCTTCTCCCGGAGCAGGAGCTCGTCGCGTGCGGCCTGCCAGGTGGCGAGGTCGACCACGGGTGGGCGGCCGGATCGCGGTGTGGTCATGATGAGCTCCCGGATGATCGGACGGATTACACGCGGCTCGGTTGCAGCACGTCGCGGAGCACGGCGGCGAACGCTTCCGGGTCGCCGGGCATGCCCTGCTCGGCGCCCATGAAGCCGCCGTGGTCGCCGGGGAACAGCGTCGGGATGGTGCCGAGCCGGTCGGCGAGCGCTGCGGCGGTCCGCCCGCACAGTTGACGGGCCGACTCGCGGCCACCCGCGACGACGATGCGCGTCGACGCGCTCGCGAGAGCGTCGAGATCTGCGCGGTAACCCGTGCACGACATCCAGTTCTGGCTCAGCAGTACGTCGTCGCGGGTCCCGTCGTCCTCGGTGGGCAGCCCGAAGTCGGAAGGGTTCGGCGACGGGCGACCGAGATGGTCGGAGGTCAGCTCGCCCTCATAACTGATCAGGGCGATGAACTTCGCCATGGCCGGGCCGAGGCCGCTGCGCTGGTAGGTGTCGTGGATGTCGTCGCGCACCGCTTCGGCCGAGGCGCGATCGGGCAGCAGTTCGAGGATCGGCGGTTCGTGGGCGACCAGCGTGCGCACCTGCTCGGGATGCCGCGAGACGAGTTCGAGCGCGTTGACAGCCCCGCCGCTGCTGGCGAAGACGTCGACGGGGCCGAGATCGAGTTCGACGAGGATCCGGTGCAGGTCGTCGGCGTGCAGGGCGGGTGTGGACTGCAGCGACGTGTCGGTGCGCGTACCGCGACCCGTGCCGCGCGGGTCGTAGGTGATCACCGTCCGGTCGTCGAAGCAGGAGGCGAGGCCTGTGAAGCCGCTCGCGTCCATCGGGGATCCTGCGAGAAGCAGCGGCGTGGCGCCGCCGGGGACGGGGCGGACGTCGTAGACGAGGGTCGCGCCGGGAAGGTCGATCGTGCGGGTGACGAGTTCGGGCATGTCGGCTCCTTCGAGTTCGGTGACCATACCGACCCGTGCCGACCGGAAAATTCATCGCACACACGACCGCGTCCGCACCCGTATCGGATGCGGACGCGGCGTGCGCTGGCTCAGTGGATGCTGTCCGGTGTTGTGGGCAGTCCGCCGAGGGGGAGCGCAAGAGATCCGAAGTGCATATGTGTTCCTCCTGTCGTTCGGGAATCCGGACTGCGTCCGCACCGGGACGCTGACGGAGGAGTACCCGCCGCTGCGCCGTGAAACCCTGCCGGCGGTCGAGAACTCACTTCGTTACGTTTTCGTGCCCTCGGGAAGGTTCTGCGCGGTGGGGCAGGGTCGGGGTCTGCGACTCGCTCGACCACGGGATGCCGCGCATCGGTCACCTGCGACTGCAGAACATTCCGCTGCCGGAGTGGGCGTTTGCGCGCATGGGTGCCGGGAATCCGTATCCATGGCAAGCATGGAACCGTTTCTCCCGATCAAGCACACCGGCTCGAACGAGATCGACGCGGCCGATCCGGGTCCGGGTGCGCCCGGCAGCGATCCCGGACCTATGCCTTCGGGCGAGCAGGTCGACCCCGAGATGGCGGAACGGGAGAAAGAAGAATTCGAGAAGCGAATGTCCGAGAAGCGCCGCGAGAAACCGGTTTTCCGAGCTCC
Source organism: Rhodococcus sp. As11 (assembly GCF_048957735.1). Taxonomy (NCBI): domain Bacteria; kingdom Bacillati; phylum Actinomycetota; class Actinomycetes; order Mycobacteriales; family Nocardiaceae; genus Rhodococcus; species Rhodococcus sp. As11. The sequence continues at coordinate 167,685 of NZ_JARDJE010000003.1, forward strand.
CGAGGTGCATCCGGATTCATCCGGGCGATGACCGAACCGCGCCCGCACACAGGGGGGAGTGCGGGCGCGGAGTCGATCTACGGCTGTCAGAGAATGACGCCCAGGGCAGCGAGCAGGCCGACGAGGGTGAGACCGAGGGATCCGAGCAGCATGAGTACCTCCATTGTTGTTCGTACACTGGCATGTCCACGAGGGACTGTGCGGAAGTGGACGTGTCCGAAGACGTTTCCGTTCACTTCCTTCTCATACGTCGCAACCGTCCCATTTGTTGTTACCCCGCATCAACAGCTGTGATTGTTTTGTGATCTTGAAGTCCGATTCGCCCGAAATATCGTCACTTATGGGCGTTTTGAGCCTTTCCTCGTTCGATCACGGAAGCTCGCCGCTCCGCGACCAGCGACGGGGAGAACTCCTGCATCCACGCCTCCGACGTCTGCTGCTCCACGCGCAGAGCGGGTTCGACGACGTGCTCTTCCGCGCGTCGATACGACGCGAGCAGTGCCCGCACACCGGGCTGATCGTTGCCGGCGACCGTCCGCGCGACCTCCAGTGCCGTATCGAGGAGTTCGTCGTGCGCGACGACCTGCGTCACCAGACCGACGCGTAGTGCCTCGTCGGCACTCACGAAGTTGCCGGACAGGCTCATGCGACGCGCGAAACCCGGACCCACGGCTGCGGGCAGGCGCTGGGTGAGTCCCCAGCCCGGCAGGACACCGACGCGCGCGTGGGTGTCGGCGAACCGGGCGCGCTCGGACGCGATGAGGAAGTCGCACGCGAGCGCCATCTCGAGGCCGCCGGTGATGGCAGCGCCGTTCACCGCGCCGATGATCGGCTTGGAGATCGGCGTCCACGGGTGACCGACCGGGAGGCCGGCGCCCGAGACCAGCGAGAGGTTGCCGCCGCTCTCTCCGAGTTCCTGCAGGTCGAGTCCGGCGCAGAAGGCCGGATCGGTGCCGGTGAGGATCACGACGTTCGTATCGTCGTCCGTATCCGCTGCGGCGACCTCGGAGCGCAATGCGTCGATGAGCGCCGAGCTCAGCGCGTTCCGCGCCTGCGGCCGGTTGAAGGTGAGGATGCGGACGGCGTCGCGCTGCTCGACGAGCAGGATCTCTTCGGAAGTCATGGCCCGACAGTATCCGCAACCTCGGTGGATCCGACCCCGCTCGTTCACCGAGTGCACCGTGGATGCGCACCGCTGAGCGGATGCGCCGGAACGTGATCCGCATTCCACGTCCGACCCCGGGCCGACGCGCCGAAACGAGGTTCGCCCCTGCAACACGCGGGGCGAGCCCCGTTTCACCGCGCGAAAGGTGACCGGGAGATCGGTGGAACGCCGATTGTCCCGCTGGGCTGAAAAGCTGTGTCGCCGGACACAGTGCGGTTCCTAGTCTCGGCTCATCCGAGGAAGGGAACCGGCAACAATGCAGTCGCTCGCCTGTCACACCTGTGACGCTCGCGTGCTCGTCGCGAAGTACAGCCCCGCTCATACCAGCATCCAGTGGTCCGACGAGGCCCGGCAGTCGTGCCGTGAGATCGCGGCCGCCTCCGCGGTCGGTCCCGGTGCCTACGTGATGCGGTGCGAGGCACTCGACCGCACGGTGGACGAGGCCGTGTCCGACGGTGTGATCCGGACCGGCCATCGGGTCGACCCCGCCATCGCTCCTCTCGCTTCCACGGAGGCGGCCACCCCGGCCCGGTGACCGCCGTTCGTCTTCACCCCTCTTCAGCCCCTTCACTTCTCGTCAGCGCAGGAGAAACCATGACCGTCCCCCAGGAGCGGATCGAGATCCGCAACATCGATCCCGGTACCAATCCCACCCGCTTCGCGCGCGGATGGCATTGCATCGGCCTCGCCAAGAATTTCCGTGACGGAAAGCCGCACCAGGTCAAGGTGTTCGGTACCGACCTGGTGGTCTTCGCCGACACGGCAGGAAAGCTGCACGTGCTCGACGCCTTCTGCCGGCACATGGGTGGCAATCTCGCGCGCGGGGAGATCAAGGGCGACACCATCGCGTGCCCGTTCCACGACTGGCGCTGGAACGGCCAGGGCCGTTGCGAAGCGGTTCCGTACGCGCGCCGCACGCCGAAGCTGGGCCGCACCAAGGCGTGGACGACGATGGAGCGCAACGGCGTTCTCTTCGTCTGGCACTGCCCGCAGGGTAGTGAGCCCACTCCCGAACTCGCGATCCCCGAGATCGAGGGCTACGAGGACGGGCAGTGGAGCGAGTGGACGTGGACGACCATCCACGTCGAGGGCTCGCACTGCCGCGAGATCGTCGACAACGTCGTCGACATGGCGCACTTCTTCTACGTGCACTACCAGATGCCCGAGTACTTCAAGAATGTCTTCGACGGGCACATCGCCGGCCAGCACATGCGCTCCTACGGCCGTGACGACATCAAGACCGGCGTGCAGATGGATCTGCCGGAGGCGCAGACCATCTCGGATGCCTTCTACTACGGCCCGTCCTTCATGCTCGATACGATCTACACGGTCGCCGAGGGCACGACCATCGAGTCGAAGCTGATCAACTGCCATTACCCGGTGACGAACAATTCGTTCGTGCTGCAGTTCGGCACCATCGTCAAGAAGATCGAGGGCATGTCCGAGGAGCAGGCCGCCGAGATGGCGACGATGTTCACCGACGGTCTCGAAGAGCAGTTCGCCCAGGACATCGAGATCTGGAAGCACAAGTCCCGCATCGAGAATCCGCTCCTCACCGAGGAGGACGGCCCGGTCTACCAGCTGCGTCGCTGGTACAACCAGTTCTACGTCGACCTCGAGGACGTCACGCCGGACATGACGCAGCGTTTCGAATTCGAGGTGGACACCTCTCGTGCGCTCGAGTCGTGGCAGCAGGAGGTCGAGGAGAATCTCGCCGGTTCTGCGGAGTGATCCGATGATCCGTCCCGTCGCCTGCGGCGGGACGGATCAGGCCTCTCGGCGGCGGAATCCGTCGACGGCCAGCGACACGATGGCGCGGGCGAGATCGGCCAGGGTGCGGTTCGGTCCCGGCCGGTACCAGCGGGAGGCATGCCAGACCGCGTCGTAGAGAAGTTCCCGGAACGTCTCGGGGTCGATGTCGGTGCGGAAGAGGCCGTCTTCGGTGCCTTCCCGGATGGTGTCGCGCCAGGCGACCTGCATGGCGTCCGCGGAGGCGACCATGTCGGCTTCGACGACGCGTTCGCGCATGTATTCGCCTTCGCGCCGCCAGATGGATGTCGCCCCGTGGTAGTCCTCGGAGGTCTCCAGCGCTATCCGGGTGAGCGCTTCGAGCCGCTCGACGGGCGGCAGGTTGCGCCTGAGTACCTCGCGGCATCGTTCGTTGAGGTCGGTGATGTACTCGCGGATGAGCTCGGTGACGATCGCTTCCTTGGACGGGAAGTAGTGGTAGAGCGCTCCGGAGTAGACGCCGACCGCATCGGCGATCTCGCGGATGGTCGTAGCGGTGACGCCCTTGCGAGCGAAGATCTCCGCGGATCTGTCGAGTATCTGTCTCCTGCGCTCCTGCGGATCCACCGTCGTCCTCTCGTAAAGCCTGGTCGAGGCCTGTTCCGGGCAACATTGTGCCATATCCATTGATCAATCGATCAATGGAGTCCCGTCCCGATCTCTTCAGGAGTATGCATGGCCGTATCCCGTATGGACCCGATCGTTCCCACGCTGCCCCTCGCGGGTGGCACCGCCCTCGTGACCGGAGCCGGTCAGGGCATCGGGCGGGGTATCGCCCTTGCGCTCGCCGCTGCCGGTGCCTCGGTGGCCGCGGTGGGCCGCACCGCGGAGACCATCGGTGCCACCGCGATCGAGATCGAAGCCCGAGGCGGTCGCGCGGTGCCGTACGTGTGCGACGTGACCGACCCGGTAGCAGTGGATGCGACCGTAGCGGACGTGGTGGCGGAGTTCGACGGACTCACGATCCTGGTCAACAACGCGCAATCACCGGCTCCGGGAACGTTGCTCGAACTCGACGAAGCCGTGTACCGCGACGGTATGGAGTCCGGCCCGGCCGCCACCTGGCGGATGATGCGGGCGTGTCACCCGCATCTGCGTGGCGGTGGCTCGATCGTCAATCTCGGATCGGCGGCAGGTATCCGGTGGAACCCCTCGGGGACGGGCGGATATGCGGCAGCGAAAGAGGCGATCCGAGTGTTCACCCGCACTGCCGCCTGTGAGTGGGCGGCCGACGGCATTCGGGTCAATTCCATTCTTCCGCTGGCCGATTCGATCGCCATGCAGGAGTGGGCCGAACGCGAACCGGAGGAGGCCGCGGCGTACGCTGCTTCGATTCCGCTCGGGCGCCTCGGCGACCCCGAAACCGACATCGGTCCTGCCGTGGTCTTCCTGTGCAGCGAGGCGGCCCGGTACATCACCGGCCATTCGCTGCCGGTGGACGGTGGTCAGGCGCTGGTGCGCTGAGACGCCGGTCCGCTCGCGTGCTGCGATTCGTTCGGGGACAACGCGCGCCACACTGCCCGTGCGGCGAGCCGGACCGGGGTGGCCAGGCCGACGGTGTCCACCGTGTTCACGGGGCCGGTCACGGACAACGCTGCCACGTAGGTCCGGCCGTTGCCGATGGGTGCCGCCACGCACGCGGCCCCCGGCGTGGATTCCTCCCGCTCGTGGGCGATGTGCCGCTCGCGGATACGCGCGATCTCGTTGCGGGGCAACAGGTTTTCGACGGGTGGTACACCTCCTGGCGCCGGTCGGACGACGTCGAATCGGGTATGGGCAAGGAGCGCTTTGCCGAGCGCGGTGCGATGGGCCGGCTGCCGACCGCCGATGCGCGAGGGTAGCGCGAGCGGTCCGCGGCCGACCTTGTCGACGTAGCGCACGTCGCCGCCGTCGAGTACCGCGAGGTGGACGACGAGACCGGTCGCCGAATGCAGTTCGTGCAGGACGGGATTGGCCGCACGATGCAGGCGGTCGTGCTTCCGTGCCAGCGCGCCCCACTCGAGGGGCGTGCGCCCGAGGGCGTAGGCCTTGCCGCGCTTGCTCACCCAGCCGTATTCGGCGAGCTGGGAGAGCAAGCGGTGAGCGGACGAACGCGGCAGGCCCGTGCGTGTCGACAACTCGGACAGTGTGAGGTGGTCGCCGGTGTGGAACTCGTCCAGGAGCCCGGCTATGCGGGCGATGACGGCATCGGGAAAATCGTCGGTGCGTGTCACGAAATCCTCCTTCAACAGGGCGGACAGTGCCGGCTCACTCATTGATCAACCGATCAATCAATCGATGGGTGCGACTGTAACAGGAGGAGGGCTTACGTGGCCAGTGTCACTTCGAGACGATCGGTCGCGCGGCGGAGCCTGCGGGCCGCGTCCTCGGGGATCGCCTCGGTGGGGCCGGCCAGCGACAGTGCGGCGATCTCCCCGTCTCCGGCCGCGAACGTCGCCACCATGTGGCGGAAGCAGGTGCCGCCGTGCACAATCCCGTCGGCGAGTGAGCATCCGCTCCCGGCCTGGGGGTGCGTTCCGTCGCGGCGGGCCAGCAGCGCCAACCCCGCGACGGTTTCCTCGGCGGGTCGCCGTTGGCCGGCCCACGAACTGTCCGCCACCCGGATTCCGCTCACCTTCTCCAGGTAGACGACCTGATCGCCGTCGAGAACCGTCAGGTGGACGACCAGTCCGGTCTCGTGGTGCAGGTCGTACATGGCAGGCAATGCGGCGCTGTGGATGCGATCGTGGGCCTGCGCGAGAGCACCGAGTTCGACGATCTTCGGGCCCAGACGGTAGGTGGTGCCGGTGCGTCGCATCCATCCGACCCGCACGAGCTGGAGAAGCATGCGATGTGCCGACGAGCGGGGAAAGCCCGTGCGTCGGCACAGTTCGGTGAGGGTCAGTCCGTCGGCGTCGCGGAACGGTTCGAGCAGCAGGCCGACGCGGGCCATGACGGACGAGGGGTTGTCGAGAACTTCGGACATGGTCTTCTCCGAGGCGTGATTCGGCGTTGATTGATCGATCGATCAATGAATGCCTACGACTGTAGCGGTGCACGGCGCTCCAGGGAAGAACGAATTCCAGGATGAAACGAAAAATGCACCGCGACCAGCGTCGCGGTGCATTTCTCGAACGGGGTGGAACGGTCCGATGTCAGGCGGTCGGCGGCAGGAACGCCTTCAGCGGCTCGGAACCCGACTGATCGTGGCCCCAGTACGCATCCGCAGTGATCTCCTCGGACGTGTAGAAGCGCTCGTCGACGAGCATGCCCTCGGTGCCGAACTCGAGATCCCAACCGCCGGGTGCCCGGACGTAGAACGAGACCATCTTGTCGTTGGTGTGCCGGCCGAGCGTCGACGAGATCGAGAAGTCCAGCCGGTTCACGCGATCGAGCGCCTGGCCGACCGCGTCGAGCGTGTCGACCTCGGTCATCAGGTGCACCAGGCCGGGCTCCTCGTTCGGCGGAGCCGGGCACAGAGCGAGACTGTGGTGACGCTCGTTGATGCCGAGGAAGCGCACCCGCACGAGACCGTCCTCGTCGAGACGGATCGATCCGCGCGGCAGGAAACCCAGCACCTGCGTGTAGAACTCGTACGTCTCGGCGAAGTTCGCCGTGGGCAGCACCACGTGGCCGAGGCCCAGGCCGCCGGTCACCCAGCGCCCGCCGAACGGCGTCACGATCGGGCTGTGGTCGAGCACCGGACCGAAGAACACCTCGAGCCGGGTTCCGGCCGGATCCTCGAACGCGATCGCGGCCTCGGCGTCGATGTAGGTCGCTTCCTTGTGCGAGAGCACCTCGACGGTGCGCCCCGACTTCTCGACGGCCTCCCGCACCCGCTGGAGCGCGAACTCGTCACGCACCTCCCAGCCCACGGCCAGCGCCTTGTCGGACTCGCCGGGCAGCACCTGGATGCGCGAGCGGCGCTCGTCGACGCGGGCATAGAAGCCGTCCGGCTCCGGGCCCGAACCCTCGGCCATACCGAGTCCGTCGAGGAGCAGTGCGCGCCAACGGGGTACATCCTGGGTCTGGATGCGGAGGTACCCGAGACCTCTCAGTTCAGTCATGTCGTGTCCTCGAAAGTGAAGGGGGATCAGATCATTGCGCGGTAGGGACCCTGCGGGTCGCCACCGAGCTGCGTGAGGGCCGCGGAGTGGTAGATCATTCCGGGCACGTGGATGGCGTGGGTCAGGCCGACATGCGCGTCGCGCCAGAAACGCTGCATCGGCGTCTTCAGGTGCACCGCCGCACCGCCGGCGCGCGCGAAGATCTCGTCCATCGCCCGCACGGAGCGCCACGCGGCCGAGATCTGGGTGCGACGCCCGATGGCGCGCTCCTCGAAGCTGATCTCCTCACCGCGGTCGGTCTTGTCCCAGAACCGGTCGACGGTCTCGAGCAGCGCGAGCCGCGACGCGGAGATCTCGGAGGCGGCCTCGCTGATCGCGAACAGGACGTACGGGTCCTCCTTGATCGGGACGCCGGTGACCTGCACGCGCTCCTTCTGCGCGGCGACGTAGCAGGCCAGCGCACCCTCGGTCATGCCGATCAGCGACGAGGTGATGCCCAGCGGGAAGATGTACGAGAACGGGAACTTGTACAGCGTCTCGTCGCGACCCGCATGCCGCCAGCCGTTGCCGCTCAGGACGATGTCGGCGTCGAGCGTGCGGTATTCGGGGAGGAAGGCGTCCTTGACGATCAGGTCCTTCGAGCCCGTGCCGCGTAGGCCGATGACGTTCCAGCTGTCCGCGTCGATGTCGTAGTCGGAGCGGGGGAGCAGCACGTGCAGGACCTTGTCGGTGCGGTTGCCGTCCTTGTCGCCCACGGCAGCACCGATCATGACCCAGCCGCAGTGGTCGGTGCCCGACGAGAACGACCAGCGGCCGTTGAGGATGTACCCGCCGTCGACGGGCACCGCGACCCCCATGGGGGCGTACGGCGACGCCATCCACATGTCGTTGTCCTCGCCCCAGACCTCTTCCTGGGCCTTGGGGTCGAAGAAGGTGAGCTCCCACGGGTGTACGCCGACGATGCCCGACACCCAGCCGGTCGCACCGTCGAGTGCGCCGACGGCCATGACGGTCTCGGCGAATTCGCGAGGATGAACTTCCATGCCGCCGAACTGCTTCGGCTGCAACATGCGGACGATGCCGGAATCGCGCAGGTGCTTCGCGGAGATGTCCGACAGTCGCATCTGCTCGTCGCCGACGACGCCTTCGGCGCGGATCTCCTCCGCGTGCTGCATGATCCTGTCCAATACCTGACCCATGACGGTGACTCTTCCTGGGAATCGGCTGCTGACGAGCCGGGACTGCGTGGGAGGGGTGCCCCGCGGAACGGAGCGATCTGCGCTGTGCAGGTGTGACATTCCGAACGGTCCCAGCCGCACTATGAGCGCGCACCGGTTTTTCCGTTGAGCGGGACGTTCCGGGCGGTCTCGATGGGAGACCCGGTAGACAGGCGCGAGACGGCAGCGTGCTGCCGTCGCAGCTGACCGTCGCTCCGGAAGGATCCTCATGACCGACACTGCAGACCTGGTGGCTTCGCTCGTCGAGCGCGTGCAGCTCCTCGAGGACAAGGCCGCCATCCACGAGGTACTCACCGCCTACGGCCCGGCCGTGGACGCCGGCGACGCCGACGCCGTGGGGGAGTTGTGGGCGGAGGATGCGGTCTACGACGTCGACGTCCGGGTGATGGAGGGTCGCGACGCCATCACCGAGATGGTCCGCACCCGGCCTCATCAGGACTACATCAACGAAGGATGCGGTCACCTGCTCGACCCGGTCCACATCCGCGTCGACGGCGACACCGCCGTCGCGACCTGCCATTCGCTGTTGTTGCGACGTAACGTCGATGCCGATTCGTTCCGCGTGTGGCGGGTGACGGCCAACCGCTTCGAGCTCGCGCGCATCGACGGACGCTGGAAGATCAAGCTTCGCATCGCCCGCGTGCTCAATGGCAGTGCCGAGGCGCGCGAGCTTCTCGCGAGGGCTTCCCGGTGATCGAACTGTCTGCTGCCGAACAACTTCTGGCAATTCACGAGATCCAGCAGCTCTTCTCGGCTCGCCTGCGGGTGATGGACACCAAGCAATGGGATCTGTACCCGACCCTGCACACCGAGGACGTGGTGAGCGAAACGTGGGGTGGACTGCCCAGCGACAAGCAGCCCCGCACCGGTGAGGAAGCCGGTCGCGTGGTGGGTCGCGAGGCACTGACCCGTGCCATCAGCAACCTCCTCGACGGTCCGGTGTCGGTCACCTCGGCCCATCACGGCCACTGCCCGGAGATCGTCCTCGAATCCGACACCACCGCCCGCGGTATCTGGGCGATGGAGGATCAGCTGTGGTGGGACAACGACGGCGTCGAGGAATCGCTGCACGGGTGGGGCCACTACCACGAGGAATACCGCAAGGTCGACGGCGTCTGGCTGATCTCCTACCGCAAGCTCACCCGCCTGCGCGAGGTGCACACCCCCGGTTTCTTCAGCTTCCTGAAGCGACTCTGAACGACGCCGGACGGACGCGATCTCGGGGACCGCTCCTGGGCTGATGCCCGGTTCGACATCGTGCTCGCCTCCGCGGGCGTCCGACCCCCCATACTGACGCGCTGAAACGGGGTTCGCCCCTGCAACACGCCGGGCGAGCCCCGCTTCACCGCGCGAAGTTGTTGCGCAACAGCCGAACCCCACCGGTGCCGGAGACGGCCTCGGTGGGGTTCGAGTCGACGTGTTCTCAGTAGAGGTTCTCGAGCTTGTCGAGATCGACACCCTTGGTCTCGCGACTGGTGGCCACGGCGATCACCGTGATCGACATGGTGATCACCAGGTAGACGATGACTGCGGTGGCACTGAAGCGGTCGACCAGCCACACCGCGATGAACGGGGCAGGAGCCCCGGCGATGATCGACGAGCCCTGGAACACCAGCGACGAACCGGCGAAGCGGTACTTGGTGGGGAACAACTCGGTGATCCATGCGGCTTCGGGGCCGGCGAGCATGCCGTGCAGCAGTGCGCCCACGCAGACACCGACACCGAGTGCGGTCATGTTCTCGGTGTGCACCAGGGAGAAGAAGATCGGTGCCCAGATGATGAGGGAGACGGCCGGGACGAGCATGGCGATCTTGCGTCCCACCCGGTCGGACCACCATCCGCCACCGATCATTCCGAGGAACTGGCAGACCGACGCGAAGGCGACGGTGGTGACGATCGCGCCGCGGGTGTAGTCGAAATAGGTCGTGGCGTATGCGATGACGAAGATCGTGTAGACGTAGAACGCGATGTTCTCGCCCAGACGCATGCCGAGGCCGTGGAGCAGAGGACGGGGCTTACGCAGGGCTTCGATGATGCTGGACGACTCCTTGGGCGCCGCCTGTTCCCCAGCCGATTCGGCCTTCGCCTGCGCGGCCTGATAGACCGGCGATTCTTCGACACCCCGACGGATCAGGAACCCGATGACGAGAAGAGGGACGGCGAGGAGGAAGGCCACGCGCCAACCCCATTCGTCGAATGCGTCTCCGGGGAAGACGATCGCGAGGATGCCGACCGTGACCGTGGCCAGGACGGTGCCGGCCGGAGCCCCGGACTGGGGCCATGCCGCCCAGAAGCCGCGACGCTTGGGTTCGCCGTATTCGCTGACGAGGATCACCGCAGCGCCGAACTCACCACCGAGAGCGAAGCCCTGGATCATGCGCAGGACCACGAGGGCGACGGTGGCCCAGATACCGATCTGGCCGTAGGTCGGCAGCAAGCCGATCGCAGCGGTGGCACCGCCGAGCATGAGGAACGTCGCCACCAGGATGGGTTTGCGCCCGAACTTGTCACCGAGATGACCGAAGACGATGCCGCCGAGGGGCCGGGCGACGAACCCGAGTCCTTGTGTGGCGAGTGCCATCAGCAAGGACGCTACGGCGTTGCCGCTGGGGAAGAACAGAGGGCCGAGGACGGTCGCGGCAAGGATGCCGTAGATCGCGAAGTCGTACCACTCGAGGACGGCGCCGGCCATGCTGCCGGCCAGAACCCGCTTGAAGGGGGTTCTGGTGGTCGGTGTGCCGGAATCCGGTGGAACCGACGGCGTACCCGACTGCTCGATGGTGGTCATGTCGTGCCTTTCGGATCAGTTTCGGGGGCTGCTGTGTGTCACAGCTGGAGGGTCAGCTTGTCGCCGCATGCGCGGGAGCAGCAGGTCATCATGGTTTTCCCGGCTGCGCGCTCGGTCTTGGTGAGGACCAGGTCGCGATGGTCGACCTCGCCGTCGAGGACAGGTACCTCGCACGCACCGCAGATGCCTTCCTCGCAATCGCTCTGCGCGTCGATGTTGGCGGCTCGAAGTGCCTGGAGCACTGTCTGATCGGCGGCGACCGGGACGGTGATGCCGGAATCCTTCAGCACTACGTCGAAGCCGTGTTCCTTGGACGGGTCGAGTTCTTCGAGCGTGGAGGAGAAGTGCTCGACGTGCAGGGTGTCGTCGGGCCAATGGGCGGTGGCCTCGCTCAGTGCGGAGAGCAGACGTTCGGGACCGCACGAGTACACCTGTGTGCCGTCTTCCGGGTCGGCGAAGAGCGAAGGAAGATCCATTCGGACGCCTTCGTCGCCGGGATAGACCCGGACACTCTCGCCGTGGTCGCGGGCGAGCCGGTCGAGGAACGCCATCGAGGTACGCGAGCGTCCGGCGTAGTGGATCTCGTAGTCGCCGCCGGCGGCCTTGACCTGGTCGGCCATCGCGATCACCGGGGTGATGCCGATGCCGCCGGCGACGAAGACGTACCGCTTCGCGTCGGGGTCGAGTTTGAAGTGGTTGCGGGGACCGCGTACACGCAGCGTGGCGCCGACGGCAAGTTCCGTGTGGATCCAGCGCGACCCGCCCCGACTCTCCCGGTCGTGGAGGACGGCCACCTGGAAAGTGGTGCGGTCGTGTGGATCACCGCACAGTGAGTACTGCCGCGACACTGCACCGCAGTCGACGTCGATGTGCGATCCCGCCGACCACTTCGGGAGCGGCCGCCCGGAGGTGTCGCGCAGGGTGATCAGCAGGATGTCGTCGGCGATGCTCTCCAGCCCGGACACCGCCATCGTGCGTGCGATCGTGTTCTTCGACGGTTCGCCGATCTTCACCGGCTGTCGCCGGGACAGCAGTTCCGGGTCGGCTCGTTCGGGGTTGCGCGCCGGATCCCAACGAACCCACACGTGATCGGGTCCGCGGAAGGAGGTGTTGGGCAGGTAGGTGAATTCCTGATCGGGTACCAGCTCCATGTGGGGCAGGCGCCGGGTCAGCTCTTCGAGGAAGATCTGGATCTCCATGCGTGCGAGGTTCTTTCCCATGCACTGATGGCTGCCGTAACCGAAGGTGAGATGGTCGCTGGCGTTGTCGCGCCGGATGTCGAAGTCGTCGGCCTGATCGAAGTGACGTTCGTCGTGATTGGCGGACGAGTTGACGATCAGCAACTTCGCCCCGGCCGGAACCTCGACCCCGTTGATCGTGGTGTCGGCAGTGACGAGGCGGCGCCACGCGGCGACCGATCCGGAGTGACGCAGGCATTCCTCGACTGCGTTGGGGATCAGGCTCGGGTCGGCGCAGATCTCCTCCCATACGTCGCGGTGCTCGAGCAGTAGCCGTAAGGCATTCGCGGAGGCGTTGGCCGTCGTCTCGTGCGCGGCGACGATGCCGGCCATCATCATCGAGTGCAGGTAGGAGTCGGTGACGACATCCGGTTGTTCCTGCTGAACACGGATGCCGAAAGGCATCCAGCCGTGCCCGTCGGGATCCTTGCGCATCTTGTCGAGGACGGTGCCGGCGAACTGCCAGAACTTGCCGACCGCGTCGGCGACGGCGACCTGTTGCTCGGGAGCAGGTCGTCCCCACGTGTTGACGGTGTGCGCGATCGAGTACTCGCGCAGGGTGTCCATGTCTTCCTCGGGCACGCCGAGGAAGTGCAGGGCGACGGTGAGCGGGACCTCCCACAGCATCTCGTCGACGAGGTCGACGTGGCCGGTATCGATGAAACGATCGACGTATTCGCGGGTCAAGCGGCGCACCATCGGTTCGTGGTGGGCGAGCGCGGCGGGGGTGAAGGGTTCCATCAGCGCGCGGCGTCGCGGCATGTGCGCCGGTTCGTCCTCGTTGACGAGGGTGCGGTTCATGGCATAGCCGTACCGGGCCAGAACAGCGTTCGCTTCGTCGGAGGTCGGGGTGATCTTCTCGAGGGCGATGGAGGGGGAGAACAGTTCGTTGTCGCGGAAGACGGCTTTGACGTCTTCGTAGCGCGTGACGACCCAGTAGTCGAGTTCGGGACTGTAGAAGACCGGCTCTTCGTCTCGGGACCATCGCAGAGATGCGGCCGGATCCACCTGGTACGGCCCGGTGAAGGGATCGAACGCTGCGGCGCGCGGGGAGACAGGGCAGCCGGTCGGGGAGGTGAAGGCGGTGTGGTCGATGGGGCAACGGCTCTCGGGGCCGGTTCGAGGGGTTTCGAGGACGGTGCCGGTCGACTGACTCGTCATGATGCTCTCCAAGCTACGAACTGCTGATTTACTAATAACGAACACATGTGTTCGTTGAACGCACATGGAGACAGTAACCGTGGTCACATCCGACGTCAACGTCGGGTCCGATCTCCGTGTCGAGAGCACAAAAAAAGGACGCCTCAGCGGGCGTCCTCGGTCGAGCGGTACCGGTCAGGTGTCGAGCAGGCTGTTGATCCGTGCTGCGGTCGCCACAACCGCCGACGCTGCAACATCGGTGTCGAGTCCTTCGATCGCGACGACCCCGACGCTCGATTCGAAACCCACGCCCTCGTGGTCGAGCGGGGAGCGCACGCTGGCTGCCACGCCGACGGCTCCGTGTTCGAGTTCGCCTGCCGTGATGCTGAAACCGTCCTCGCGGGCCCGGCGGATCGCCTCGGTGTCGGTATCCGATGGGGGGCGGCCGGCGAGGATCGCAATACCCGCCGCGCCCCGCGACACAGGATGTCGCGTACCTATTCGGTAGCCCACGCGCAGGATCCCCGTATCGGGCTCGGCTACTGCGATCACCACGCACTCGTCGCCCTCGAGCGTCGACAGGAATGCGGTGGCCGACGTCTGTCGAGCCAGGTCTCGCAGTAGCGGCTGCGTCACCTCGCGCAATCGGGGGCGGAATCGCGAACCGAGTAGTGCTGCTCCTGCGGCCAGCCTGATCCGGCCGTCCTGCATGCGCGCGACGAGCGAATGGGCCTCCAGTGTCGCCACGATCCGGTAGCCGATGGCACGAGCCACCTCCAGCTCGGCTGCGAGTTCGGCGATCGAGATTCCCCCCGGGCGTTGGGACACGATGTCCAGCGCGCGTAGACCGCGATCCAGGGTCTGGAGGGTGCTCAACGGTTCTCCTCGGGCTCTCACTAGGGGATACCGAAGCCTATCCCGACCGTATCTCCGGGTATCGGCGTGAGTGGGTGGGCGTCGACATGCTGCGTCTCCGGTTGGTGAGCGCACGCCGATGCGCGCCGCATGATGTTTTCACCGACTACGGGCAGGCGCTCGATGTTTCGGAAACTCGCAGTAACAGTATTCGCCGACCGTACTCCGTCTCGACGAGATCGGCGTGGATGAAGAAGGAATCGGCCGACTCGTGAATCCGGGCGCAAACCTTACGCAAAAGTGATTATCGTCACTTTCGGTTTTCCGGCCGTTCGGACTACGCCCGGGCAGGCGTACCCGAAGTCCAAGGGATTCAACCGAACACACGACACGACAGGCTTTCGCGTGTCCGACATCGGGTCTCGATTTACCCGCTGATCTGCGACAAGACTTCAATTCACACGTAACGCTCAGCTATTTCTCAGTGATAGCTCGGGTAACGCTCGCACGAGTCCTGTTCCAGAGCCGGGCCGGGACTCGCTCGGGGAAAGTTCTGTCTCGGGGAGGAGACACATATGGGGAGGACTGCGGGATGACGACGGTCGACGATCGAGGGCTCGACCCGTCCGACGCTCCGCGGGGTGCACGCAACCGTGCCCCCGCGTATGCGTCGCCCGGCACCGGCGTGAATCGGTGGAAGTGGCAGAACGCCTACGTCAAGCGACTCCACGTCACGGACGCGCTCGTCGTGGTGCTGTCCGTATTGCTCGCGCAGTGGGTGCGGTTCGGATCCGAGGAGCTCTTGCGCGCCGGGGAGGGCGCAGAATTCGAGTACTCGTTGACATCCGCGACCATCATCGTCGCCTGGCTGGGCGCGTTGAGCGTCTTCCGTACGCGGTCGCGTCGCGTCATCGGTGCCGGCTACGACGAGTATCAGCGGGTCGTCTCCGCGACCATCGGCATGTTCGGTGCGATCGCGATCATCGCGCTCATCTCCAACGAGCAGATCGCGCGCGGGTTCCTCGCCATCGCCCTGCCTGTGGGTCTTGTCGGTTTGTTGCTCACTCGGTGGGTGTGGCGGAAGGTGATCGCGCGCAAGCGGGCTCGGGGTGAGTTTCAGACGTCGGTGCTGGTGGTCGGTGGTGCGCGGGCGGTGCGGCATATGACGCGCACCTTCTCCCGTAAGGACGGGGAGGGTTACCGCGTGGTCGGGGTGTGCGTGCCGCGGTATTCGGGGGCGCCGGGTGAGGTGATCGATGTCGACGGCCGGGAGATCACCGTCTACGGCGACGAGCATTCGGTGGTCGACGCATTGAAGTTGTCGGGGGCGGACACGGTGGTGGTCACCGCGACGGAGACTCTGGGCAGCGAGGGTCTGCACGATCTGGTCTGGCAGCTCGAACCGCTCGAGACGGATCTGGTGGTCGCGACGGGCGTGGTCGATGTGGCGGGTCCGCGGATCGAGATGCGTCCGGTGGCCGGTCTGCCGCTGATCCATGTGGAGAAGCCGAGTTATCACGGGGCGAAGCGGTCGGGGAAGCGGATTTTCGATCTGGCGTTCGCGAGTGCGGCGTTGGTGGTGTTGGCGCCGGTGTTCGCGGTGGTTGCGTTGTTGATCAAGCTCGAGGATCGGGGTCCGGTCTTCTACCGGGCCGAGCGGATCGGTCTCGATGGCACGCCGTTCGGGATGGTGAAGTTCCGGTCGATGGTCACCGACGCGGACAGGTTGGTCGACACATTGTTGGCGCAGAACGAGGGTGCCGGTCCGTTGTTCAAGATGAAGGACGATCCGCGGGTCACGCGGGTGGGCAAGGTGATGCGGCGGTTCAGTATCGACGAGTTGCCGCAGTTCCTCAATGTTGTGCGGGGGGAGATGAGTGTGGTGGGTCCGCGTCCGCCGTTGCGGCGTGAGGTCGAGGCCTACGACGGCCGGGTCCAGCGGCGGCTACTTGTGCGTCCGGGGGTGACGGGTCTGTGGCAGGTGTCGGGTCGGTCGGATCTGTCGTGGGACGAGTCGGTGCGGCTGGATCTGTCGTATGTGGAGAACTGGTCGATGGTCTCGGATGTGTTGATCATCGGTAAGACCGTTAAGGCGGTGCTCGCCAGCGACGGCGCCTACTGAGAAATGCCCTACAAGAACGGCCTCGGAGTCCGACTCCGGGGCCGTTCTCGCATGAGCATCCGACCGAAGCGGCGTCGCTCAGTCGGAAGTGCGCTTCGTCGAGCGCCGGGGACGCGACCCGTTCTCGAGAGGTTCGAACAGGACGG
Organism: Rhodococcus sp. As11; assembly: GCF_048957735.1. NCBI lineage: Bacteria > Bacillati > Actinomycetota > Actinomycetes > Mycobacteriales > Nocardiaceae > Rhodococcus > Rhodococcus sp. As11. Next base: position 184,211 of record NZ_JARDJE010000003.1, read on the forward strand.
CGGTGTTGAGGGTGGCGAGTTCGCGGCTCGCGGCTTCGTACAAGCCGGTGAGTACCTGCATCGATCGCGACGCGTGCCGCAACTTCGTCGTGATGTCGCTCAGTTCCTCGAGGTTGGACACCAGGGTTTCGCGACGCAGCTGGGCATAACGGTCGGTGACGGCCCGACCCTTCTCGGTGACGGTGAAGACCGAGGAGGTGCCGGCCTTCCGTCGTTCGAGTAGGCCGAGACTGACGAGCTTGCGGAGGTTGTACTGCAGGTTCGGCAGATCCTCCCGGTTGGTCAGCTGGGCGATCGTCGCGGTGTCCTTGGACCGCTCCTGCATTCGCACGACGTGCAACGCCACGATCTCGTTGAATGCCAGGTCGAGATCTGTGGCGGCTCGGATCGCCTGGATGGCGAAGCGCTGGAAGCCGCCCTCGGCTTGGAGGATCGCGAACTCGAAGGACGTCAGCGCGTCCTCGTAGGCGTTCTCGGCGAGATGCCAGCGTCTGCCGGTGGGCAGGGGTGCGGTATCGCTGGTCGGCTCGGAGTCTGCGCTGGTCATCACTGTCTTCCGCGATCGGCCCGGGCTTGCGCCCCGCGGCGGTGGCGCCGCGCGAGTTCACGGTATCAAGATTGCGCGCATGTGTTCAATGTAAATTTCGTGGAATTTCTATTGACGTTTCATGAAACTTCGATACTGTGGCTTCAGACACAGCGATGTGTCACCCCACACTTCTCCGAAACCCGGCTTCCGGGTCCCTCGCGGTCGTGCCGGCCCACGAGCCGACCGAAACCCCACCCACCACCTCCAGGGAGGTTGTCCCATGACCGCTATCTCGCACAGCGGATCGTCGGCGGGAGTCACCCGCCAGTACGCCCCATATGTCCAGGCAGACTGGGGCTTCGCCAACCATTGGTATCCCGCTCTGCTCTCCCACGAGCTCGAGGACGGCAGCGCCAAGGGCGTCACCATCGGTGGACATGACATCGCGTTGCGCCGCAGCGCCGGCAAGGCCTACGCGGTATCCGATCGGTGCATCCACCGCGGGGTGAAGCTCTCGGCGAAACCGATGTGCCTGTCCGAGGGCACGATCACCTGCTGGTACCACGGCTTCACCTACGGACTCGAGGACGGAAGCCTCACGACGATCGTCGGCAACCCCGACGACTCGCTGATCGGAAAGGCCGGCATCCGGACCTACCCGGTGGAAGAGGTCAACGGGATCATCTACGTGTTCGTGGGTGAGGAGGATTTCGGCACCCCTCCGCCGCTCGCCAACGATCTTCCTGCACCGGTCACCAACGATCCCAACGATTCTCCGGTTCCGCACCTACTCGACGAGGGCATCGTGATCCGGGGGATCCACCGCAAGCTGGTCGGCAACTGGCGCCTCGCGGCCGAGAACGGCCTCGACCCGGGGCACCTGCTGGTGCACTGGGACAACCAGATCCTTGTCGCTCTGGACCGCGCTCTGCCTCTCGGCGTCAACGCTCTCACCGACTCCGCGACCGAGGAGATCGACATCGAGAACGGTCCCAAGGGTGTGATGAACCGCTACGACCGTCCCGACCTGTACCAGCCGGTTCTCGACAACCCCAAGGTCAACATGAAGGCTCGCGGCACGGTGCCGCACTACTTCCGCACATCGCTGTGGGTTCCCGGTGTCCTGATGGTCGAACACTGGCCCATCACCGATCACGTCCAGTACGAGTTCTATGTCCCGATCGACGATCATCATCACGAGTACTGGGAGGTCATCGCTACCCGCGCCCGTACCGACGAGGAGATCGCGGAATTCAACTTCAAGTACGACAACTTCATGCTGCCGCTGGCACTGGAAGGTTTCAACAACAGTGACGTCTTCGCGCGTGAGGCCACCGAGGAGCACTACACCCGCTTCGACGGCTGGAACAACGAGATGCTGTGCGACATGGATTATTCCATCATCGCGTGGCGCAAGATGGCAGCTCGTCACCCCCGGGGCTTCTTCGAGTCGCCGTACCTCGACGAGGACTGAGCCATGACGATCACCCCGACCGAAGCGGTCGCGACGTCCGGTACAGATGTCACCCACACCGTGGACCTGACGTTCGCGGACGGCACCAAGACGGTGACCGTGCCTGCAGGCTCGACGGTCCTCGAGGCGGCAGAGGCCGCCGGGGTCCGCCTGGTCAGCCAGTGCACCGTCGGTACATGTGGCACCTGCGTCGGCAAGGTCGTTCGCGGCGACCTCCAGATGCCTCGGGATCGAGTGTTCTCCTTGCGACAGGACGAGATCCGCGACGGACAGCGCCTGTTGTGCCAGTCGGTGGCGTGCGCGGACAGTGAAGTCGAACTCGACTATCCGGCCTCGATGCTGGACGACTACCCGCTCGTCGCCGCCACCGCCAAGGTCGGGGCGATCACCTGGCTCGGAGAGTCGGTGGTGGAACTCGTGCTCAAACTGCCGAAATCCGTCCGGTTCGCCTTCCGCGCGGGACAGTACGTCCGGATGCAGGTGCCGGGTACCGAGGAGTGGCGCTCGTACTCGATGGCCTCGGGTGAGCGCGACCGCAAGAAGCTCACCTTCACCATCCGGGTCCTGCCGTCGGGGGCGATGTCGGACTATCTCCGCAACGGTGCCGTGGTCGGCGACAAGATCGAAATCGAAGGCCCCAGCGGCGCATTCGGTCTCGTGGAGGAATCCGGCCCCACGTTGATGATCGCCGGCGGCACCGGTCTCGCGCCGATGCTGTCCATGCTCGAGAATCTGCAGACCGCTCGCGAGGACACCCCGATCCGCCTGGTATTCGGATGTACCAGGGAAGCGGATCTGTTTCACCTCGACGAACTCCGTGCACGGCAGAGTTTCATGCGCACTCTCGACGTCCGGGTCGTGTCCGATGAGCCGACCTCCATCGACGGGGTCCTCACCGGAAACCCGGTCAGCGTCCTCACCGCGGACGACGTTCGTGACCCCCGTACTGCCGCCTATCTCTGTGGACCTCCCGCGATGCTCGCCGCCGCGCACGACCGGCTGGTCGAACTCGGCCTGCCGGCCGAGCGCATTCACGCCGAGCAATTCCTTCCCAGCTAGCCGCTCGCCGCGGCACCCCTTTCGAAACAGAGGACGATATGAGCATCACCCGCTTGGGCGCTCTGAGTGTCGATGTCTCCGATCTCGACACCTGGCGTCAGGTCTTGGTCGATCTGCTCGGCCTGCAGGCACGCCCCCGAGTCGACGACAGCGATCCACTGCTGATCCGGCTCGACGACCATCACCACCGCATTGCGTTGTACCCCGCGGACGAGGACCGGATCCGGGCCATCACCTGGGAGGTCGACGACCTCGACGATCTCCGTGATGTCGCGGAGCGGGTCGCGGCCGAGGGCATCGACGTCGAATGGATCGACACCGGCTCACCGGAAGAGCGACTTGCCGTCGCGGCGTTCCGATTCACCGACGCCGACGGTTTTCCGAACGAGGTGGTCTTCGGGCCCACGATCGACCACACCCCGCTTGCCGGGGGAGGGGTGATCAGTGGGTTCGTCACCGGTGAACTCGGCCTCGGTCACGTGGTCCTGATGTGCAAGGACTACCCCGCCGCGGTCGACTTCTACACCCGAGTCCTCGGTTTCGATCTCACCGACTACATCGTCTGGGACGGCGCGGACGCCACCTTCCTGCACTGCAATCCGCGGCATCACAGCCTGGCCTTGATGAACGAGTGCTTCAGCTTCACAGGCGGCGACTTCAACCATCTGATGATCGAAGTGGCATCCCTGGACGACGTGGGCCGCGCCTACGATCTCGTCACCGGTGCGGGGATCGCACTGCAGATGACCTTCGGCCGACATACCAACGACGGCGTCACGTCGTTCTACATGCGTACACCGTCCGGCTTCGCGATCGAGATCGGCTACGGAGGCGAGAGGATCGACTCCGACAGCTGGGAGGTCAAGACCTTCCGCTCGCCGTCGCGGTGGGGCCACGAGCCACAGAAGGCCGGATGAATACCGTGACCGGTTCCGACACCGGCTCTCCGATCGCCGGCATCCTCGCCGACGAGCACCCGAGTGTGTCTGCCGTCGAGCGCTGTCTGGACCGGATCGCGAAGCGTGATCACGTAGTCGGGGCATGGGCGCACCTCGACCCCGGTCTTGCGATCGAGCAGGCCCGGGCGCGGGACGGAGAAGAGCGACGATCTCCGCTGCACGGCATTCCCATCGGGCTCAAGGACATCATCGAGACCGGCGACCAGCCGACCGGTTACGGGTCGAGTCTGTGGTCCGGTTGGCGACCCGTGCAAGACGCGGAGGTCGTCCGCCGGCTCCGGCGCGACGGCGCCGTGATCCTCGGCAAGACGACCACCACGGAGTTCGCTACCTACCGGCCTACTGCGACCCGGAATCCGCACGGGCTCGGTCGAACTCCGGGCGGATCGTCGAGTGGGTCCGCGGCTGCCGTCGCGGACGGTCAGGTGCCGCTCGCACTCGGCACCCAGACCGCAGGGTCGGTGCTGCGGCCGGGTTCGTTCTGCGGGGTGTTCACGCTGAAGCCGACCTACGGGCGGTGGCCGTTCGACGGGGTCCTTCCCGTCGCGCTGACTTTCGACACCGTCGGTGCCTTCGCTCGTCATCCGGCATGGCTGGGTGCGATGGACGAGTCGCTCTCGACCGACGGAGCCTCCACTCCGCCGGCGTCGGTCCTTCCGGCGTTGCACGAACTTCGGGTAGGGATTCTCCGGCCGCCGTGGGCGGACCGGGCCACCTCGGCCGCAGCCGCGCTACTCGACGAGTTCGCGGAGAATCTGCGCGGTGTGGTGGCCGACGTACGGGACGTGCCGGTCCCGGACGCGCTGGGCGCGCTGGACGGTGCGCACACCCTGATCATGGCCGCGGAAGCCGCCGCCTCGCTCGCCGAGCGTGTCGCCCGGCCACACGCCGAACGCGTCTCCGAGCAGTTGCATCGCTTTCTGCACGACGGCCGCACCGCCACCCCCAGCGAGATCCAGTCGGCGCGTCAGGTGCTGCGGGACGTCCGAGCGTTCGTGGGAGGTGTGTTCACCGAGGTCGACGTCCTGGTCACGCTCGCGGCGCCGGGTGAGGCCCCGCCGATCGAGGCCGGTACCGGGGACCCGGTGTTCAACAAACTTGCCAGTATTGCCGGATGTCCGGCCGTCGGTCTGCCTGCGGGACGTGGGGTCGAAGGTCTGCCCCTCGGCATCCAGATCGTCGCGCCGCACCACGCCGATCAGGGGCTGGTCCGTATCGCGACGTGCCTGACCGACCGCGTGGGACTGGCGCATCGTTTCGAGGTCCACGAAGGGGGCCGACCGTGACCGACACTCTCGATACCACCGACGCCGTGACGCTCGACCCCGCTCGGCGGGAGATGTACGAGAAAGTCTGCGCGAAACTGAACCCCGACCGGTTCAGGAACCTGCTCGTCGACCTGGTGAATATCCACAGTCCGACCGGTCGGGAGCGTCCCGCGTCCGAATACATGGCGAACTACTTGCAGGAGAAGGTCGGTATCGGTGCCCGGTACCAGCCGATCTCCGAGCACACCGGCAACGCGATCGGTGAGCTGCCCGGTTCCGGTTGCGGTAGCCGACTACTCCTCTACGCGCCCATAGACACCCATATCGACCCCGAGGCCGACGTGCCATGGGTCGGGAAGTCGTTGCGGCCCGACATGATTCCGGAGGCGAAGGTCGACGGTGATCTGGTGATCGGGCTCGGTGCATCGAATCCGAAGTGCATGGTGGCGGGATTGACCGAGGTGCTGCACGCGGTCGTCGACGCCGACCTGCCGTTGCTGGGTGATCTGGCCATCGGGTTCGCCGGTGGTGGGATGCCGGTGAGTATGAGCAACCGCGACCAGGTCGGTATGAGCTCCGGTGTGTTCCACCTGCTCACCCACGGTATGATGCCCGACCACGCGATCGTGCTGAAGCCGTGGTGGGCGGTGTACCCGGAGGAACCCGGGATGTGCTGGTTCAAGGTGACCGTGCGCGGGACCTTCGGGTACGCCGGTATCAGTCGCGGTACCGAGGGTTTCCGGTCGTCGATCGTGCCCGCGGCCACGGTGATCCACGCGATCGAGGCGTGGCTGCCGGAATACACGGCACGCAACACCTCCGGGTCGACGCTGCCGGAAGGGTGGATCTCGGCGGTCCGCTCCGGAAACCCGGACAAGCCGGCCTTCCCGTCCGCCGCGACCGAGATCTATCTCGACGTGCGGGTCAATCCACGGACCACACCCGGCGAGGTGCGCCACCAGTTCGCCGAGATGATTCGTGCCCTGCGCACGCGGCATCCCGACATCGAACTGGATTGGGAGATGTACGGGTCCCTGCCGGGCGGCATGACCGACCCCGACAACTGGATCATCCGGAGCTGTCGACGCGGTTGGGAAGAAGTCGAGGGCAGGCCCTACGAGTCCACCCCGCTGCTGGGCGGACAGACCGACGGGACCCTTATCCGTCGTCTCGGAGTTCCCTGTGCCCGAATCGGTTACCCCTGGCCACCGGCGAGTGCCCCGGCCGAACTCGACGAGGGTCTCGGCGGCATGGGCGTCGCCTCGGTGACCGACGTGATGATGGCGACCCGGGCGATCGCGTTCGCGGTCGTCGACACCCTGACCCGTACCCGAGAGGAACTCGACCTGTGAAGCGCGTACTGAACATCGTCCCCGTTCCGGTTCCGCCGGAAGCGCTGGACGCTTTCGCCGCCCAGCTCTCCGGTGACTTCGTGCACCCGGCGTTCGAGAACGTCTTCGTCTCGGCACGCAATGGCGGCGGCGCCCTCGACAGCGCCTACGAGACGACCCTCGCGGACGCCTTCGTGCTCGACGCGGGTTGTCGTGCGGAAGAGCAGGGTTACGTCGGGGTCTGTGTGAACTCGATGAGCGATTCGGCGCTCGCCGCCTTGCGCTCGAGGCTGTCCATCCCGGTCGTCGCACCGAGTCAGGCCACGATGCTGCTGGCCTGCCTGCTCGGCAGGAAGTTCTCGGTGATCACCATGTGGCCGCAGTGGCACGAGTTGTACCACAAGGCTGCTCGCGAGAACGGCATCACTTCCCGGCTCGCTTCCGTGCGTGACATCGGTGTCCGTCCCGACACCGCCGAACTACTGGCAGGCAAGGAGGATTTCGTCTTCGCAGCACTCGAGCGCGAGGCGAAGACAGCGATTGCGGAGGACGGCGCCGACGTCATCATCCTGGGCTCGACGACGATGCACCGGAGTCATGCCCACCTGTCCACCGTCCTCGACGTGCCGGTGCTCAATCCCGGTGTCGTGGCCTACAAGATGTGCGAGATGCTCGTGCAGACCGGCCTGTCGCACAGCAAGCAGGCATACCCCTCTCCCGAGCGGCCGCAGGACGACCTGCTCGCCGCGGTGGCTTCCGTCTTCACTTCCGAGGAGTTCTGATGCAGGTCGATGTCAATCCCGAAGTTGCACAGACCATCCGCACCGCCGGATTCGAAACCAACTATCACGACGTAGGGGAGGGAAACGGCATTCCGGTGCTGCTCCTCCACGGTTCCGGCGCCGGCGTTTCGGCATGGGCCAACTGGCGGGGACTGATCCCCGCCCTCGCAGAGCAGCATCGAGTAATCGCTCCCGACCTTGTCGGCTTCGGATACACAACCCTTCCCGATCCGGTCCGGTTCGAGATCTTCGATACCTGGATCGATCAGATCCTCGCTCTCCTCGACGGACTCGAGATCCCGAAGGTGCACGTGGTCGGCAACTCGTTCGGTGGTGGCCTCGCGTTGCACCTCGCAGTTCGGCACCCGCAACGTCTCGGCCGAATCGTACTGATGGGAGCCGGTGGCGTGCAGTTCGACTTCACGCCCGAACTCGATGCGCTCTGGGGGTACACACCCTCGGTCGAGAACATGAAGAAGATCATGGACATCATGGCCTACGACCGGTCTCTGGTCACCGACGAACTGGCCGAACTGCGGTACCGGGCGACCATCCGGCCGGGTGCACAGGAAGCCTTCGAACAGGTCTTCCCCGCACCTCGGCAGCGGTGGCTGGACGCGCAGATCGTTCCCGACGAGGACCTGGCTGCCATCGAGCACGAGGTACTCATCCTGCACGGACGAGAGGACCGCGTGGTGCCGGTCGCCGCGTCGCAGAAGATGTTCGGCCTGATTCCCAACTCGCAGTTGCACGTCTTCGGTAAGTGCGGTCACTGGACTCAGATCGAGCACGCCGCGCGCTTCCGGCAATTGGTGAGTGCGTTCTTCGCCGAGGACGCCGCGGAGGTGAACAAGGCATGACCGCACGGGGACGAAGCGTTGCAGTGGTGGGTGCGGGTATAGCCGGCCTGTGTTCGGCGAAATTGCTGTCGGAGTTCGGTTTCGACGTCCACATCTATGATCGGACACCCGACGTCGGTGGGGTGTGGAGTGTGACGCGCCGGTATCCCGGTGTCACTACGCAGAACAACAAGGGCACGTATGCGTTCTCGGACTTCCCGATGCCGGACGAGTACCCCGAGTGGCCTACCGGTGAGCAGGTCCAGCGATACCTCGAAGGCTATGTCGAACATTTCGGACTTCGGCGTCTGTTGCGGTTGAACACCGAAGTGGTCTCGGCGGATCAGGATCCGGTGTCCGAGCGGTGGAGGGTCACGGGTCGGCACCTCGACTCGCATGAGCTCACAGTGGGGGAGTACGACTTCCTCGTGGTGGCCAACGGTATCTTCTGTGATCCGTTCGTCCCGCCCTACGAAGGCAAGGGCGAGTACGAGGCAGCGGGCGGCCGGCTCTGTGCAGCATCGGATTTCCATGATCTCGTCGATGCGGAGAATCGTGACGTGCTGGTGGTCGGGTACGGCAAATCATCCTGCGACGTAGCCGAGGCGCTGAGCGAGGTCGCGGCGTCCACTACGGTCGTGGCTCGCGAGGTCACATGGAAAATGCCGCGCAAGCTGGCAAACGTGCTCAACTACAAGTACATCCTGCTCACTCGTCTCAGCGAGGGGCTGTTCGAGCACATCGAGCAGCGAGGATTCGGGCGGTTTCTGGTCGGGCGGGGCAAGTTCGTCCGGAACGGTCTGCTCGGCGCTGTCGAAAAGGTCGCCCGTCGGCAACTACGGCTCGATCGGACCGGATTGGTGCCGGAGGGATCGTTCGAGCGGATCGTGCGTCACGCGGTCAGCCTCGCTACCGAGGGTTTCTACGAGAAGGTCGAGGCCGGCACGATCTCGGTGCGACGGGGCCGATCCATCGTGGTTCTGAGAGAGAAGGACGGTCGGCCGGTCGCCGAACTCGACGATGGAACGGTGCTGCCGGCGGACGTGGTCGTCTGCGCCACCGGGTTCGTACAGCGAGTGCCGTTCCTCTCGGCAGAGGTGCAGGCACGCCTGTTCGATGATGACGGCAACTTCCTGCTCTACCGTCAGATCCTGCCCGACGACGTGGCCAACCTGTACTTCGTCGGCTATGGGTCGTCGCTGTTCAGTCCGCTCAGCGCCGAGGCCGCGGCGTTGTGGAGTGTCAATCACATGCTGGGCGGGGATATTCCGCCCGTGGAGGAGCGCCGCGAGTTCGTCCGCTCACGACTGGACTGGATGATCGAGCGCACCGAGGGTAAGCAGGCTCGTGGCACGAATATCATTCCCTTCTCGCTCCGGCACGTGGACGAGGTTCTCGACGAGATCGACCTGAATGTCGGCCCCGGTACCCGCCTGCTGCAATGGCTACTGCCTGCCCGCCCGTCCTCGTACCGGCATGCCGCCCAGGAATTGAAGCGGCGGCACTCGGTGAGCGGCAAGAATGAGGTAGTCTCGGCGGAGCGTTGATCGTTCTCGTATGAGTACCGGCCGAAGCGCCATGAGTCCACGGATATGCCGATATCGTGGGACGAAACAGTTCGGAGGTAGCCGCATGTGCACAGCCGCCAACTACACCGCCAAGGACCACTACTTCGGCCGGAATCTCGACCTCGAGTACTCCTACCGGGAAGCGGTGACGGTCACGCCACGAAACTTCCCGTTCGAGTTCCGCAGGGTGCCGTCGCTGAAGTCGCATCACGCCATGATCGGCATGGCGACCGTCGCCGACGGTTATCCGCTCTACTACGACGCGACCAACGACGAAGGTCTGAGCATGGCGGGCCTGAATTTCCCCGACAATGCCGATTACAAGCCGCCGTCCGAGGACGGCACCAACGTCGCGTCGTTCGAGTTCGTTCCGTGGGTCCTCGGGCAGTTCGAGACCGTCGCGCAGGTACGGGACGCACTTGCGGATGTGCGGATCGTCGACACCGCCTTCAGCGAGGAATTCCCGCCGTCGCCGCTGCACTGGATCATCTCCGACAGGAACGAGTCCGTCACGGTCGAAGCTGTCGCGGAGGGCCTGAAAGTCCACGAGAATCCGATCCAGGTCCTCACCAACAACCCGACCTTCGATATCCAGCTGTTCAACATCAACAATTTCATGAACTTGTCGGTCGATCCGCCCGAGCCGCACTTCTCGAAGGACATACCGTTCGACGTGTACAGCCGCGGCCTCGGCGCCGTCGGGCTGCCGGGCGACCTGTCCTCGATGTCACGCTTCGTCAAAGCCGCCTTCACCAAGGTGAACTCGATCTCGGGCGATTCCGAATCCGAAGCGATCAGCCAGTTCTTCCACATTCTCGGATCCGTCGAGCAGCAGCGAGGATGTGTCCGGCTCGGCGACAAGTACGAGATCACCATCTACTCGTCGTGCTGCAATACGGACAAGGGCATCTACTACTACCGCACATACGAGAACAGCCAGATCACCGGTGTGGACATGCACAAGGAGGATCTCGACGGAAGCGAACTCGCGTCCTATCCGCTGTTGAAGGAACAGAAGATCCTCATGCAGAACTGATCGCCGCACGTTTGACGGCGGCACACAGGGTCAATTCCTCGGTGTATTGCGTCATCCACGCCTATGAGGAGGACCCGACATGGCGGCCACCGTCTCCGACCGATTCGACATCGACGCCGCGCCCGAACAGGTGATGCGCGCGCTCGAAGATGTCGAGCGCATCCCGGAATGGTCCTCGGCCCACAAGAGTGTCGAGGTGCTCACCCGGGATGCCGACGGCCGCCCACATCGGGTTCGCATGACCTTGTCGCTGTTCGGTTTCTCCGACACCCAGACCATCGAGCACGACTGGACCGAACGGTCGACGTCGTGGACTCTCCTCGACAGCGCGATGCAGCGCAGCCAGGACGGTGAGTACGCCCTCGAACAGATTGCGCGTGGAACCCGGGTGCACGTCACCATGTCGCTCGAACCGAAGGTTCCGGTTCCCGGTTTCGTGCTGAAGCGAGGGCAGAAGCATGCGGTCGACGCGGTCCGGAAGGGTCTGACCGAGTTCGTGCTGGCCAACTACGTCTGATCTGCCGTCGGCAATTCGAGGGTGAACCGCGCTCCTCGGCCCGGTCCTTCGCTGTGCACGCGGATGCGACCGTCATGGGCTTCGACGAGCGCCCGCGCGATCGTCAGCCCGATGCCGGTGCCCCCGTGGTTCCGGTCGCGTGCGGTGTCGGCACGATAGAACCTGTCGAAGAGATGGTCGAGGTGATCGGACGAGATTCCGCTGCCCGTGTCCGTCACGGTGATCTCTGTCCGCGCGCGATCGAGCATGCGCGTGGCGACGGTGACGGTGCCACCTTCCGGGGTGTGCCGCAGAGCGTTGTCCAGCAGGTTCGCCAGTACCTGCCCGAGGCGTTCCGGATCGACCGTCACCGGCGCGGATTCTGCGATGTCGACGTGCAGCGCCACCTGTTTGCCGTCGTACTGTTCGCGCACCGCGTCGACTGCCGTGGTGACGAGGGCGCCGGTGGTGGTGGGTACCGGCGTGATGCGCGTGAGGTGTTCCTCGGCGCGGGACACAGCGGTGATGTCCTGCGCCAGCCGGTCCAATCGGAGGGTCGCCGCACGCAGGATCTGCCGCGTGTCGTCGTCGAAGGTTCGGACGCCGTCCTCGAGTGCCTCGAAATACGAGTCGAGTGTGGCGATAGGGGTCCGCATCTCGTGACCGAGATCGGCCAGCATCCTGCGCCGGGTGGTTTCGGTCGCTTCCAGTCGCCGTGCGAGTTCGTTGAAACTCGCCGCCACTTGGTCGAATTCGCTGCCGAGTCCCGGAGCGGCGACACGGGTGTCGTACCGGCCTCCGGCGATCTGCGCAGTGGAGGTGGTCACCGACGTGAGCGAACGCTGGATGCGGCGTGCGATGTACCAGCTCACTGCTGACGCCAGGAGCACTGCGAGGGCGACTGCCAGACCCCACGCCAGAACGATCGACCAGGTGAATGCCTCTTCGACGTGCGCCGCCTGACTCGAATTGTGGTCGATGCCGGCCTGGCCGAGATGGTCGTGGAAGATTCCGGGGGCGAGGGCGGAGGCCACGAGCCACGCACTGACGGCGCATCCGACGACGACAGCGATGAAAGCGACGAACAGGCGGGTGCCGAAGCTCATGCCGGTGGGGGAGGATGCCGTCATCGCCCTGTGCCCATCCGGTAGCCGACGCCCCGCACGGTGCGCACGAAGCGTCCCTGGGTCGCGTCGTCGCCGAGTTTGCGGCGCAGATGGCCGATGTGCACGTCCACGAGGTGTTCGTCGCCGACCCAGTTCTGCCCCCATACGGCCGCGATGAGCTGTGCCCGGGTGAACACGACACCGGGGTCCTGGGACAGGGCGGCGAGGATGTCGAACTCGGTGCGGGTGAGCGCTACCGGTGTGTCGCCCACGGCGACCTCCCGTCCGTCGACGTCGATGGACAGAGCGCCGAACGTCCGGGGCGGTCGGCCCGCGGAGTCCGTCACCGGCCCTGCCGTCCGGGGACGGCGCAGCATCGCCTGGATGCGGGCCATGAGTTCGCGCGGGCTGAACGGTTTCGTGAGGTAGTCGTCGGCTCCGACGGACAGTCCGATCAAGGTGTCGATCTCGTCGGTGCGGGCGGTGAGCATCACGACATAGGCGTCGGAGAAGGTGCGCAATTGCCGGCACACCTCGATGCCGTCGAGCCCGGGGAGGCCGAGGTCGAGCACGAGGATGTCGGGATCGATCCGGCGGGCGAGCGTCACTGCCTCGGATCCGTCGCCGGTGATCGTCACGTCGAAACCGTCGCGTTCGAGATACGAACCGACGAGGTTCGCCAACGACTCCTCGTCTTCGACGACCATGGCCCGCATCCGGGCGGTCGAGCCGGGGGCGGGTGCGGATCCGCCGGAGGTTCCCGTCGGGCGAACAGAGGAAGGCATGGGATCCATCATCGTCACCCGCCGTGGTGCTGACGACATGCCCGAACTTCTTGAGCAAATCTTCATACGATCTCCACCCGAACCCGGGATCGCACACGCGAGGGTGGATGCCATGAACAAGCAGGCTCTGGCCGCCGGTGCGATCGCGCTGGCGGTGGCATTCACGACGTCGGCGTGCAGTGGTTCCGGTAGTGACGAGGGAACGACCAGCGCTTCGCCTGCCGCGACGTCCGGTGAGAACACCGCGCCGTTCGATCAGGAAGACGTGATGTTCTCGCGGATGATGATCCCGCACCACGCGCAGGCCGTCGAGATGAGTGACATGCTGCTCGCCAAGGATGGGATCCCGGAGCCGGTGAGGGCACTGGCCGAGCAGATCAAGGCCGAGCAGCAACCCGAGATCGAGCAGTTCGAGGCGTGGCTCGACGAGTGGGGCATGACGCCCATGCACCGGGAGGACACTCCCCGGATGGACAGAGGCGACATGCTCGGCATGCCGCACATGGACGAGATGCCGCACATGGACGGGATGATGAACGAGCAGGACATGCAGGCACTGTCCGATGCTCAGGGCGTGGCCGCCGCCCGTATGTACCTGGAGCAGATGATCGTCCACCACGAGGGTGCGATCGAGATGGCGCAGGACGAGATCGAGGACGGGCGGTATTCCGGCACGGTCGAGCTGGCTCGCACCATCGCCGACACCCAGCAGAAGGAAATCGACACGATGCGTCAGCTGTTGACCACTCTGTAGCCGATCTGCGCTTGCGGTTCGTCCCGCCGGCGAGTGAGGAGCCGTCGATGTCCCAGCAGGTGCACGAACACACCCACGAACACGCCGGCCGCGATCGACATGCGGGCACGGCGCGCACGGGGAAATGTTCCGGCGACGGCGTCCACGATGCTCCTGCCCTGGTGCGCGCCGATGTCGGCATCGCGATCGGGGCGGGTACGGATGTGGCGATAAAACTTCCCCTTTGTTGTCGCGCGTAAGAAACAAATCTGTGCGATGATCTCAATCGCATAACGTATCGGCGCCGCTACGGAGGATGCGGTTTCGATATACGGGGTTGTCGACCTTCGAGTGCAGGGAGGTACTCGGGTGTCGACGCGTCTCGGGGAGGAGACACACAATGAGGGTTCTTCCGTCATGACCACGGTTCGTCAGGCGAATGGCGATGCTGTACAAGATATTTCGGCTACCCACGCCGGTGCCGCCGCGCCGGCCGGCAGTCGGATGTCCACGCGATGGGACTGGCAGAAGTCCTACGTCGACACGCTGTTCGTCACCGACAGTCTGGTTATCGCGCTGGCAGTCGCCCTCGCGCACGTGATGCGGTTCGGGCAGGATTCGATGGTCACCATGGACGGCGTCGGAACGCTGAGTTACACCCTCATTTCCGTCGCGTTCGGCGTCGCGTGGATCGCTTTCCTGGCTCTTTTCCGCACGCGGTCGAGGCGGGTGATCGGCGCCGGCTTCGAGGAATATCAGCGCGTCGTCTCGGCGACGCTCTATCTCTTCGGTCTGGTCGCCATCGTCGCGCTCATCTTCCGGATGGAGCTCGCGCGTGGCTATCTCGCCATCGCTCTGCCCGCCGGTCTCGCGGGCCTGCTGTTCTGCCGGTGGGTCTGGCGACGGGTGGTCGCACGTCGGCGGCGGAAGGGTGAATTCACGACGTCGGTGCTCGTGGTGGGTGGCGCTCGCGCAGTTCGTCACATGGCCAGCACATTTCAGCGTCGCAGCGGCGAGGGTTATCGCGTGGTGGGTGTGTGCGTGCCGCGTTATTCCGGTGTGCCGGGCGAGAGCATCGATGTGGACGGACGGCAGATCCCGATCCACGGCGACGAGAGCACCGTCGTCGAAGCGTTGCGCGCCTCGGGTGCCGACACCGTCGCGGTGACCGCCACCGAGACGCTCGGCCACGAAGGCATCCGCGACCTGCTGTGGCAGCTCGAACCCGAGCGCGCCGATCTGGTGGTGGCGACCGGTGTCGTCGACGTGGCCGGCCCGCGCATCGAGATGCGTCCGGTTGCCGGGTTGCCGCTGATCCATGTGGAGAAGCCGAGCTATCACGGTGCCAAGCGCAGCGGGAAGCGTCTGTTCGACCTCGCGTTCTCGCTCGCCGCTCTGCTGTGCCTGGCTCCGGTGTTCGCGATCGTGGCGCTGCTGATCAAGCTCGAGGACGGCGGCCCGATCTTCTACAAGTCCGAGCGCATCGGGCTCGACGGAACCCCGTTCGGAATGATCAAGTTCCGGTCCATGGTGCAGAACGCCGACAAGATGGTCGACGCCTTGCTCGATCAGAACGAGGGCGCCGGACTGCTGTTCAAGATGAGGGAGGACCCGCGCGTCACTCGCATGGGCCGGGTCCTGCGTCGGTTCAGCCTCGACGAGTTGCCGCAGTTCCTCAACGTCGTGCGCGGGGAGATGAGCGTGGTGGGTCCGCGTCCGCCGCTGCGTCGCGAGGTGGAGAGCTACGACGGCCGGGTCAAGCGTCGCCTGCTGGTGCGTCCGGGCGTGACGGGTCTCTGGCAGGTCAGCGGCCGATCGGATCTGTCGTGGGACGAGTCGGTGCGTCTGGATCTGTCGTACGTGGAGAACTGGTCGATGGTCTCCGACGTGCTGATCATCGCGAAGACCGTGAAGGCTGTCGTCGCCAGCGAAGGTGCGTACTGACTCTCAGGGGACGTAACCCTGGAATCAAGATCAACAACACGCTAGTGTCACATACTGTCGTCGTCCCCTGCACGGCGACGTCGAGCCCCGCCGGAAGGTTATTCGCATGCCCTTCCGGCGGGGTCTCTGCTCTTCGCGGCCCCTTTCGAGGTCGAAGCACAGGAGTGACCCGCCCGACAGGGTGAAGTTCGGGGTGAAGTCTGCCCATCGATGTAACGCAACCACGAGTTGGACCGTTGTCCAAGTGTGCATTGGATCCTGTATGTACTGCTCGGCTGGGCCGGCGTGTCGGTTACCGCCGCGATGATCTTCGGCCGGATCATCCGCGTGCGCGACGAACGTGAGGCCCCTACCGACGCAGACGCATCTTCACCACGCGTCCCTGTCGGGGTGGACAAGCGCTGATCGCCCTCGGTGAGTGCCGGGGCGTTTGCGGTCGGGTCGCCTCGGGAAGCCACTGTGCAACGAGCTCTCGAGCACTTCGATCCATCATCGATTCACAGGCGGTACTCATGGCCGAGCAAGACGTGCACACCACCAAGACCGATCAACTGAAGTTTCAGGATCCGACAACTCGCTACCCGTCGATCTCACCTCCGAAGCAGGATCAGCCCGAGCCGGGACTCGACGCCGACATGGTGCCCAAGGCCGACATCGGCGAATTCTCGTACCGGGGCACGGGCCGCCTCGAAGGTCGCAAGGCGCTGATCACCGGTGGCGACTCCGGCATCGGCGCTGCTACTGCCATCGCGTTCGCGCGCGAGGGCGCCGACGTCGCGATCTCGTACCTGCCGGACGAAGAACCCGACGCCAAGAATGTCGCACGCATCATCACCGAGAGCGGTCGCAAGGCGGTCACTCTCCCCGGTGATCTGACGGATGCCTCGTTCTGCTCCGACGTCGTGAACCAGGCGGTCGAACAGCTGGGTGGACTGGACATTCTGGTCAACAACGCGGGCAAGCAGATCGCGGTCGAGGGGCTCGACGACCTGCCCGACGATCAGCTCGAGCAGACCTTCCAGGTCAACATCCTCGCGATGTTCCGCACCACCCGTGCGGCGTTGAAGCATCTGCAGCCGGGCTCGACGATCATCAACACCACCTCGATCGTGGCGTACCAGCCGTCGCCGGCGTTGATCGACTACTCGTCGACGAAGGCCGCGATCAACAACTTCACGAAGAACATGGCGACCCAGCTGGCGGAGAAGGGTATCCGTGTGAACGCGGTTGCGCCCGGGCCGATCTGGACGCCGTTGCAGCCGTCGGACGGCCAGCCGAAGGAAGAACTGCCCGAGTTCGGGCAGAACACCCCGCTCGGACGTGCGGGACAGCCGACCGAACTGGCGCCGGCCTACGTGTTTCTGGCGTCACCGGAATCGAGCTACGTGGTGGGTGCGACGATCCACGTCAACGGTGGGATGCCGTCGCCGTAAACAGATCGCCTCACCCCGCAACGGGGGACAGGTTCGAGACGAGTACCACCGCGTCCGAGTCCACACTCTGGAGCAGTGCCGCGCCGACTGCGGTCACGGACCACGCCGTGATCGCGGACGTGCGACCTCCCAAAGTGGGATCGATCGCGTTGGTGAGGTCCGCTCGTAATTCCTGACCGGAGAACTCCATTCGACGATGTGGCGGGTGCTCGTCGCTCCGGGTCGGTGATAACGACGACTTCGACGCGGTCGAGTCCGATCGTCGCAAATGCGAGGGCTACGGACGAGTTCGACGTGCGGGAAAGGTGAGTACTGCTTCCGCGCGCTACTTGTGAAGATCTCACGCGGCGCGGTGAGTGGTTCGTCGACACCGGGCGTAGAGGGTGCCCGATACGCAGTTGTCGGAGAGCGCGTCCGCGACCGCGCCCGACCTATGGTCCCGATGCCAGCTACGCACACGGACAGTGCCCGGCGGTTCGCCTGTCGAACGGCGGGGACGCCCGAGTGTTAGTCGTACCGCCACCGCCGTCGAATCCCACCGAGGGCCGGCTGCAGCGGCCCGGACATCGGGGGATGTCCGGACGAGAGTGTGCGACGACTGCGCGCTTAGAGGTCTCATGTCCCGTCCTTCCATCGGCACCGAACGGTCGGCGTCGAGCAGCAGCCGGGGCATCGTCAGCGCATCCGACAACCGGCCGGCGTCCAAGGTTGGCGGGCCGGACAGCAGAAGACCGAACAACTGCGCGTCCCACGGGACCTGCTGTTGCCCGCCGGGGATAGCGCCGAGCAGCCATCCTTCATCGTGCCGGGCACTCCACGCTGGAGGGTCGTCAGTGACCAGCTACCGTGGAAGTGCCTTCGTCCGTGCCGAGTTCGCCGCGATTTAGCAGTGCGATGCTGTCTGCCACCGCTGCGGGTGTCATCTCCCATGGCGGGGTCTTGTCGGATACGCGATGTACCGGTGGATCGAGATCCCGGCCCGTAAACAGTACGAAGGAATACGGGATCGTCGCGCAAAACATCAAAAGCACCAACACCGGCTCGCTGAGTTGATCCATGAGTCGGCGTGGGCGGGCTGGGCTCAGGCAGGTTTGCGGAACAGACGAGGAACAGTGCGGGCGACTCCCCTACCGCCCACGCGGATGCGTTACGGGCGGGTCAGGTGCCGAGGCTCTACGTGATACTCGGCGGTACGGTTTCGAGTGAGGCATGATCAGTCCCATGCCTGCGGACCGCACCCGACTACCTCTCCTCACCTGCGCATGGATGGCGATTGCCTTCCTCTTGCCGCTCTACCGCACGCTCCCAGCGCCGGTTGCGGCTGCATGGATGTTCGGAGCACTAGGGCTGCTCGTCGTGTCCGCCACATTCGGGGTCGTCGCCCGTCCTTACCTCCCCGGGCTGTGGATCTTCAGTGGATTCGCCACCATCGTCGCCATCCTCACCGCCACAAATCTCGCATCGGTGAGTAGCAACGTGTTCGTCGGCACCCAGATGTTCGTCCTGCTCTGTCTTGGCGCCTTCGTGCTGCG
The DNA here is from genome assembly GCF_048957735.1 of Rhodococcus sp. As11. NCBI lineage: Bacteria > Bacillati > Actinomycetota > Actinomycetes > Mycobacteriales > Nocardiaceae > Rhodococcus > Rhodococcus sp. As11. The sequence goes on from NZ_JARDJE010000003.1 coordinate 203,085, forward strand.
AGCAAACGTACTGCGCGATCCGATGTTCGTCCGGCGAGTCGCAAAAGCCTTCCTTGTTACTCAGACTGTGTCAGCCGCTGCGGGCATAGCGCAGATCGCTGGGACGCCGGTGCTCGGCAATCAGGCCGTGAACGACCGTGCCCCCGGACTTGCAGGGCACCCGAACGTCCTCGCGCTCATGGGCGGCATCGCGGTCCTGCTTTGTTTCCGGGAAGCATTCCTCAACGCAGAGCGCAGGCGCCTGGTAGTCGTGATCGCCGGCATCAACTTCGCGAGCATCATCGCATCCGGCAGCCTCAGCGCTCTCTCCGCGTGCCTCCTCGGACTGGTGATCATGGCGATCAGCTTCCGCATCAAGACCGCAACCATTATCAAGACCGCGGTGATGGTCGGCATCGCTTTCTGGCTGGCTCTCACCTACACCGACTTCGGCGAAAACGTCCGCACTCCGCTCGATCGGTACTTGCAGGTCACCGGCCAAACCGAAGCGGTCAGCACCCTCGACATTCGTGGAGATACCTACGGCTACGCGTGGCAGGCGATCCAGGACAGCCCGCTCTTCGGAGTCGGCCTCGACGCAGCTTATGCCGCGTCATTCGACAACGTCACCGTCGTCCACAACGTGTTCCTCCGAGCGTGGTACCAGGGCGGAATCCTTCTAGCCGTTGCCATCGGAGCAATGATCCTCGCAATCCTTGTGATCGCACTCCGAGCGATGAGGACCAGGACAAACGGCACCGCAGCCGCCGTCCTGGTCACTATCATGGCATTCGCCCTTACGTCCGCGTTCTTTGAGCAGGCGTACTACTGGCTTCCCGCCCTTCTCGCCTGGGCTACTCTGCCCACGTCTCTATCAGACGAGTCTTCGACGTCATCCGACCCTAAGGATCTTGGGGGCAAGACGGTTAGTCCAGCGAACTTTGACCCAGAAAAGGTGAAGTTGATGTCACCCTGAGACCGGAACGTCGATGGGCTGTCAATGTAGTTCTGCAGCCAGTTCTTGCCGTCGATGAACTGGGTTCCGTACAGATCCGCCTTGCGTGTTACCTGGATTGTGTCAGCCGCCAACATCACCCTCGATATACGAGGCAGTGCCGGCGTGCGCGCCCGCGGTCAGCGGGGGGTGATGGGCGTCACCGGTGCGACATAACCGAGTTCAGCACTCGCTTGGATGATGCCGCCGTCGGAGCGAACGCGCTGTCTCTCGGCCGCACATAAGTGGTGTTATTGGCCTCGTCATCATCATCGTCCTATCGGCGGCAACGATTCTTCTGGGCCCGCGCTGCCAGCAGTGCTGCATCGGGTACCGCATCGGTGATGAAACGCAGACTCCGGAAGAAGCTGAGGCCGAATGCTGAGCCGCAGAAGCAGCGGCAGAGCAACAGTTCCAGTAGCGGGAAGCTGGCCCAGCTGCAGCCCGCGCGGAGGAAGTAGCACGTTAGAATCCCGCTTCGTACGAAGTACTCGGCGAGCGCGAATTCGCGAAGATTGTGCAAGTCCCTAAGCCGGCAATGGACCGGAAAATCGTGCTGTTCGGTCGAGTCTTCCAGTTCGACGCAGAGATAGGCGCGGACCAGTTCCTCGCTTATCCCTACCTGTATGGGAAGATAGTGACTACGGCTACGACCAGAACACGCTGGTCGTCGCCTCCGACCCTGCGGTCATCGCGAACGTCGTCGAGGATGACATCGTCACGATGTACGTGGAGGTGCAGGGAAGTTACTCCTATGACACCCAGAGTGGCGGGAACACCACTGTGCCGAAGTTTGCCGTTCGCATGGTTGAGGTCGTCGGCTAGGCCTGTCCGCCAGAAGACGGACCGGCCGGCTCCTTCGAATGATTGACGCGAGCCCCGTGTAATCCGAACAGTGTCATGCGAACGGGTGAATCTGCAGGTGACTTCCTTACCCGGCAGTAACAAACCGGGGACTCCATACGTTGTTCGATATGTGAACTGGGTTTTCTGGCTGATCATCGGGTGGGTCGCCGTATCGGTGGCCGTCGCGATCGTCTTCGGCCGTGTCATCCGCGCCCGCGACAAACGCGAGACCCCGCCCTCGCTCCACCAGGACGACGAGCAGTGGCGGGACGCCGGCTGAGCCTGCCCCGCCCAGAGCGGGCAGCAGCAACTCTGACGGGGCCCGGATCGCCTGTGGTACGAGCAGTCGATGGAATCGGGCTACGTGAAGGCTCGACGGCCCACCTCAATGGCGGACGCCGTCGCCCAGGGTTGAGCCGCAACAAACGAATCGTGCGCGTCGGTGATGACCACCGACGCGCACGACTCGTTCTGGAACGTCAGACCGCGCTGCGTACAGCCCCTCCGTAAGTGCGTCCCCTGGCTGCCGAGATCGGCACGACCGAAGCAACGTCGGAGGAGGCTTCCGCCAGCGCTGCAAGGATCTGCTCGGGGCCGGCGCATGTGCTTGCGCACGTGACCCCTCGAGCCCGGAGCTTCTGAAGGGTGAGTGCTTCGGCGGTAGTGCAGTAGCCGTCGAGGATGTCCTCGGTGAGGATCGCGTAATCCACTTCGCCTTCGAAGGCAGTGATGGTCTCGATGCCTGCGAGATCGAGGCTCTCCTGCAGTTCTCTCCACCGGTCGAGTGCGACGGCATCGGAGGGAGTGCCGAGGAAAAGTACCCGCGCCGGTCGGTCGGAAGGCGATGATGTCGTCACAGGCTGCTCCAGGGTGCGAGTAGGTCAGGTGAAACCGAATAGCCACTCCCGGTAGGGAGTTACACCTTCACCTGCGAAATGTGTTGTTTCACACTGTGTACAGCACTGGTTCATCTGCCGCTACCTGGAGAATCATCAGGAAACACGAATGTGACAGAAGCCGTTACGGTTCGGACCACTCGGTGAGGACTTTGGTCCCGAAATTCTTCGTCAAACACGCGAAAGCGACAATGTCCTTCAGGTGAAGGCATCGGGCCACTTCGGAGCGCGCTCCTTTCTCCGAGGAGTCCCCAGCACGACCGCACCTGACCCGATTCCCCGCGACAGGGCCGCAAGAACCTCGACCACCGACCAGGCAGTGATCGCGGAGGTGCGCCCGTCCGACGCCGGGTCGATCGAGTTCTCGAACATCAACTCGTATCGGCCGAGCGGTGACTCCCACTTCACTATGTGACGTGTGCTGGCGGCACCCGGGTCGGCAATGACCACCACCTCGACCCGATCGAGCCCGAGCGTCGCGAACGCGAGAGCCACCGACGAGTTCGAAGTTCGAGGGAAGGTCAGTGCTGCTTCTCTGGCGGATCCTCGAAACACCTCACGTTCCGCGTCCAGACCTTCTTCGATGCCGAGAGCACTGGGTCGTTTGATCGTGGTGTGAGTCAGGCGGGCGTCGCGTGTGCCTGCTCGTGCCGCCGAGGCCAGAATGTCGAAGCCACCGATCGCGCCCGTCGGGAGCAGCACACGTCCTGGCCCCGCCCCGAACGATTCCACATCGAAGCCGCGCTCGGCGAAGACACCGCATGAGCAGACGACGATGTCCTTACCGCGTTGCACCGCGTCGGGCAGCAGGGTGCGGGCTGCGTCGACGGTGGCTGCTTCCACCACGATGTCGGCGGTGTCGAACGCAGCATCGGTCTCCTCTGTACTGCTTCGTGAGGTAAGCACGGCCGCGAGGCTCACACCCGGCACCGTGTCGTCGCGCAGAGCGTCGATCACGGTCTGTCCGATCGTGCCGGCTCCGACGACGCACACTGCGATCGGCCGCCGCTCGATTCCTTCGGGTGCCAGTTGCCTCACATCCTCTGCGGTATACCGCCGCTCGTATTCGTGACTACGGGCTCATGGTACCGAGGGAAGAGGTCCACGATGTTCGACTCACGACGTCACCGTGTCTCGCGCGACGCCGTCCGATGATCGGAATATGTTGCTATCACGTCGAATAGGGAGGCAGCGCGTTGTCGACGACGGCGAGTGCGTTCACGCAGCCAACGGCATCGTTTCTTGGAACGGAGCGGGCATCCTGTGCGAGGTCACCTGACGGCACGGGCACCGTACCGCGCGCCCGAGCTCGTCGTCGGGTAGCCAGCCGTACTCATCGCACCCACCGCACCGCGGTGGGAGTTTCGGTCGGGGTGGTTGCAATGACTGCCAGACCGGGACCCACGCCGCCGCGGAACGAGCTGGATCCCATGGTCGATGACGTTCGAGCGCGGCACGGACAAGAGCCTCTACTCCATGGGTGTCGATGGATTGTTCGACGAGTGCGCGCTTCGCGGCTGTCAGAGTATCGAACCGGGCAGTGAGGCCGGCCCGGCGGCACGCCGTGGCCAGTTGATCGAGGGAAGGGGGCTGCTGCTCTTCGGGTTCGACAGCGCCGGTGCGCTTCGACGCGTGCGGGAGTGCAGCAGGTTCATGTCTTGGTTCAAGAACGGTTCGGGTGACCGGGATGTCGCCCCGCTCGGTCGTTCCTGTCACCCCGTGGCGCTTCGTCTTGTCGCCTCGTTCGGAGCTGCGGGGTAACGACGTGTCACCCCGCTTCATCGACAGGTTGTAGAGGACGGGTCGGCGGTCTTCGCGAGAAATTGTCGCCGCGATCCGCTCTTGATCACCCCGGGAAATGAGGCCGAGGGTTGCGAGCGCCTTCAAGCAACGCTGCACTTGGCGTTCGCTGATGCGGGCGTACCCGGCGAGTGTCCGCACGGATGGATATGCGTCCGCGCCGTGACGGGACGCGTGATTGGCGAGGCCGAGCAGGACCACCGTCAGTGCTGGTGCCGAGGGCATCCCGGGCGGAGTTGGGGACGGAATTGCGGCGCGTTCGAGCGCCCAGGTGATCGCTTCGATGCTCACGATGTCACCTGCGCATGGGTATGCTGACGCATGTTCGACTCCTCTTTAGTCGGACATCCGGCCCGTCGCGATGCCAGTCGCGGCGGGCCATCTGTTTTCAGTTTTCGCACACGCGTTCGAGCGCGTGGTTGATCATCTTGGCACCCACACGGAGGGGCGTCAACGCCTATACGGGTCTCCCAAGTGGCGCGAGCCCCGCTGGCAGGGGGGAGGAGCCAGCGGGGCTCAGGTGCTGCCAATTCCCGGGGAGGGGAAGGGGCATGTTGCAGGGAGGCAACACACTTGAGAATTTAACCAGAATTGGTGCCATACGGCACATCGAAGCAAGGACCTAAGTCCCATCGATGTGATTCGATCGCACTTCGCTCAGCCGGCGCTAGCAGAACCAAGATCGAGCCGCTCGTGGAGCCACTTGCGGAGTCCGTCGCCGTACTCGCCACTGTCGAGTGCCGCGTCGACGGCTGCACGGAGAAATCCACCCGGGTTGCCCAGATCATGGCGGGTCCCGCGATGTACGACGACGTGAACCGGGTGACCTTCTTCGATCAGCAGCGCAATCGCGTCGGTCAATTGAAGTTCTCCGCCGGCACCCGGCTTGATCCGGCGAAGGGCGTCGAAGATCTCACGATCGAGGAGGTAGCGACCGGCGGCAGCAAGCGTGGAGGGAGCGTCGGCAAGAGCGGGCTTCTCCACCATGCCGCGAACTCGCAGAACATCCGGATTTGCGACGTTGGGTACTTCCTCGACCTCGAATACGCCGTACGAGCTCACCTGGCTCTTCGGAACGTCGATGGCGCACAGCACGCTTCCTCCACGCTTGGCGCGGACACGAGCCATCGTTTCCAAGATGCCGCTCGGTTGCACGAGGTCGTCCGGGAGAAGAACGGCGATCGCATCTTCGTCGGGCTCCAGAGCGGCTTCGGCGCAGCCGACAGCGTGCCCCAGACCGAGCGGCTTCTCCTGGACAACCGATCCGACCGTGAGCAGATTCGGTGCGCGGCGTACCTTCTCGAGCAGCTCGAGCTTGCCCTTGGCCTCGAGGTGCTTCTCGAGGTCGAAGTCGTCGACGAAATGCGCGACCACTCCGTCCTTTCCGGGAGCCGTCACGATGAGCAGTCGTTGAGCTCCCGACTGGGCGGCTTCCGTCGCGACGAGTTCGATGCCCGGGGTGTCGACCACCGGCAACAGCTCCTTCGGCACAGTCTTTGTGGCCGGCAGGAATCTGGTGCCCATCCCTGCCGCCGGTACCACTGCTGTGCGGAAAGCTTTGCGCACTCCTACTTCTTGCATGGTTCTACCCTCGCCTCCCCTGTCGAGCGCATGACCGCGCCGGAATACCCGCGAATGCACGGTCAAAACGTTGAGCAATGGTGAGATACATCTCACCTTAAAGATTCCGACCGTCAATCCCGCATCACGTGCGGGTCGGTAAGCGCAGTCTAGGGGCCGCCCTGCGGGTTCGCGAATCGGAGAGTGCACCGAAAGTGCAAGATAGCAGGGAGGATTGCCTTCGCCGGGACCTGTAAACGCGGATCGCGTCGCCAAATGTAACCGCGCGGCACATTCAAAGAGAAGGTTCCATCTGGACGACTGTTCAAGCTGCCAGATCTCGTAAGTAACGTTACAGTCTCAACGAGCGTTTTCGCATAGGAGCGACACGCATACAACTGGAAGAACTGCGCCCGGCTGGGCACGCAACGGGCAGGTCACGCGACCGGGGAGGGTACGCGGATCGGGTCCGGCGTTGCTTGTTCGTGCGAGCAGTAGGTGTCTCGGGGAGGAGACAACGATGTGGGTGGTTGGGCTATGACCGCCGTCGGGGAGGCGAGTCACGGCGTACCCGATGCCCTCGTGGGGGACTACGCCAATTCCATTCGTGGACAGCGTCAACCGTCGGGTTCGGCGAACCGTAGAAACTGGCAGCAGTCCTACATCAGCCGATTGATCTGGTCCGACGTGATTGTCGTTGTGCTGGCCGTCGTTGTGGCCCACACCGTCCGATTCGGGCAGGGCGACCTATCGACAACAGAGCCGGTCTCCGAACTCAGTTACGCGCTCATCTCGGCGGGTCTCGTTGGTCTCTGGCTGATCACTCTCTCCTTGTTCCGTACTCGGTCACGGCGTGTCATCGGCGCAGGTCATAGCGAATATCAACGTGTCGTATCGAGTACCGCTCGACTATTCGGGTTCATCGCGATCATCGCACTCGTATTCCGCCTGGAACTGGCACGTGGATATTTGGCCATCGCCCTGCCTGTGGGTCTTGTCGGTTTGTTGCTCACTCGGTGGGTGTGGCGGAAGGTGATCGCGCGCAAGCGGGCTCGGGGTGAGTTTCAGACGTCGGTGCTGGTGGTCGGTGGTGCGCGGGCGGTGCGGCATATGACGCGCACCTTCTCCCGTAAGGACGGGGAGGGTTACCGCGTGGTCGGGGTGTGCGTGCCGCGGTATTCGGGGGCGCCGGGTGAGGTGATCGATGTCGACGGCCGGGAGATCACGATCTACGGCGACGAGCATTCGGTGGTCGACGCATTGAAGTTGTCGGGGGCGGACACGGTGGTGGTCACCGCGACGGAGACTCTGGGCAGCGAGGGTCTGCACGATCTGGTCTGGCAGCTCGAACCGCTCGAGACGGATCTGGTGGTCGCGACGGGCGTGGTCGATGTGGCGGGTCCGCGGATCGAGATGCGTCCGGTGGCCGGTCTGCCGCTGATCCATGTGGAGAAGCCGAGTTATCACGGGGCGAAGCGGTCGGGGAAGCGGATTTTCGATCTGGCGTTCGCGAGTGCGGCGTTGGTGGTGTTGGCGCCGGTGTTCGCGGTGGTTGCGTTGTTGATCAAGCTCGAGGATCGGGGTCCGGTCTTCTACCGGGCCGAGCGGATCGGTCTCGATGGCACGCCGTTCGGGATGGTGAAGTTCCGGTCGATGGTCACCGACGCGGACAGGTTGGTCGACACATTGTTGGCGCAGAACGAGGGTGCCGGTCCGTTGTTCAAGATGAAGGACGATCCGCGGGTCACGCGGGTGGGGAAGGTGATGCGGCGGTTCAGTATCGACGAGTTGCCGCAGTTCCTCAATGTTGTGCGGGGGGAGATGAGTGTGGTGGGTCCGCGTCCGCCGTTGCGGCGTGAGGTCGAGGCCTACGACGGTCGGGTCCAGCGGCGGCTACTTGTGCGTCCGGGGGTGACGGGTCTGTGGCAGGTGTCGGGTCGGTCGGATCTGTCGTGGGACGAGTCGGTGCGGCTGGATCTGTCGTATGTGGAGAACTGGTCGATGGTCTCGGATGTGTTGATCATCGGTAAGACCGTCAAAGCGGTGCTCGCCAGCGACGGCGCCTACTGAGTGAGCAAACCAAACGGCTCGCGTCCCAGAGAGACACAGCCAACCGTTGGATCGTATGGACCACGACGTTGCCAATATGGAACCGAGACGATTTCTCCATACCGAGATACCACTCGACCGCGTGCCCTACCGGACGGGTCGATCAATGAAATTCGGAAGCGCCTACCAATTCGGGAGATTGTTGAATGAGTCGCATCGCAGTGTTTGGCACGGGTTATTTGGGTGCTACCCACGCCGCTTGCATGGCAGAGTTGGGACATCAGGTAATTGGTGTTGACGTCGATGAAGCTAAGCTGAAAAAGCTCGAAAATGGCACCGTGCCATTTTTCGAGCCAGGATTGGAAGCTGTCCTTCAGCGCAATCTCGAAGCGGGAAGGCTCCGGTTTACTTCGTCTTATGAGGATGCGGCCGAATCTGCCGATGTCCACTTCATTGGAGTGGGCACGCCGCAGAAGAAGGGTGAGTTCGCGGCAGATCTCACATTCGTCGACGCGGTCGTGGAAAATTTGGCGCCATTGCTGAACGCTCCCGCAGTCATATTCGGAAAATCCACTGTTCCTGTTGGCACTGCCGAACGGCTTGGAAAGATCGCCCGCAATCTTGCGCCTGCAGGCGATGCAGTTGAAATAGCCTGGAATCCTGAGTTTCTTCGGGAAGGATACGCAGTTGAAGACACTCTCCGTCCCGACAGACTCGTTCTCGGGGTTGATCCGTCGCGCCCTGGTCGAGCAGAGCAAATCGCTCGTGAGGTGTATGCCGATCTTCTTGAAAACAATGTTCCTTTGCTTGTGACAGACCTTGCAACTGCTGAGCTTGTAAAAACTTCAGCAAATGCTTTTCTTGCTACAAAGATTTCGTTCATCAATGCCATGGCTGAGGTGTGCGAATCTGCAGGAGCTGATGTTTCTGTTCTTGCCGATGCAATAGGATACGACGATCGCATCGGTCGAAAATTCCTCAACGCCGGCGTGGGCTTCGGTGGTGGATGCCTTCCAAAGGATATTCGAGCGTTCATGGCGCGGGCCGGAGAACTTGGAGCAGACGAAGCGCTGTCCTTCCTAAGAGAAGTCGACAATATCAATATGCGTCGTCGAACTCGAATGGTCGAGCTCACCCGGGAAGAAGTCGGCGGCTCGCTGCTTGGCGCTAGAGTGGCGATCCTTGGGGCAGCTTTCAAACCTAATTCCGACGATGTGAGGGACTCTCCCGCGCTCAATATTGCAGGTCAAATCCAGCTACAAGGCGCTTCTGTGAGCGTCTATGACCCCAAGGCGAATGAAAATTCAAAAAAGGTGTTTCCTACCCTCACGTACGCGGACGACGTGATGAGTGCGTGTCAGGGTGCAGACGTAGTGCTGGTGCTCACGGAATGGAGCGAGTTCCGAAATATCGAACCGAGTGAACTCGGTAAGCATGTGCGACAACGCACCGTCCTTGACGGCCGCAATTGCCTAGAACGGTCCTCCTGGGTCAAGGCAGGCTGGTCCTACCGGGCACTTGGCCGCGCTACCTCTTAGCTGCCCTGCCTGACCGTCCAATTGTTCACGCCTACGCAAGGATCGCGATGAGAAAAAGTTCGAGTAGTAAATATCTTCTCTATCTCGCTGTTGTGCCCGTTTACCGTGATGCTTGCATTCGGCACTTGCTTAAAGAGCACGGTAACGAGGTTGAGATCCTGGCCGGTGATAGACATCTAGATCCCACGGTGACCACGGGATTGCCCGAGGAGCTCGTGGGACGGGTCAAGAACGTCGCGCTACTCAAAAGGCGTGCACTCCTCCAGGTTGGTGGGTGGCGAAAAGCCGTTCAAGCCGAGGTCTGTGTCGTTGACCTGAACCCGCGCAGCATCACGTCGTGGACAATCTGCGCCATACGCCGGCTGCTCCGCAGAAGAACCTTGGCATGGGGCCACCTCCATCCTCGGGCTGGTTCACAGGCTCGAACTGCGCCTTTGCGGGTGGCGCTCCGTCGATTGACCAACGGCACGATTCTTTACGGATATGACAGCGTAGTCCCCGCACAAGAGGAACTTCCCGGACAACCTGTGTGGGTAGCACCCAATTCGCTATATGCCCGAGCGAGTCTGAATTTCGAAACGTCGAAGGAGCGGCGCAGTCTTCTATATGTGGGCCGACTCGAACCATCGAAGCGAGTCGAGCTGCTGGTTGATGCGTTTGCGCACTCCGGCCTTCGCAGTCGTGGATACAAACTTGACATCGTCGGTTCTGGATCCATGCTGGAAACGATGCAAGAGCAAGCTGAGCGCCATGGCCTGGGAGACTCGGTTCGATTCCACGGCCGGATCGATGACGTGGAGGTTCTTCAGGGAATTTATAGCGAGACTCTCATTTCAATTTCACCCGGATACGTCGGTCTGAGTTTGACTCAAAGCCTCGGATTTGGTGTACCCGTTCTATTCGCGGAGGACGCCCCTCATGCTCCGGAGATCGAACTGAAGCGATTCGGGGGCACGCGAAGTTACTTACCGACCACTGCGCCAGCACTCGCGTCTGCGATGCGCCAATGGGTAGAGGAACTAGACAGCGATCCGATTGACGGGGCGTCGCTTGCCCAGAAGGTTGGTACATTTTACTCCGCCGAAGCCATGGCTAATGGACTGTGGGCCGCATTACAGGGAAAGTCGCTCGAAGTCGGCTCTGACGGCTGGCCGGTATAAGGAGAGTCACCGTGGAAAATAGATCTCGTTTGCCTGGCGGTCTTCGGGCGAAGCTAACCGCCGTGCTGAACAAACTCGCAGTCTATGGAAATGTCGAATACGGCAACGATTTCCGCGCCGGCCGCGGTGCAATCATAAGTGCACCGCATGGACTGAGCATCGGCAGCCACGTAAGTATTGGACCACGCTCGATCGTGCAGGTCGACGGCGCTATTGGGGACTTCGTCATGATCGGCATGGGTGTGCAGATTGTGAATCGCGTGGACCATGCCATCGATGAACTCGGAGTGCCCATGTTGTGGTCCACGTGGTCTGGCGACCGTGAACAAACGGATCGCGACACCGTCACGATCGGAACGGACGTGTGGATCGGAGGCGGTTCCGTCGTACTAAGCGGTATCCGGATCGGCGACGGAGCCGTTGTCGGAGCTGGTTCCGTCGTCACGCGTGATGTCGATGACTTCTCAATTGTTGGAGGCGTTCCCGCCCGTGTACTCGGCAAAAGATTTGCTGATGACGGTCAAAGAAGCGAACATCTAGCGCGTTTGAGTGAGCTCTTACAAAAGAAAAAATCTAGCGGCGTTTGAGCATACTGTTCCTAGTCCCCACCCATATCAAGCAACTAGCAAGGTGAAAATGAACCCAAATGACAATCCATGGTCGGTTCTCACTCTGCTCGTTGGCTGTATTTCGATACTGGTCGCGACCCGCCTAGAGGCGGGTCCTCTTGTTTCACCGTTCAGCATCTCGATGATTATGCTTATAGCCACCAGGGTGCTAGGAGATCTTCCGGATCAGCTATGGATCGGCTTCAATGTTCTGGTCGCCGCAATCGTCCTCTTGAAGCTTGCCGGGCTGTTGACATCTAAGAAGAAGAATGAAGGTTTGACCCCGATTCGTCCATTAGAAATATCCAAGAGGTGACGGATGACCTCTACGATCTCTAAGATCGGGCGCCAAGCCTCGTGGATCGTCCTTGGGCGTTTAGGTGGTGCGTTGATCCAGGCGGGGAGTATGGCTCTCCTTGCGCGGTGGATTGGACCATCGGACTTCGGATTATTTGCGAGTGCCTACGGGATAGCACTCGTATTGCAGACAGTGATCGATCTTGGGCTTACGACCTATATCGTTCGCCTGCGAGCCCTAGAACCTACCAGTGAATACCTAAAGGAAGCGCTCCGTATTGTTTCCCGAATTAGTATCTCGACGGGAATCTTGGGGGTCGCAGGCATGTCCATACTGGCGTGGCATGATCACCGATATCTGCCATTCATTCCGTTCGCTATCTGGATCGCGGTTGATCGGCAAGTAGAAACGTGGCTCGCTATCCCCCTCGCTGACGGTGACACAATCCAGAACGCGACATCGTTGGTGACGCGCCGCAGCATTTCGTTCGTGGTGCTTATTGTTGCGGCAGCCATCGGAGTCGACCCACTTTTTGGCTACACATTCGGACTTGCGCTTGGATCGACTATTTCTTGCTTCGTTGTGATGGAGAAAAACCGTGTTCCATTCCGGCGATTCAAGGTACCTCCCCGAAAAGTAATAAGAACCGCCCGTCCTTACTGGGCGAACTCGGTTGCAACGCAGCTTCGAAATTTTGACACGCTAATAGTTACTGCAATTGCTGGTACTACGCAGGGCGGATATTATGGTGCCGCGAGTCGCCTTACAACACCACTTCGAATAATTCCTACATCTTTCGCTCAGGTCCTGATGCCGGCTGCTGCCAGATCGGGGCAGTCGGAGAGAAACGCCCTTCTGCGTAGTGTCCTTGTCTTGATGGCGGCCACGGCGCTTCTTTATGGCGTTGTCGCTGTGATCATGCCACTAGCGGTTCCTTTAGTATTGGGAAAGGAGTTCGATGACTCCATCCTAATAATTCAAATTGTATGCGGTGGATTGGCGTTTGCCGCAATATCATCACAGATGAATTCGCTTTTGCAGGGGTGGGGGCAGTTGAGGCAGGTTGCCGTTATCTCGGCAATAACGTCGATCTCGTGCCTACTTGGAGTTGCCGTTGCCGTGATGTGGTGGGGGGGAGTAGGAGCGGCTATTGCCCTCACTGCCAGCTACATACTCCAAGTTGTTTTGCTAGCCGGAATTATTGCGCTCCAGGGAAGGAGCTAGTTGTGCATACCGCATTTATGAGTATCGCTGCAGCGGAAGGGAACCTCGGGGATATTCACATTCGGAGAGAAGCGGCGCATCTCCTAGATTCCTACGCGGAGAATGGACTCGCTTATACCGGCAAAATGAGCAAATCCTATGTACAAGCGACCGGGTTATCAGAGCGGTGGAGAAGCACGTCTTCCGCGTTTACTTTTGTCACAAAGCTAGTCATCGAAGGGATCAGGGGCCGTGCCATTATCGTAATGGCACCGGGTCCAGCGCCCCTATCTGCCGGTATCATTTCATCCTCTAAGAGAATGGTAATCGCGCTCCTCTTCTCCCTTTTGGTTCTACTTGGGAATAAACTTGTTGTCCTCGGCCGTGCGCTTCGGGGGGAGGCTGGTCCAGCATTGAGAGCCGAGAGGCTCATGGAATCGGTTGCTGAAATCTATTTGACACGCGACGAGACCAGTATCAATCTTCTTGCAGGTAAGGCGATTAGTGCGCCTGATCTTGCGTTTAGAGATTACAGAAGTCCTGAAGTACGGGATCGCAAATTATTCGTAATTTCCCTTCGTCACGATCGGTCGGTCTCTGCGGCCGCTGTTGGTGGGCTTATCGAAGCGGCAAGGGCGCTCGATCTGGAGCCGGTTTTCGTTGTTCAAGTTCGAGAAGATCAAGAAATAAATTGTTCTCTTGCGGAGAAGTTCGGTATCCGCTGCGAGGGGTGGGGCGAACGTGTGTCCCATATTGAGCAGGAGAAGCTGGTGATGCGTCTCTATTCCGATTGTTCGGTAGTGGTCAGTGATCGATTACATGTGCTCCTCCTCGGCGCGCGGAAAGGCGCTATACCGGTCATAGTAGATATCCCGCAGGAAGAGAAACTTCACGCGACGCTCGATAGGTACTTGTGTCCTCAGACGGTAGAACTGTGGCGCGATGATGCTATCGCTGACATTGATGCCTCAGAGCAGGAGCGGGCGCGAGTCGATGTGGCCATGTCTAATGCCTCCGGCGAATTAGACAGAATAATTCAACGAGGCGTTGCAAAGTTTCGTGAGCGCGTCCATAGTACATGACGTTTTTCAGCGTGTACGTGCGATCGGCTAGCAGGATCAAAGATTCCGTGTGACCGACGGCCGAATTGCAACCGATTGTTCGTAATTGACGAGGGTGGTGTGAGATATTCATGGTAGATCAGGATCGTCGGACAGTGCTGATAGTCGGCATAAACTACCAGCCCGAAGTGACTGGCATCGCGCCATATACAACGGGATTGGCCGAGTATCTATCCGGTGCCGGCCATGACGTGACGGTGTTGACCAGTTTTCCGCATTATCCTGCATGGAAAGTGCTGCCCGAGCACGCGAACCTTCCTTCGGTCGATTGCATAGAAGGGGTTCGTCTTCGCAGGTTTAAGCATTATATTCCGCGCAACCCCGGTTCGATTGGGCGGGTGTTGATGGAAGTTTCTTTTGCCGTTAAAGTTTCTACAGCTAAGTGGGATAACCCGGATGTTGTGATCTGTGTTTCGCCCTCCTTGATTTCATCTGCGTTGACGCTTCTTCGCATCAAATTGCGGAAGAGGCGACCGAGGTCCGTCGCTTGGGTCCAAGATTTTTATAGCAAGGGCGTGGTCGAGGCCGTAAATGGTGGGGGCATCCTGGCAAAGTTGGCTACCATTTTTGAAGCTCGTGTACTCTCACTGGCGGACGAAGTTGTGGTGATTCATGATCGTTTCAAACGTACAGCGTGTGACGTACTGGATATTCCATCTCGCTCGGTGAGTGTGGTACGAAATTGGACGCACATTGCGTCATTTGATGACGTCGATGCCAATCGGGCAGAGTTCGGTTGGGGCACCGATGAAGTAATCGTCCTCCATGCAGGCAACATGGGAGCGAAACAAGCACTCGAGAATGTTGTCGATGCTGCGCGCATTGCAGATGAGCGGGGCGATAACGTTCGTTTCGTCTTGCTCGGTGATGGCAATCAGCGGGCTAAGTTGGAGGAATTGGCGCGTGGAGTCGAGCGCGTCGAGTTTCTTGATCCAGTAGACGACAATCGCTTCCGCTCCGCGTTGTTATGTGCTGATGTGCTGCTTCTGAATGAGAAGCCTGGAGTGTCAGACATGGCTGTTCCGAGCAAGTTGACGACTTATTTCGCTGCTGGCAAGCCAGTTCTGGCTGCGACGCAGTACGACAGTGCCTCGGCGGGTGAAGTTCAAGCATCAGGGGGTGGTGAGGTGGTTCCTCCGGGCGAGCCCGCGGTGCTGCTAGATCAGGTGCTGAAGCTCTCCGCCGAGAGGTCGCGCATGGAACAGCTTGGTCGAGCAGGGCTGCGGTACCAGCGCGACAATCTTTCGGCAGACTCCTCGCTTGAGCGCTTCCGCCAGCGCGTGATTAATTCGCCGGCCGAGACGGTAGGAGGACAGGTATGAGGTCCAACTCATGGGACCTGTCGAAATTCTCCGGGGTCGGCTATGACAAGGGGCGCACAGCAGGCTGGCAAGTTGCATGGATGGCGGTTTCCGGATCAATTTTCATGCGTTGGTGGTGTCCGGCTGCGTTGCGTGTCCGGATTCTGCGAATGTTTGGCGCACAGGTGGGGAACAATGTACTGATCCGCCATCGGGTTCGTATCCACTGGCCCTGGAAGCTGTCTATCGGAGACAATTCCTGGGTGGGTGAAGGTGCTTGGGTACTCAACCTCGAACCTGTGGAAATCGGCCGTAATGTCTGTATTTCACAGGATGCAGTTCTGTGCTCAGGTAGTCATGATCGGCGGTCGGATACTTTTGAATTCGACAATGGTCCTATTCGCATCGGTGACAATACATGGGTGGCGATTGGTGCAACGATCTTGCGTGGTGTGAATATCGGGAATCGTGTCACCATCGGCGCCCGTGCCCTCGTTACAAACGACGTTCCCGACGGGACGACAGTGGTTGCGCCGGTTGCGTCCCTTAAATAAAGCTTGTACGAATGCCGTGTCCGGAGACGGGCCATTAATTTCCGACGCGGTTTGCGGTGTCCTCGAACCTCGAATCCATACATGAACTGGAGAATGAAAATGAAACGAGCGCTGATCACGGGTATTACCGGACAGGATGGGTCGTATCTCGCAGAGTTGTTGCTCTCGAAAGGGTACGAGGTCCACGGCCTGATCCGTCGCTCCTCGACCTTCAATACCTCTCGTATTGAACACCTCTACGTCGACCCGCATGATCCCGAAGCTCGAATCTTTCTGCATTACGGTGACCTGAGTGATGGCGCACGTCTGGTTACCTTGTTGTCAGAAATTCGTCCGGAAGAGGTTTACAACCTCGGGGCTCAGTCGCACGTACGGGTGAGTTTCGATGAACCAGAGCATACCGGCAATACCACCGGAATTGGCTCTATTCGCTTGTTGGAGGCTGTCCGGCTTGCTGGGCTCCAATGCAAGTACTACCAGGCGTCGAGTTCAGAAATGTTCGGCGCAACCCCCCCTCCGCAAAGTGAGGAGACGCCTTTCTACCCTCGGTCGCCCTACGGCGCTGCAAAGGTCTATTCCTATTGGGTCACTAAGAACTACCGTGAAGCGTACGGAATGTTTGCCGTGAACGGGATTTTGTTCAACCATGAGTCCCCCCGGCGTGGCGAGACATTTGTGACGCGGAAGATTACGCGAGCAGTGGCGCGAATCAAGGCCGGCGTCGAGAAGAACCTCTACATGGGAAATCTCGATGCGGTTCGTGACTGGGGATACGCTCCTGAGTACGTCGAGGGCATGTGGCGGATGCTGCAGGCTGATGAGCCGGATGATTTCGTTCTTGCTACGGGTGAGGCGTACTCCGTACGGGACTTCTTGGAGGTCGCCTTCGAACATGCAGGACTGAACTGGGAAGACCACGTCAAGTTCGACGAGCGCTACCTGCGTCCTACCGAGGTCGACTCCCTTATCGGCGATGCGTCGAAGGCACAGGACAAGCTCGGATGGAAAGCGAGAGTTCATACCCCCGAACTTGCTCGCATCATGGTGGACGCAGATATTCAGGCACTCGAGCATGAAGGCCGGCCGTGGATCGATAGGCCTGCCCACTCGGATTGGGAGATTCTCTGATGTCGGTGCCATTTGCCCCTCAGCCGTTAGATCGCGGTGCTCCGTTTTACATTGCGGGCCATAGAGGACTTGTCGGAGGGGCGATCTGGCGGCGATTGGAGTCGGAGGGCTTCCGAAACCTTATCGGCCGGTCGTCTTCGGAATTGGATCTGCGCGACCGAAGTGCGGTTTTCGGTTTCTTCGCCGAGCATCGTCCGGTGAACGTTGTGCTGGCTGCCGCGAAGGTAGGGGGGATTCTCGCCAATAGCACGTACCCGGTCGACTTCTTGTCGGAGAACATGCGGATCCAGGTGAACGTTCTGGATGCGGCGCGCGAGTATGGTACGCAGCGCCTGCTTTTCCTTGGATCGTCATGCATTTACCCCAAGTTGGCGCCTCAGCCGATCAAGGAGGAGTACCTTCTTACCGGTCATCTGGAGCCCACCAATGACGCGTACGCGATTGCCAAAATCGCAGGGATATTGCACGTGCAGGCTGTACGCCGACAGTACGGCCTGCCGTGGATATCGGCTATGCCGACCAACTTGTATGGGCCTGGAGACAACTTTTCACCCCAGGGGTCGCACGTGCTGCCCGCGCTGATCAGGCGCTTCGACGAGGCCAGACGCAATGGGCTCGAATCGGTGACGAACTGGGGCTCCGGATCTCCCAGGCGAGAGTTCCTGCATGTCGACGATATGGCATCTGCATGCTTGCACTTGATGGAACACTATGACGGTTCCGACCAGGTGAACGTGGGCACCGGTGAAGACCAGACCATCAAGAGGATCTCGCAGATCGTTGCTGAAGAGGTCGGCTTCTCGGGTCGAATCGAGTGGGATACAAGCAAGCCTGATGGCACGCCCCGGAAATTGCTCGACGTCTCCAAGCTCCGTGCGGCAGGATGGGAACCCAAGATCGACTTGCGTTCAGGGATCGCTTCCACAATTCAGTGGTACCGAGAGAACGTGGATACGATCAGGACGTAAGAAGCTGGTCGGCTTCGGGCGTTCCGGATCCATCCGCAAGGTTGGACCCCGGAACGCCCGAAGTTGTTTATGGCCTACTCTGCGCGGCACTCCGGGACGTCCACATTCACTACCGGGTTGTCGATCAGAGGTTGAACCGGAACTCTTGGAGCACCTGTGACACTCGGCTCCGTCATGTCGTAGACGATCTCGACCGTTTGGCCTTGAGGGATGGGAACTTGCACGTTGAACATGGGATGGCCACGTTCCTTGCCGGTGAAGCTGAATGCAGACACACCGTTTACAGTAACCTTCTTCAGTTTGGCGCCCTGCGTGGCGATCAGTCCGACGTCGGAGAGATTCGTACCGAAGGGTTCGCCTCTGGAGTTGTCGAACATTCCCGCTACGTAGTCGGTGTACTCTCCCGGCGGCAGGGCGTTGGTCAATCGGACCGTAACGGTGGAAGCTCTAGCCTCGTCCTCGCAGGATCCTGCGGAGTAGCTAATCTGCCTCTGCAAGTAGTAGTCCAGTTTGTTTCCTCCGAGGTTATTCACTACAACCCCAGCATACGGAGCACTGTCGTCGGGAACGACATGACCAAGTTTGGTGGTGCTGAGCACTTCCTGTTCGTCCTCATGGGAACTCCAGAGAGCGAGGCGTCCCTCGCTTGCAGCACGTCCGAGTGCTTCCAGGAGTTGGCGTGGCTTGGAAACGGCACCAGTCATCTTGAGCACCACTTGACGGGCGACTGCCTGGAGGTACTCCTTGCGTGCGTTGTTGTTGTCGGCGAATCGCGTGTAGGCGGTCGACTCAGTCAGTTCTACGACATTGTCGGCGCTAATGATCTCGCCGTCGGACATCGTCACGGGCCCTACCACTTCGAGTACATAACTCAACGCGACCGGATCCGTCGCTATCGCACCGTCGACCCGTTTGCCAGACTCTTGTTCCCAGAGGGATTGCCAGATTTTCGCTGCGTAGGGAAAGTGAGGACTGACATTGCTGTTGACAGCCCGTGTAGTCGGTGAGCTGTGACCATATGCCTGGGCGAACTCAGGGCCGAGATCGATCGGTTGGTAGTTGTCTGTGAAATCGCGGCTGGATAACTCGTCGACCGCTACGGCTCCATCGTCGGCTCGCACGACACCAAAGCCGCCGAGCAAGCCGCCGGTGCCGCGCGCCTCGGCGTTGGTTTGGAAACCGATGAAATAGCTACGCGGACCGTCTGCGCCCAGCATGGCCGGCGCGATCTGCGCCGCGAGCGACGTGTTGTTCAGCAGACCGGACAACTCGGACACCTGCTGCTGCAAGTCGACTCGTGCATCGTCGATCACGCCGAGCCACGTGCTGTCGACATTCTGAGCCTGCTGGTCGAGATTGCTGATGGCCGCGGAGGTCGTCTCGAGGGTGGGTGCGGCGTCCCGGAGGGCGGCGAGATTGATGCGTGCGCCGTCCAAAATCAACTGATCGGGAGAGACTGCACTGCCTGCATCGACCGCCGGTAGGAGGACCTGCTCTGTGAGACCGCTCACAATGGTGGTCATCTGGCGAGTGGAATCGAACGGGCTGCCAAGGAATGGGACGGCGCCTGCGATGCGCCACGGCACCGAATCGACCGAACCCTGGGCGTCCTGGGCGTAACGATCGGCGTCGGCTGCGGCGACGCGAGCCTTGTCGGTATCGCCTGCGAGCAGAGCATCTTTCGCCTGTGTGGCGAAGTTCTGCGCCTTCTCCAGATTCGACTTCGCCTGCAGGCCTTCGTAACCCAGCCAACCGGCGAATCCGACGACCACGAGTGCGCCTATACCGCAGCCGATCTGCACGCGACGGCGCTTCGCGCGCTGGGCTGCGATCTCCTCGTCGGACAGACGCCTCCGTACCTTGCGTCGACGCCGTTCGGGCGAATGTGACTCACCGGTAACATCGTTCACGCCGCTTGTGCCCCCTTCGTGGTTTCCGTTCGAGACGATAACCCGATTCCGAACTGGCCGACCGTTCAAGTGGTGGGTAACCGTGACTGTAAGTAAACTTCTGCACGGTGATCGTGACAGTGGAGTTGGGAGGCTCCGTCCACGATCGCACGATAGGGGAGGATTCTGCACGTCCCCTGTCCTGAATTGTGTCGGGCGAGGGCGAGGGGAGCGTGGTGCACTTACTTCCGCTGTCCCCTAGTCAGCGGGGGCTCTGGTACGCGCAAGCTCTTCATCCCGATGTGCCCTTCACGATTGCCCAGTACGTAGAACTTCGGGGCGAGCTCGATCACGACCTCGTTCGTCAGGCATGTGTGCAGGGTGCGCGCGACGTGGAGTCGGGTTTCCTGTTCCTCGTCGAGAAGGAAGGGCTTCCAGAGCAGGTTGTCGATGTCGAGTTCGACGACGACGTCCCGTACGTGGATTTCCGCTCGTGCGAGGATCCGGAAGCTGCGGCCCACCGGTGGATGAGTGAGCGATTCTCGCGGCCCATCGATCCGCTGCGCGACCGATTGATCGCGACGGCGTTGCTCCATATCGGCGACGGTCGTTATTTCCTGGCCAGCTACGTCCACCACATCGCCCTGGACGGGCACGGCGCGATGATCATGCTCAACCGCTCCGCCGAGCTGTATTCGGCGTGGATTGCGGGGGAGGAGACACCGCCCGTCACGTCGATGCCCGTCGAGAAGATCGTCGAGTTCGAGGCTGCATACACGGGGTCGAAACGTCGGACCGCCGATCGCGCCCATTGGCTCGAGCGGCTCTCCGGCCTGCCCGAGCCGATTTCGCTCGTCGAGGGCGTCGCTCCGCCGAAGGCGCCGGCGCGCCATGCCGGGGCCGAGCTGCTGTCCGAGGTCGCCGACGCCGTGACGGCTCTGGCCCACGATGCGAACTCGACCGACGTCCCCATCGTCGTCGCCGCCTTCGCCGCATTTCTGTCGCGCGCGTGCGGCACCGACGATGTGGTGCTCACGCTCCCGGTCTCGGCGCGCACCACCGCGCCGCTGCGTCGCTCCGCCGGGGCCATCTCCAACGTCGTTCCGCTGCGGGTGCGCGTCGATCAGGCGGCGCCGGCCACCGATCTGATCCGCGATGTGCAGGTCGAGCTCACCGGCGCCCTGCGCCACCAGCGCTACCGCTACGAAGACATGCTGGCCGATCTGCGCGAGATGGGTCGCGAGCACAGCGAGACGCGCAACGCTTTCGGTCCCGTCGTCAACCTGATGATGTTCCACCCGCAGATCGCGTTCGGCGATGTCATCGGTGATTACCACGTGCAGTCCACCGGACCGGTCGACGACCTGTCGGTCAACGTCTACCCGGGCGTCGCCGGCCGCACGATGCGCGTCGATTTCGAGGCCAACCCCACTCTCTACAGCGGCGAACACCTCTCGTCGCTGCACAGCCGTTTCCTCGGATTCCTGAAGCAGTTCGTGCAGAACGCGGGCGTCGCGGTGGGCGATCTCGCCCTCGCCGGCCCGGCCGAACTCGACGGCCTGGCGCCCGCCCGTGGCCGTACCGCGCCCGAGCCGGAACTGCTGCCCGACGTCCTCACCCGCCATGCCGCGAGCGACGCCGTCGCCGTCGTGGACGGGAACGAGAGCATCACCTACCGCGAACTCGACGCTCGCTCCGACACGCTCGCTCATGCGCTGGTCGCGGCGGGTGCCGCCCCCGAAGAACGCGTCGCCGTGCTGCTGCCGCGCTCGATCGACTCGGTGGTCGCACTGTGGGCCGTGGCCAAGACCGGCGCCGCCTACACCCCGCTCGACCCCGAACTTCCCGCCCGCCGCCTCGATCAGGTGCTGCGCGACGTGCGGATCGTCATCGCCCACGACCGCCCGCCGCTGCCCGAGCACGTCACCCGCATCGCGCCGCCCGCCGACGTATCCGGCGAGACCTTCACGGCCGAGCATCGCCTGCTTCCGCTGCACATCGACAATGCGGCGTGGATCATCCACACCTCCGGCTCCACCGGCACCCCGAAGGCCGTCGCGGTGGGTCATCGCGGTGTGTCGGCACTCGTGTCGACGCTGCGCGATCGCTACCGCGCCGACGAGGCGTCGCGCGTGCTGCACCTCGCCGCACCGTCCTTCGACGCGTCGCTGCAGGAACTGCTCCTCGCCTTCGATGCCGGCGCCACCGTGGTGATCTGCCCGCGCGACGCCGTCGGCGGACCGGCTCTTGCCACTCTGCTGCGCAGCGAAGCCGTCACCCACGCGATCACCGCACCGGCGATCCTCGCCGTCACCCCCGACGACGGCCTGCCCGACCTGCAGGTTCTCGACGCCGGGGGCGAAGCGCTGCCGCAGGCCGTGGCCGACCGCTGGTCCACCGGCCGCACCATGCTCAACGCCTACGGGCCCACCGAGACCACGATCCTCGCGACCCTCAGCGACCCCCTGCGGCCCGGCGCGGGCGTGCCCATCGGCCGGCCGATCGACGGCACCACCGCCGTGGTCCTCGACGCCCGCCTGCATCCCGTGCCCGCCGGCGTGATCGGCGAACTGTATCTCGGGGGGCCGGGCGTGGCGCGCGGCTACCTCGGCGCACCGGCCCTCACCGCCGAACGCTTCGTCGCCTCGCCGTTCGGCGGGCGCATGTACCGCACCGGCGACCGCGTCCGCTGGACCACCGACGGGCAGCTCGAATTCCTGGGCCGTGCCGACCAGCAGGTGAAGATCCGGGGCTACCGCATCGAACTCGGTGAGATCGAATCCGCGCTCGTCACCGTCGACGAGGTGCAGACCGCGACCGTCACCGTCCACGGCGACCACATCGCGGCCTACGTCGTGGGCGACGTCGACCCCGCCGATCTCACCGTCCGCCTCGCCGACGAACTGCCTACCTATCTGCGGCCGTCGTCGATCACCGTGATCGACGCGCTGCCGCTCACGCCGGGCGGCAAGGTCGACCGGCGCGCGCTGCCCGCACCCGAACGTGCCGTGGCCGCCGGGTCGCGGCCACCCAGCGGCCCGGCCGAGAAGATCGTCGCCGAGCTGTTCGCCGAGCTCACCGGCGTCGACGATATCGGGGCCGACGACGACTTCTTCGCGCTCGGCGGTCATTCGCTCGGCGCCGCCCAGCTCGCCGCACGTCTCGGTGCCGCACTGGGCCGCGACGTGCAGTTGCGCGACGTGTTCGCCCATCCCACCGTTGCTCGTCTGGCAGCAGCCGCGGCGAAGCGACCCGAATCGGAATCGCGACCCGTCGCCACTCCCGATGCCGGGCCGTCGCCGCTGGCCCCAGCGCAGCGCCGACTGTTCCTGCTCGCCCGGGCGCACGGCGACCCGGCTGCCTACCACCTGCCGTTCGCACTGCACCTCGACGGTGCCCTCGACCTGCCGGCGCTGCAGTCCGCGGTGGTGGACGTCCTCGACCGGCACGAAACCCTCCGCACGCTGTTCCGCCTCGACGTCGACGGCCCGGTACAGGACGTGCTGCCGCTCGATCGTGCCGTCGCCGGACTCGCCCTCGAACCCGAAGCCGCCGAGGGCGACGTCGAAGCGCTCATCACCGAGTGGGCGGCCGAACCGTTCGATCTCACCGCGCAGATCCCGTTCCGCATCCGCCTGCTGCGACTCGCCGACGACAAGCACGTGCTCGCCGTCGTCGCCCACCACATCGCGCTCGACGGTGCGTCGTTCGTGCCGCTCACCGCCGACGTCGCCACCGCATATCTCGCCCGCACGGCGGGGGAGGCGCCCGCGTGGACGCCGCTGCCGCTGCACTACCGGCACTACGCGCGGTGGCATCTCGATCGCCTCGGCGATCCGGCGGCATCCGACACCCGTGCCGGTCGCGAGATCGACTACTGGACACGCACACTCGACGGGCTCGCCGACGCGGCGCCGCTGCCCACCGACCGTCCCCGCAACGGCGGCTTCGGTCCCGCTGGGGCCGTGGACTTCACGGTGCCGGCCGAGCAGGTCGCGGCACTGCGGGCCGTCGCCGCCGCGCACGACGCCACCACCTTCATGGCCGTGCACGCCGCCGTCGCCGTGTGGCTCGCCGCCTGGACCTCCGGGCACGACATCGCCATCGGCACCGGAACGGCAGGTCGCGACCACCCCGACCTCGACGCGCTCGTCGGCATGTTCGTCGGCACCGTCACCCTGCGGACGAATGTCGACCCGGCCGAGCCGTTCACCTCGCTGCTCACGCAGGCCCGCGACACCGACCTCGACGCCTTCGCGCACGCCACCGTGCCGTTCGACTACGTCGTCGATGCCCTGGGCTTCTCGCCCTTCCACGTGATGCTCGCCTACGACAACGTGGACGTGCCCGACCTCGAACTTCCCGGGCTCACCGTGCGGCCGCAGGAGATCGCCTCGGCGCAGGCACGATTCGACGTCGAGATCTCGCTGCGCGAACTGCGCGACGGATCGCTCACCGGCCGCCTCGTCTACGACACGAAGCTGTTCGACGACGACACCATCGCCCGCTGGGTGACCCGCCTCAGTGGCGTGCTCGAGCAGGTCGCGCAGCATCCGTCGCTGCCCGTGGGCGACCTCGACCTCGGCGCCCCGGCTGTCGAGGTTGCCGAACCCGGCCCGGAAGCGACCTTCGCCGAGATCATCGACCGGTCCCCGGCCTGCGTGACCGAACCCGGGGGGCAGGCCGTCGAGATCCGCACGGCGGCATGCCCGCTCGCGTGGACGCTCGTCGAGCGGGGTATCGGGACGGAAGATCGTGTGGCCGTCGTGCTCGCGCGGTCGACGCGCTCGGTGCTCGCCGCCGCGGCCGTCGCGCTGAGCGGCGCGGCCTTCGTGCCCGTCGATCCCGGCCAGCCCGCCGCGCGGATCGCCCAGTTGCTCAGCGCATCCGGCGCGCGGTACGCGATCGTCGACGGCGAGGTCGCGTTGCCCGACGGGGTCGAGCCGATCACCTTCACCGCCGAGGGCGACACCCGCCCGATCACCGATGCCGATCGGGTGCGACCGCTGCGCCTCGACAACACCGCCTACGTCGTCTACACCTCGGGATCCACCGGCCGGCCCAAGGGCGTGGTGGTCTCGCACCGCGGACTCGGCCCGCTCGCGCAATCGTTCATCGAGCGCTTCGACCTGCCTGCTGCCTCCGGCACCGTCACCGACGCGCGGGTGCTGCACTTCGCGACCCCCGCCTTCGACGGCGCAGTGCTCGAATACGTCCTGGCGCTCACCGCCGGCGGCACGCTGGTGGTGGCGCCCGCCGACCTGTTCGGTGGCGACGAACTGGTGGAACTGCTTCGCGCCGAAGGCATCACCCACTGGTTCTCGACGCCCTCGGTGCCCACCCAGCTCGACCCCGCCGCACTCGACGCTCTCCGCACGATCGCGATCGGTGGCGAGGCGTGGCCGGTCGAGACCGCCGAACGCTGGGCACCCGGCCGCACCCTGCTCAACGTCTACGGACCCACCGAGACGACGGTGCTCGCCACCTCGAGCGAACCCTTCGCACCGGGCGACCGGCTCACCATCGGTACCGGCCTCGTCGGCGTCACCGCGGTGGTGCTCGGCGAACGCCTGCGGCCCGTGCCCGAAGGGGTGACGGGCGAGCTGTATCTCGGGGGACAGGGTGTAGCCCGTGGGTATCTCGACGCACCGGCACTCACCGCCGACCGGTTCGTCGCGAACCCGTTCGGCGCCGGGCGCCTCTACCGCACAGGCGATCTCGTCCGCTGGACGGGACACGACGACGACCGCGCCCTCGAATTCGTCGGCCGCAGCGACCACCAGGTCAAGATCCGCGGTTTCCGCATCGAACTCGGCGAGATCGACGCGACCCTGCAGAACCACCCGGGCATCGGCACCGCCGTGACCGTGGTGCGCGGCGACACCCTCGCCACCTACGTGCACAGCCGCAACGGCCGCCTCGACCCGCACGAGATCCGCGAGTGGGCCGCCGAGCGGCTGCCCCGGCACATGGTGCCCGCGACCGTCACCGTGCTCGACGCGCTGCCGCTCACCAGCACCGGCAAGATCGACCGCGCGGCCCTGCCCGAGCCGGTGCTCGCCGCGACCCGCACCGACGGGTATCGCAGCGCCACCGAAGAACTCGTCGCCGGTGTCGTCGCCGACCTGCTCGATCTGCCGAACGTCGCCGGATCCGACGACTTCTTCGCTGTCGGCGGCAACTCGCTGCTCGCGACCCAGCTCGCGGCGCGTCTGCGTGGCGTCGCCGGTCGCCGGGTGGGTGTGCGCGACATCTTCGAGCACCCCACCGTCACCGAACTCGCGAACCTGCTCGCCGAGGAACCTGCGGGCGAGCACCTGCCGCTCGTGCACGTCGACGACGACAGCGACGCACCGCTCGCCCCCGCGCAGCAGCGCATGTGGCTGCTCAACCGGTTCGACGTGGCCGACCGCGCCGACGGCGGCGATCACATCGCCTTCGCGCTCGACCTCGACGCCGACACCGATCTCGACGCGGTGCGCGCGGCCGCCGCCACGGTGGTCGCACGCCACGACTCGCTGCGCACGGTCTTCCCCGACAGCCCGTCCGGCCCGCGCCGGCACGTGCTGCCGACGGTGACACTCGACCTCGAGCCCGTCGACCCCGGCACCGCCCTCGATGCGGAACTGGCCGAATTCGCCCGTGTGCTTTTCGATCTCACCGTCGACGCGCCGATCCGCACCCGCCTGTACCGGACGGACTCCGGTTACGTGCTCGCCGTGGTGATCGACCACATCGCCGCCGACGGCCTGTCGCTGCTGCCGCTCGGACGCGACGCCGTCACCGCCTATCGCGCCCACCGCGACGGGGAATCGCCGGACCTGCCGGCTCCGGCGGTCACCTACCGCGACTACGCGCGCTGGCACCGGGCCGTGCTCGGCGACGAGAACGACCCCGACAGTCTCGCGGCCCGGCAGCTCGCCTTCTGGAAACAGACCCTCGACGACGCGCCGCCGCTGCTCGCGCTGCCCACCGACCGTCCCCGCACCGCGGCGTCGACGGGCACCGCGGGTCGCGCGAGCTTCACGATCCCCGCCGAACTGCACGCCGCGATCGACAAGCTCGCCCGCGCCCACGACGTCACACCGTTCATGGTGCTGCACGCCGCGCTCGCGACGCTGCTCTCGGCGCTCGCCGCCACCGACGACGTCACCGTCGGCACCCCGGTCTCCGGACGCAGCGACGCCGCGGTCGACGACGTGGTGGGCATGTTCGTCGGCACCGTGCCGCTGCGGCTGCGGGTGCATCCGCGCCGCACCTTCGCCGACCTGCTCGCCGATACCCGCCGCGCCGACCTCGACGCCTTCGCCCACGCCGACGTGCCGTTCGACCGCATCGTCGACGCGGTGGGCGCCGGCACCGACGCCCACCACCCGTTGTTCCAGGTCATCCTGGCGTACGAGTCGTTCTCACTCGACGAGTTCACGCTGCCCGGCAGTTCCACGACGATCCGCGAGATCCCGGTGGGCACCGCCCGCGTCGACCTGGAGATGACCGTCCGGGAACGTCGTTCGGAGACCGGTGTACCGGCCGGCTTGGACACGATCCTGACGTACTCGGACGAACTTTTGGATTCGCACACGATTGTGCAGTGGCAGTCGTGGTTTGTGCGTATCCTCGACTCTGTTACCGCCGATCCGGCAGTGCCGGTCGGCGGTATCGAGTTGTGCGGCGCCGACTTCACCCCCGTCGGCGCCGCACAGCAACTTCCGGCCGAGTCGCTGCCCGAGCTGGTCGCGCAACGCGTGGCCGACGATCCCGAGGCCGTCGCCGTGGTGGGGGACGGGTACTCCCTCAGCTACGGCGCCCTGTGGTCGCGCTCGGGCGCGCTCGCCACACTCCTTCGTGAACACGGCGTCACCGCCGAGGACGTCGTCGCGGTCGCACTGCCGCGGACCCCCGAACTGGTCGTCGCGATCCTCGCCGTCTCCCGCGTCGGCGGCATCTACCTGCCCGTCGACGTCACGCATCCCGCCACGCGCCTGCAGGCCCTGCTCGACGACGCGCAACCCACCCTGGTGGTCACCGACAGCGACCTCACCGACATCCGTTTTCCCGCAGTGCGACTCGACGATCCGCAGGTGGCCGCCCGCCTCGACGACGGTGCCCTCTTCGATTTCCCGCTCGTCGCGGATCTCGGCGCCTACATCGTCTACACCTCAGGATCCACCGGCACCCCCAAGGGCGTGCAGGTGACGCACCGCAACGTGCTGTCGCTGCTCGCCGCGACCGTCGGCGAATTCGGGTTGCGCGCCGACGACGTGTGGACGCTGTTCCATTCGCCGGCCTTCGATTTCTCCGTGTGGGAGATGTGGGCGCCGCTGGGCACCGGTGCCCGCGTCGTCGTGGTCGACCACCTCACGGTGCGCGACCCGGCCGCCTTCGTCGACGTGCTCACCCGCCACCGCGTGACGGTGCTCAACCAGACCCCCACGGCGTTCTACCAGCTCGCCGCCACCGACCACGCGCCGCTCGACGACCTGCGGTTGCTGATCTTCGGCGGCGAAGCCCTCGACCCCGCGCGCGTACGCCCGTGGGTCGAGCGCCACCCGCACGTGCGGGCGGTCAACATGTTCGGCATCACCGAGACCACTGTGCACGTCACCTTCGGCGATGCCACCGCGACCGGCATCGGCGCGCCGCTGCCCGGTCTCGCCGTGGACGTGCTCGACTCGTCGCTGCGACCCGCACTTCCCGGCGCGATCGGCGAATTGTACGTGCGCGGAGACCAACTCGCGTGCGGCTACCGCGCACACCCCGGCCGGACCGCGACGCGGTTCGTCGCCGCCCCGGGTGGCGCCCGCCGCTACCGCACCGGCGACCTCGGACGCCGCGACAGCAGCGGTGCCCTGCACTATCTCGGGCGCGCCGACCAGCAGATCGAACTGCGTGGCTACCGCATCGAACCCGGCGAGATCGAAGCCGCCCTGCTGCGCAGCGAGGGTGTGCGCCAGGCGGTGGTGCTGCTGCGCGACGACCGGCTCGTCGCCTATCTCGTCGGCGGCGACGCTCCCGCCGTCCTGCGCGACCTGCGCCGCAGCCTGCCCGACTATCTCGTGCCGTCGGCCGCCGTGGTCCTCGACGCGCTGCCGCTCACCGCGAACGGCAAACTCGACCGCGCCGCGCTGCCCACCCCCGACATCACCGCCGGTGGGGGAGCGGCACCGCACGGGCCGGTCGAGGAGCTGGTCGCGGACCTGTGCGCCGAACTGCTCGGCATCGCCCCCGGCACCCTCGGCGCCGACGACGACTTCTTCCACCTCGGTGGCAACTCGCTGCTCGCCACGCGTCTCGCGGGCCGCCTGTCGGATGTGCTGGACACCGATGTCACCGTGAGAGACATCTTCGAGAACCGGACCATTGCGGCCTTGACCTCATATATAACCACTGGACGCGATACGCCCACTCGCCGTGTGCCTCTCGTCGCCGACCCGGACGCCCCGGCTCCGCTGTCGGCGGCGCAGCAACGCCTGTGGTTCATCAACCGCCTCGACCCGCAATCCCCGAGCTACAACCTGCCGTTCGCGGTGCGGCTCGAAGGGAACCTCGACATCGGTGCTCTCACCGCCGCCGTGGGCGACGTGCTCGAACGGCACCGCACGCTGCGCACCGTCTACCCCGCCGCCGACGAGTACACCGTGCTGCCCGCGGCACGCCCCGATCTCGAGCCGGTGGCCGTGCCCGAAGACGCCCTCGACGAGTTCGTCCGCGAATACGCCACCACCGGTTTCGATCTCACCGTCGAACCCCCGGCCCGCCTGCGGCTGTACCGGACGGCACCCGACCGGCACGTGCTGCTCGTCGTCCTGCACCACATCGCGGCCGACGGCTGGTCGCTCACACCGCTGCTGCGCGACATCGCCGTCGCCTACGAAGCCCGCCTCACCGGCGCGGCCCCCGAGCTGCCGGTGCTACCCGTGCAGTACACCGACTACGCGCGCCGGCAGCGCAGCATCGCCGACGAACAGATCCCGTACTGGCTGGACGAACTCGCCGGCCTGCCCGACGAGGTGACCCTGCCCGGCGACCGGCCGCGACCCGCACAACCCACCGGACACGGTGCCGCCCACACCGTCTCGCTCGACGCCGATCTCGTCCGCGGTCTGCACGCACTGGCCCGTGAGGGTCGCGCGACGGTGTTCATGGTGCTGCACGCCGCACTCGCGGCGCTGCTCGCGCGGCACGGTGCCGGTCGCGACATCCCCATCGGCACCGCCGTCTCCGGTCGCGGCGACCCGCAGCTCGACGACGTCGTCGGTATGTTTGCCGGCACCCTCGTGCTGCGCACCGACGTCGATCCCGGCGTCACCTTCGCCGACCTGCTCGCGCAGGTGCACCGCCGCGACCTCGCGGCCTACACGAACCCCGACGCGCCGTTCGAGACGCTCGTCGAGAAGCTGCAGCCCGCCCGCAGCGAAGCGCGGCACCCGCTGTTCCAGGTGGCGCTGTCGCAGGCGCGGCCCGTCGCCTCGACCTTCGCGCTGCCCGGCCTGACCGTCACGGCCGAGCCGGTCGACACCGAACACGTCAACGTCGACGTGCAGGTCACCGTCACCGAGCAGCAGAACGGTATCGACCTCGAATTCTTCTACAGCACAGACCTGTACGACGCCGACACCGTCGCCGCCTACGCCGATCGTCTGCGCGCGATCCTCAGCGCGGCCGTCGCGGATCCGGATGTGCGGGTCGGGGAGATCGACCTGCACGGCGACACTGCTCTGCCCGCCGTCGGTGCCACACCGGGTGCGCCGCGGTCGCTGCGGCAGTGGCTGGCGCAGGGTGCGGCCGCCGGTGGCGAGGAACTCGCGATCGTCGACGGCGACCGCGAACTGTCGTATCCCGAACTGCTTTACTACTCCGACGCTCTCGCTGCACGCCTGCAACTCTCCGGTGTGCGTCCGGGCGATCCGGTGGCGTGCGCCTACCCGCGCTCACTCGAATCGGTGCTCGCCGTGTGGGCCATCATCGGCGCCGGTGCCGCACCGATGCTCGTCGACCCCACCGCCCCCACCGCGCGCCTGGCCGAGATGCTCGCCGATGTGCGCGTGGGGGTCGGTGAAGCACCGGCACTTCCGGCGAACGTGCGGTGGCTCGAGGTGACCTCCGACGACGAGCATCCGCTCGCCGACGTCGTCGACCCCGCACCCGACGCCCCCGCCTACTTCGTCTTCACCTCCGGCACCACCGGAAATCCCAAGGCCGTCACCGTCACCCAGCGCGCCGCGAGCGTGTTCGCCGAGGACATCGGCGAATACATCGCGGCCGTCCCGGGCGATCGCGTACTGCACGTCGCGGCACCGTCGTTCGACGCCGCGATGCTCGAGATGCTCACCGCCGGCATCGCCGGCGCGACGCTCGTGGTGGCCGACCCCGACAGCTACGGCGGCGCCGCCCTCGGTGATCTGCTCGACAGCGCCGCCATCACCCACGCGATGATGACGCCCTCCACCCTCGCCACCGTGCCGGTGTGCGACCTGCCCGCCCTGCGCACCCTCGTGCTCGGCGGCGACCGCCTGACCCGCGAGATCGTCGACCGCTGGGGCGGCGGGCGCACTCTGATCAACAGCTACGGCCCGGCCGAGGCCACGATGTTCGTCACCAACTCGCAGCCCCTGCGCCCCGGCGACGACATCGTCATCGGCACCCCCGTCCGCGGCGTCACCGTCGAGGTGCTCGACGAGCGGCTGCGTCCCGTGCCCGCCGGTGTGGTCGGCGAACTGTACGTCTCGGGACCGCGACTCGCGTCGGGTTACCGCGACGCCGCCGCGCGCACGGCAGCGCGGTTCGTCGCCGGACCCGACGGCCGCCGCTACCGCACCGGCGACCTCGTGCGCTGGACCCGCGCCGGTGCGCTCGAGTTCGTGGGCCGCAGCGACAACCAGATCAAGCTGCGCGGCGTGCGCATCGAAACCGGCGAGATCGACACCGCCCTCACCGCACTCGACGGCGTCGAACGGGCGGTGACCCGCGTGCGCGGAGGTCGCCTCGTCTCGTACGTCACCGGCGAGAACCTCGACGGCTCCGACCTGCAGGCGCAGCTGCGCAGCGTCCTGCCCGCACACCTCGTGCCCACCGCGATCGTGCCGCTCGCCGCGATCCCGCTCACCTCCCACGGCAAGGTCGACGCCGCCGCGCTGCCCGAACCCGTCGCCGGTGACGGCAGCGAACCGCGCACGGAGACCGAGGCACTCGTCGCCCGGATCATCGGCGACGTCCTCGGCGACGGTGCGACGGTGGGACGCACCGACGACTTCTTCGCCGTCGGCGGCAACTCGCTGCTCGCCACCGTCCTCGTCGGACGCCTGCGCGACGAGACCGGCACCGAGGTGCCGCTGCGCACCGTCTTCGCGAACCCCACCGTCGACGCACTCGCGGCCGCCCTCGACGCCGGTGGTTTCGACACCGGTGCCGGGCCCGTCGCGGTCTCGCCACGCCCGGCACGGATCCCACTCGGCCGCGCGCAGCGCCGCCTGTGGGGTCTGAGCTCCCTTGCCCCCGATGCATACCGGTTGCGCAGCGAGGTGAACCTGAGCGGACCGCTCGACCTCGGTGCCCTGCAGGCCGCGCTCGGCGACATCGCGCTGCGCCACGAGATCCTGCGCACCGACTACATCGTCGACGGCGACGGGGTGTACCAGCAGATCCACGAGGCGCCGCGCAGCGACCGGTGGCGCGTGCGACTCGAACGCACCGGCCCCGACCAGCACGTGCTGCACCTCGACGTCGACCATTCGATCGCCGACGGCACGTCGCTGCGACCGTTGCTGCGCGACCTCACCATCGCCTACCTCGCCCGCGTGAACGGCACGGCCCCGCAGTGGGAGCCGCTGCCGCTGCAGTACGCCGACTACGCCCTGTGGGAAGCCGAACGCGGCATCCCCGAACGCGACCTCGAGCACTGGCGCCGCGCCCTCGACGGACTGACCGTCACCGAACTGCCCGCCGACGCCCCCGGAACCGACACCGGGGCGCGCAGCGTCGACTTCACCGTGCCCGCCGAGGTGCGCGACGCGCTCGCCGAACTCGCCCGAGCGCACGGCGCCACCGAGTTCATGGTGCTGCACGCCGCGCTGTCCGTGCTGCTCGCGCGACTCGGCGGCAGCGACGACATCGCCGTCGCCGCCGTGGTGGGCGGACGCCGCTGGGCGCAGCTCGAAGAGCTCGTCGGACCGTTCCTCGACACGCTCGTGCTGCGTGCCCGCGTGGCCCCCGACATGTCGTTCACCGGGTTGCTCGGCCAGGTCCGCGATTTCGACGTCGCCGCCTTCGACCACGTGACCGTGCCCTACGAGCAGCTGCTGTCGGAGCGGCAGAGCGGAGCACCGCAGGTCGCGCTGGCGTTGCAGGACTTCGGTACCGGCCCGATCACCCTCGGGGAGCTCACCGTCGAGGCCCGCGAAATCCTCGACGACACACCGAAGTTCGACCTGCAGTTCACCCTCGCCCCGCGCCCCGGCGGCTACACCGGCACGCTCGTGTTCGACGCCGCCCGCTTCACCGGCTGCACCGCCGAACTGCTCGCCACCCGATTCGTCGCGCTCCTCGAGGCCGTGGCCGGCGCACCCGGCAGCACCATCGGTGAAGTGGCGGTCGACATCCCGGCGCCCGCCCTCGACGGCGGCGAACCCGCCCCGGCACGCACGCTCGCCGAGATGCTGCGTGCCACCGCCGCCGCACATCCCGATCGCGAGGCCCTGCGCGGCGACGGCGAATCGCTCACCTACCGCGAACTCGACGAGCAGTCCGACACCCTCGCCGCCCAGTTGCGGGCCGAGGGCGCGCGGGACGGCCGGATCGTGCGCATCGACGCCCCGCGCAGCGTCGACTACATCCGCACCCTGTGGGCCATCACCAAGACCGGTGCGGCCTTCACGCATTCGCGGCAGGCGGGGGAGACGTGCCTGCCCGGCACCGCCTACGTCGTGTCCACCTCCGGCTCCACCGGCACCCCGAAGCGGGTCGCGGTGACGCACCGCGGACTCGCCCCGCTCGCCGCCGAAGCGGCCGAGCGCTACCGGGTGGAGCCCGGCGACCGCGTGCTGCACGGCTATTCACCCGAGTTCGACGCGGCACTGCTCGAACTGCTGCTCGCCCACACCACCGGCGCGACCCTCGTCATCGCACCCCCGGACGTGTATGCGGGCCAGGACCTGCACCGCTACCTCGCCGAGCAGCGCATCACCCACTACCTGTCGACCCCCACCGTGCTCGGCACCCTCGACCCCGAGGGTCTGCCCGACCTGAAGGTCGTCGCCTCCGGAGGCGAATCGCTGTCGCCGTCGCTCGCGGCACGCTGGGCCGACGGCCGCGTGATGCTCGACGCGTACGGGCCGACCGAGGCCACGATCGTCGCGACCCTCGTCGACATCGAACCCGGCACCCGCCCGAGCATCGGTAAGCCCGTGCCCGGCACCGTCGCCCACGTGCTCGACGCGCGACTGCGTCCCGTCCCGGCCGGCGCCGTCGGCGAGCTGTACCTCGCCGGTGACGGCCTCGCCGCCGGTTACCTCGACGACCCGGCCCGCACCGCCGAACGCTTCGTCGCCGCCCCCGGCGGTGCACGCATGTACCGCACGGGCGACCGCGTCCACCGTCGCGTCGACGACACCCTCGGCTATCTCGGCCGCACCGACCGCCAGCTCAAGGTGCGCGGCGTGCGCATCGAACCCGGCGAACTCGAGGCGACGCTGCTCGCCCAGCCCGGCATCCGGCAGGCCGCGGTGGTCGCGGTGGCGGGCACGCTCGTCGCCTTTGCGGCCGGCCCGGACCTGTCGGCCGACGACATCACCGCGCGCGTCGCACTCGTCGTGCCGCCGCACCGCATGCCCACCCGCGTGCACGTGCTCGACCAGCTGCCCCTCACGCCCAACGGCAAACTCGACGTCGCTGCCCTCGAACTGCACGACGCCGCCGCACTCGACGACGATGCCGCCCTCGACCGGCCCCTCACCGACGCCGAGGACCTCGTGGTCACCGTCGCCGAGGACGTGCTCGGTGCCCGTCCGGCCGCGCACCGCGGGTTCTTCACCGCCGGCGGCGACTCGCTCTCGGCCGTCGTCTTCGCCGCGCGGCTGAGCGAGGCGTTCGGCACCGACGTGCCGGTGCGCGAGGTGCTGGCCGCCCCCACCCTCGCTGCGCTCGCCGCCCGCATCGAATCCGGCGACGACCACCGCATCGCGCTGCGCCGCTACGACGACGACACCCCGCCGCCCATCGCCCCCGCGCAGCGCCGCCTCGGCATCGTCGCGCGCGCCGAGACCGGCACCGCCGGCTATCTCGTGCCGGTCGTGCTGTCGCTGACCGGCGACCTCGACGTCGACGCCCTCACCGCCGCGGTGAGCGACGTCGTCGACCGGCACCGCGTGCTGCGCACCGCCTTCATCGGCGACGTGCAGGTGCCCGTCGACCCGCCGGTGCTCGAACACTCCGCGCCGGACGATGTCGCCGCGGCCGTGACCGCCACGATCACGACCCCCTTCGACATCACCGCGCAGGCGCCGCTGCGGATCCGGTTGTTCGACGCCGAACCCGGCCGACGGGTGCTCGCCGCCGCCGTGCACCACATCGCGTTCGACGGCGCGTCCGTCGCACCGCTGCTCACCGATCTCGCCGTCGCCTACGCCGCGCGTCGCGGGGGAGCGGCACCGGTCTTCGAGCCGCTGCCCGTCACCTACGGCGACTACGCCCGCTGGCAGCACGAACTGCTCGGCGACGCCACCGATCCGAGCTCGCTCGCGGCCCGCCAACTCGGCTACTGGACAACCACACTCGCCGGCCTGCCCGACAGCCCGCTGCCACTGCCCGCCGACCGGCCGCGCCCCGCGCAGCCGAGCCACCGTGGCGCGCAGATCGTCTCGACCCTCGACGCCGAGACCCATCGTCGCCTGCGGGAGGTGGCGCGCAGCCACGACGTGACGGTGTTCATGCTCGTCCACGCCGTCTTCGCCGCGATGCTCGCGCGTCGCAGCGGACGTACCGACATCGCCGTCGGCACAGCGATCGCGGGTCGCACGGATGCGCGCCTCGACCGGCTCGTCGGCATGTTCGTCGGCACCGTGGTGCTGCGCACCGCCGTCGACCCGTCCCGGCCGTTCACCGAACTGCTGCGCGAGGTGCGGGCCACCGATCTCGGGGCACTCGCGCACGCCGACGTGCCGTTCGACGAGGTCGTCGCCCGGCTCGCGCCGCGCCGCGATCCGTCGTACAGCCCGCTCTTCCAGGTGCTGCTCACGCACCGCGTCGAGGTCGGGGAGACGCTGCCGCAGTTGCCGGACGTGCAGGTCGCCGACACCGATGCCGGGGAACCGGCCGCGCAGTTCGATGTGGTCCTCGAACTCGTCGAACGCGAGGCCGGACTGGACCTGCGCTTCGTCTACGCGACGGATCTGTTCGACGCCACCACCGGCGACGCGATGCTCACCGACCTCGTCGCGATGCTCGCCGCCGCGCTCGCCGAACCCGAGCGTGCCGTCGGCGATCTCGCCGTGCCGGTGCCCGCGCCGCTGTCGGCGCCCGCCGTCGAGCCGCGCACCCTGCCCGAGATCCTCGCGACCAGCGTCGACCGGCATCGCGGACGCATCGCGGTGCGTTCCGGCACCGTCGCGTGGACCTACGGCGGACTCGACGCCCGCGCCGACGAGATCGCCTCCGTGCTCGCCTCGCACGGCGTGCGACGCGGAGACCTCGTGGCGATCGCGGTGCCGCGCAGCGAGTACTGGCCGCTCGCCGTCTGGGCGATCACGAAACTCGGTGCGGCCTGGGTGTCGGTCGACCTCACCCAGCCCCACGCGCGCAGCGCCGCGATCCTCGCCGGCTCCGGTGCCCGCATCGGCCTGACCGTCGGCGACCGCGAACTCGGCCACGTGACGTGGATCGACCTCACCGCCGACCGCAGCATCGACTTCGACGCCGTCGAACCACCGCGCCCCGCAGTGACATCCGGCGATCTCGCCTACACGATCTACACATCCGGCACCACGGGCACCCCCAAGGGCGTCGACGTCACCCATCGCGGACTCGCGGCGCTGCTCGACGTCCAGAGCACTCTGCTCGATCTCGGACCGGAATCGCGTGTACTGCAGGTCGCCTCGCACACCTTCGACGCCGCGATCTTCGAACTGCTCTCCGCCCACGCGCACGGCGGCGCCCTCGTCATCGCCCCCGATCACACCTTCGCCGGGGAACCCTTGCAGGAGTTGATCGTCGACGAGCGCGTCACACACCTCAACCTCACGCCCACCGTGCTCGGCACACTCGACCCCGAGGCGTTCGAGCCCACGACGATCGTCGCCGCAGGTGAATCGCTGCCCGGTGCGCTGGTGGGCCGCTGGTCGCGGCACCGGATCGTCAACGGTTACGGGCCCACCGAGTTCACCGTCGCCGTCTCGTATTCCGCTCCGCTGAGCGGCGACGAGAAGCCGGGCATCGGCACGCCCGTCGCCGGTGCCGGCGCCTACGTGCTCGACTCGCGCCTGCACCCCGTGCCGCGCGGCACCGTCGGCGAACTCTACGTGACCGGCGACAGCACCGCCCGCGGGTACCGCTACGAATCCGGTCTCACCGCAACGCGATTCGTCGCCGACCCGTTCGGCGGCGGCGGGTCGCGGCTGTACCGCACGGGCGACCTGGTTCGGATCCTGCCGAACGGGGTACTGGATCACGTGGCCCGCATCGACGATCAGGTGAAGATCCACGGGATCCGCATCGAACCCGCCGAGGTCGACGCCGCGCTGCTGACCCGCCCCGGCATCGCCGCGGCCGTCACCGTGCCGCATCCCGGACGGGCCGGAGACACCGTGCTCGTCTCCTACATTCAGCCCGAGACCGGCACCGCACCCGACCTCGCCGCACTGCGCCGCGCGCTCGTCGCCGAGCTGCCCCGGCACCTGCGGCCGGCGAGCATCACCGTCGTCGACGCGTTGCCGCTGTTGCCGTCCGGCAAGGTCGACCGTGCGTCGCTGCCCGAACCCGACGGCACGACCGACGAACCGCTCATGGCGCCGCAGGGACGCATCGCGCAGACCGTCGCCGCAGTGTTCGCCGCCCACCTCGACCTGCCCGTCGACGAGATCTCCGCCGACCGCGGATTCTTCGACCTCGGAGGCAGTTCCATCGGCGCCGTCGGTGTGGCCGGTGAGCTGCGCGACGCCCTCGGCACCGACGTCCCCGTCGAATGGCTGTTCACCAGTCCGGATCTCGCCGCTCTCGCCGACCGCATCGAACACGGCCGCAGTAATGACGACCGCGACCCGCTCGGCAGCATCGTCGAGATCGCCGGTCGCGGCGACGAACGGCCCCCGCTGTTCTGCGTGCACCCCATCAGCGGACTCGCCTGGATGTACGCAGCATTGGCGCCACATCTGGGCGGCCGCACCGTCTACGGTCTGCAGGCAACGGGCTTCGACGACATTCCGGACAGCATCGGCGAACTCGCCGCGCGGTATGTGGCCGAGATCCGTAAGGTGAGCGCCGATGGTCCCTACCACCTACTGGGCTGGTCGGTGGGCGGCACCATCGCACACGAGATGGCTGTGCAACTACGCGAGCGCGGTGAGCAGGTCGGTGCGGTAGTGCTGCTCGACACCCTCACACCCGAGACCTTGCCTGCCGAGCCCCACCCCGCGGCAGAGAACGTGCCCGACATCGCCGGGCTGCCCGAAGAACTCGTCGCCGAGGTCCGCCGCCGCACCGACGCCGCCGCGCAGGCCGTCGAAACCGCGGTGCACAGGCACACCCTCAGCGAATACGACGGCGACATCGACCTGGTGGTCGCCGCACCCGATCTCGACCGGCACCCAGATCTCGTTGCCACCTGGCAGCGATATGTGCGCGGTCTCGTCGTCGAACATCCGGTGCCGTTCACGCACTCGGAACTGGCCGATCCGGACGCGGTGCGTGCGATCGGCCCGGTGCTCGACAGCGTGCTCGAGCGCCACGACGACCCCCACACCGCGCCCACCGGGTGCGCACGCAGTGTTACCGCAACGAGGGAGACGCCCTGATGGAAGTACATGATTACCTGCGAATTCTGCAGGCGAGGTGGAAGATCGTCGCCGTCACGACGGTGGTGGCGGTTCTTGCCGCACTCGGCGCCTCCCTGCTGACCACGCCGCAATACGAAGCCAAGACACGGCTGTTCGTGTCGACCTCGTCGGGCGCGTCGGTGCAGGAGATCTACCAGGGCAACCTGTTCTCGCAGCAGCGCGTCACCTCCTACACCCAACTGCTCGAAGGCACCACCCTCGCGCAGCGCACCCTCGACACGCTCGGTCTGGGCGACCTGTCGGCCGTCGACCTCGCCGGCAAGGTCACCGCCTCGTCGACCCCCGACACGGTGCTCATCGACACCGCCGTCACCGACGAGTCGCCGGAGCGTGCCCGCGACCTCGCCAACGCACTGTCGGACGAATTCGTCGTCATGGCACGTGAACTGGAGACCCCCGAGGACGGCGGCCCGCCCACCGCCCGCGTGGTGGTCGAGCAGTACGCGGCCACTCCGTCGTCGCCGGTGACGCCGAAGACCACGCGGAACGTCGCTCTGGGCCTGGCCGTCGGTCTGCTGCTCGGTATCGCCCTCGCGGTGCTGCGCGACCGCCTCGACAACACCATCAAGGACCGCAGTGCCGTCGAGGAACTCGCCGGCACCGGTGTGGTGGGTGTGATCCCGCTCGACAAGGCCCGGCACGAGGACCCGGCGATCGTGTTCGCCGACGCCAACAGCGGCGACGCCGAGGCCTACCGCGAGATGCGGACCAACCTGCAGTTCCTCGAGGTAGACAACCCGCCGCGCGCGATCGTCATCACCAGCTCGCTGCCCGGTGAGGGCAAGACCACCACGGCCGTCAACACGGCTCTCGTGCTCGCCGAGGCCGGCCACTCCGTGGTTCTCGTCGAGGCCGACCTGCGCCGTCCGCGCGTGACGAAGTACCTCGGCACGCTCGGCGACGCCGGCCTGTCGACCGTGCTGGCGAACCAGGCCACCCTCGAGGACGTGCTCCAGCCGACCCGCTTCGACGGCATGTGGGTGCTCGCCGCCGGCGGACTGCCGCCCAACCCGTCCGAGCTTCTCGGGTCCGCGCACGCCCGCGAGGTCATCGAGGACCTGCGGTCGCGCTTCGACTACGTCATCATCGACGCGCCGCCGCTGCTGCCCGTCACCGACGCGGCGATCCTGACGAACATCGCCGACGGCGCGCTGCTCATCGCGCGCTACGGCAAGACCACCCGCGAGCAGTTCGCGCGGGCCGTCGGCAACCTGCGTGCGGTCAACGCCCCCGTGCTGGGCACGATCCTCGCGATGACCCCCACCAAGGGTCGCGGCACGGCCTACGAGTACCGGTACTACTACAGCTCCGACAAGGACGGCGCCGCTCCGGCCGCCCGGACGAGCACGCCGGCGGCGCAGCGCGTCGATCCGTCGGGGCAGACCGCACCGGCATCTCGGACGGCCCCGGCACCTCGGCCGGCCGAGCCGGCGCGAGAGGCACAGCCGGCACACTCGGCACAGCCGTCGCAGCCGACCCCGTCGGCGCCCGCCCAGGAAACGGCCCGGCCGCAGAACGGGCACCGTCACGTCGAGCCGCCGGCCACGCAGGCCTACCCGGCGCCGAGCAACGACGCCTACCACTACCGCGCCGCGGAGCAGTTCCCGCCCGCACCGCAGCCCGCCTCGGAGCGCTACGGCAGCGAGCCCTACCAGGCGCCGCAGGCGTACTCCTCCGCCGAGCCGCTGTCGCGACCCGTGGTGCACGCACCGCGGCGCCCGGTGAACGATTCAGGAACGGAGACCGGCGAGGAGAGGTAACAGCAGGTCGGCGATCTCGGATCCGACCGCGACGAACGTCTCCTCGTCGCGGCCGATCGGATCGACGATGTCCTCCGGCCCGGGCGCAGACATCTGCGCCCGGGCCGTCGCCAATTCTGCGACGGTCTGTGCTCCGGTGGCCTCGTACAGCCGGGCCGCCTCGCGCAGAGTGAACGTCGCGCGCATCCTGCGCGGCGCGAGCTGGATCACCTTGGCCCGGTGCCGCTCGCTCATCGTGATGATCATGTCGGAGTCCTCCGCGATCTGCGGTGTGATCCGACGCGCGGCGAAACCGTCCGGATCGCCTCCGAGCTGCTGCAACACGAGTGCTGCGGTGGGTTCCATGCCGTAGCCGACCATGGCCCGGGTGCCGGCGCTGTGCGCCGAGAGATCGTCGCGGCCGACCTCGGACGCGTACGCGGTGGTCAGCCTCTCTGCGGTCGGTGAGCGGCAGATGTTTCCGGTACACACATAGAGAATCCGCATCCGGCGATCCTATGGGAGAGGCCTTCGGGGTGCTCGGTCCCGGTGTGCGTCACCCGAACGGCCCTGGTGACTCGCCGGTAACGTTCTGTACCATCGTCGGTGATTTCGGGCGCCGGGGGAAGCTGACGCAGCTGGCGCAACCAACGTCGAAGGCGGCTGATGAGTTCTATTCTCGGTGTAACCGTGGGGGAGAGCGCCGTTCGGGTGGTGCGGCCGGTGGATCGAACGTCCCCGACCGCAGGATTCCAGTTCCAGGTGGTCGAGACGGGTAAGGACGATCCGGCGCGTCTGGCTGCGGGCACCCTCGGGGTGCTCTTCCAGACGGGTGTCGCGGGCGACCCGATCGAGCGTGTGGGGTTGGTCTACCGCGACCAGGCCCAGGCCGATCGGCTGCGCGCGGCGATGGCCGTCGAACACATCGACCGGTACCTGCTCGTCTCCGAACCCGAGGCCGCGGTCACCTATCTGCAGGCCACCGGAGAACTCGGGAGCAACACCGCAGTCTTCTACGACCTCGGCGACGCCGGACTCACCGTCACCGTCGTCGACCTCGTCTCCCGGGAAGTGCTCGCCGAACGCACCGACAGCATCGGCGGCCGGGTCTTCGACAACGTCATCCGCGACCACCAGCTCGACACCAACGGCGTGTGGCGACCCGACGACCCCGCCACCGACGACGAACTGTCGGCGCAGTGCCGCGAGGCCAAGGAGAAGCTCTCGCAGAGCGACACCGTGGCGGTGCCGGGCGCTGCCGGGGTCGTACTCATGTCGCGCGAAACGTTCGATCCGCTCATCGGTCAGTGCGTCGAGTCGTCGGCCCAGTTCGTGCACCAGGTGATCTCCCGTGCCGGTCGCAACCCGGAGGCAGTGGTCCTGATCGGCGGTGGTGCGCACATCCCGCTCGTACAGGAGGTGCTGCGCTCCTGGCTCGGCCTGCCCCTGGTGGTGCCGCACGAGCCCGAACTCGTCCTCGCCAAGGGCGGGGCCATGGCCGCCGCGCAACCGGCCACCTCGCAACCGGTGAGCACCCTCACGCGCATCGTGCCGGGCCGGCCCCCGTCGACGAGCGCCGACACCGAGCAGATCCCGGTCGTCGCCACCGCGGCCGCTGTGCCCACGGCTGCCGCCACCGGCGCGGAGTCCGCCGACGCGAAGAAGCCGTGGTGGTCGTCGCTGGCCGGTCGGGGTCCGTCGGTCAGCGGCAGGCAGATCTCCGGCGCCGGGATCGCGGGCACGGCCCTCGCGGTGGTCGCGGTCATCGGCGTGGCGCTGAGTACCGGATTCACCGGTGCCTCCGCCGACGAGACGAGCCCGACCCAGTCGTACGTCCCGCCCACCACCAGCGCGCCGCGTCCGAACCCGGCACCGGCTGTAGCTCCCACGGAGGTCACCACGACCACCTCGGCCACTCCGGAACCGGTCCCGACGACCTACACACCGCGCCCCGTCCCGCCGGCACCCGAGCCGGAACCCGCGCCGCCGCCGCCGACCATTCCGGGTCTCGGTGTGCCGTTGCCGCCGCTGCCGACGATCGAGCTGCCGCCGCTGCCGCAGATCCGCCTGCCCTGAGGTCGCCGAGTCCCCGGCTCACGCGCGTCGCGCGTGCCGGCCACTCGTCTGTCGTCCGGGTGCATCGGTGCGCGCGAGCACGGCGGCGATCGCCGTGGTGAGCGGCACCGACAAGGTGAGCGCGATGCCGCCCACGCATGCGCGGACCACCTCGATGGCCACGGCGTCACCGGTGATCACGTCGGTGATCGACCGCCCGGCCACCGAGAACAACAGCAGCAACGGCAACGCGCCGCCCGCATAGGCGAGGACGAGCGTGTAGACGGTGCTCGCGATGTGGTCGCGGCCCACGCGCATCGCCGCCGAGAAGATGTCCCGGCGCGACGAGTCGGGATCGAGCCCGGCGAGTTCGAACGCCGACGACGCCTGCGTGATGGTGACGTCGTTGAGCACACCGAGCGAGCCGATGATGAATCCGGCCAGCAGCAGGCCCGAGATCGACACGTGCCCGATGTACAGCTGCACGTCGGTGTTCTGTTCCTCCGACAGACCGGTCAGGTGCGTCAACCGGATCGCGGCATAGGACAGCACGGCCGCGACGACCATCGAGGCGAGGGTGCCGAGCAACGCCGAACTCGTCCGTAGATTCACGCCGTGCGCCAGATACAGCACCGCGTAGAGGATGAGCGCACCGCCGACGAGCGCGACCGGCACCGCGGGTTTGCCGTCCAGGAGCGCCGGAAGCATGAACACCACCAGCACGCCGAACGCGACACCGAGGCCGATCAGGGCGCGCAGACCGCGCCACCGGGCGATCGCGACGACGACGATCGCGAAGGCCGCGACCACCAACGCGAGCGGTAAGCCGCGGGCGTAGTCGTAGAAGGAGTACTGGGTGGTGCCCGAGGGGTCGGTCTGGCGGACGAGGCGGATCTCGTCATCGGCCTGCAGTTCCGGTTGGCCCGGGCCCGGGATCACCTCGAGGAGCGTGCGGGCGCCGTCGTCGGGCCCGGATTCGATGGCGACGATGCTGCGTTCGCAGGCGAAGGTGTCGACCGCGGGTGGGGACGGTTCGCCGGTGAAGACGCGACCGAAGGACGGGCTTCCGCACGGCCCGGTGTTCTGTTCCACGACCGTCCCGGCCTCGGTGACGACTGCGTCGCCGGCGGTGGTGCGGAAGGGGGCGGGGATGTCCACGGAGCGGCTGCTCGGCCACAGCAGAGCGGTGCCGAAGAGCACCAGCAGGCCGATCCCGGTCAGCAGGCCGACGACGATCTTCGCGGCGATGGGGCCGAGGGGTGTGGGACTTTCGGCCTGCCCGTGTCCGTGTCCGTGGCCGAAGTGCCCGTGTCCGTGACTCACCCGAACAGGCTAGCCAAGGGGGGGGAGAAGGATGGGCTGGTGGTGGCGGGGAGCAGGGGGGGTGTCCCCGCCACCGTCACCTGATCTCGCACAGGGGGGATGGCGATCGATCAGGGAGCCCGGCACCGTGCG
Organism: Rhodococcus sp. As11; assembly: GCF_048957735.1. Lineage (NCBI taxonomy): Bacteria > Bacillati > Actinomycetota > Actinomycetes > Mycobacteriales > Nocardiaceae > Rhodococcus > Rhodococcus sp. As11. The sequence goes on from NZ_JARDJE010000003.1 coordinate 247,269, forward strand.
TAGTACATAGTGCCGTAAGACAAATTACTGGTTTCGGCCCCGACTTGGGAAGGATTGGCGTGTGTCCATGGTCACGAAACCGGCAAACTGTCCGATCGGGCAGGTCGCACATGCCGTCAAGCAGGGACTTTGGTCCCGAAAACGGCAAGGTCACCATTTGGCAACAATTCCCCGCCCGGCGAGCCGGAGGCCTCCTCCTACTGCTTGTAGGAGGACAGGAAGTTGCCGATCCGCTCGATCGCCACTGCGAGATCGCGGGCCCAGGGCAGCGTCACGATGCGCAGATGGTCGTGGTTCGGCCAGTTGAAGCCCGTGCCCTGCGTGACGAGGATGCGCTCCTGCAGCAGCAGATCCTGCACGAGCTTCTCGTCGTCGTGGATGTCGTAGACCTCCGGATCGAGCCGCGGGAAGGCGTACAGCGCACCGCGCGGCTTCACACAGCTCACACCCGGGATCGCATTGAGCCGCTCCCACGCCACGTCGCGCTGCTCGAGCAGGCGCCCACCGGGCAGTACGAGGTCCTCGATGCTCTGATAACCGCCCAGGGCCACCTGGATGGCGTGCTGGGCCGGCACGTTGGGGCACAACCGGGTCGACGCCAGCAGGTCGACGCCCTCGAGGAAGCCGGCCGCGTGCTCCTTCGGACCGGTGATGACCATCCACCCCGACCGGTAACCGGCGACACGGTAGGCCTTCGACAGCCCGTTGTAGGTCAGGCAGAGCAGATCGGGAGCCAGCGAGGCGAGGGAAGTGTGCTTCGAATCGTCGTACAGGATCTTGTCGTAGATCTCGTCGGCGAGCAGCAACAGCTGATGCTTACGGGCGAGATGCACGATCTGCTCGAGCACCTCGTGCGAGTACACGGCGCCCGTCGGGTTGTTCGGGTTGATCACCACGATCGCCTTGGTGCGTTCGGTGATCTTGGACTCGATGTCCTCGATGTCCGGGTTCCAGCCGTTGGTCTCGTCGCACAGGTAATGCACCGGGGTGCCACCGGCCAGCGAGGTCATCGCCGTCCACAACGGGTAGTCGGGCGCCGGGATGAGCACCTCGTCGCCGTCGTCGAGCAGGGCCTGCATGGTGATGGTGATGAGCTCGGAGACGCCGTTGCCCAGATAGACGTCGTTGATGTCGAACTTGGGAAAACGCGGCACGAGCTCGTAGCGCGTGACGATCGCGCGCCGGGCGGAGGCGATGCCCTTGGACTCCGAGTAACCCTGCGCGTGGGGCAGCGCCGCGATCATGTCCTGCACGATCGTGTCGGGCGCCTCGAACCCGAACGGCGCGGGGTTGCCGATGTTGAGCTTGAGGATGCGATGCCCCTCGGCCTCGAGCCGCGCGGCGTGGGCGTGCACCGGCCCGCGGATCTCGTAGAGCACGTTCTGGAGCTTCGACGACTGCTCGAGCCGACGGCTGATGTGATGGTGAAGTTGGCCTTGCTCCTCGGTAGTCACGGGTTACATCGTGCCACCGCGCCGCAACACGATTTCATCCGCGTTTTGCCGGTTGCGGTAACGAGTTGGGAAACAAGGCGCGACGAATGTCCGGATCAGTGCGATGATCGAGGTCCATCTAGGCTCCACGTCGGGGTGACGTGGGGGAATGCAAGGAGCAAGTGGTATGGCGCAGGGCACCGTCAAGTGGTTCAACGCGGAAAAGGGCTTCGGCTTCATCGAGCAGGATGGTGGGGGAGCAGACGTTTTCGTCCATTACTCCGAGATCCAGGGATCGGGCTTCAAGACCCTGGACGAGGGAGCACGAGTCGAGTTCGAGATCGGCCAGGGCCAGAAGGGCCCGCAGGCTCAGGGTGTGCGCGCCATCTAGGTCGCACCCCTTCGAGAATTCCGCGTACGACGGCGCCGCACTTTCGTGCGGCGCCGTCGTCGTGTGCTGTGCGCCACAAACATCGCAGCTGGACCTACCGGCCGGTAAGTACGGCTTGTATTGTGTAGCCGGGTCGTGGGGTTGCAGTTTGTTTTCTCCGGTGCGGGGGGATTCGTACCGGACAGGTTTTTCTTCTTGGGGGACAGGTGTTTGTGGATTCGGCGACTCCTCGCGGTACGAAGCCCGATCGGTGGACCGACCCCAAGAAACGCCTCTGGTTGTACGGACTCGTCGTCCCCCTGAGCCCGTTCCTCGCCTACCTGCTCGTCGAACACCTGAAGTTCGGCGTCTTCTGGGCCACGGGTGCATTGGTCATCGCCGTCCTGTGCCCGCTGGTGGACGCCTTCGTGAGACCGGACACGAGCAATCCACCCGACAGCATGATGCGGACGCTCGAGAACGACCGGTACTACCGCTACTGCACCTATCTCTACCTCCCGCTGCAATATGCGGGCCTGGCCTTCGGATGCTGGATGTGGGTGTCGCAACCCATGGGCGGCGCCGAACGATTCGCGATGGCCGCCACGCTCGGCATCGTCGGCGGCGTCGGCATCAACGCGGCGCACGAACTCGGGCACAAACGCACCACGATCGAGCGGCGCCTCGCGAAGATCGCCCTCGCCCAGTCGTTCTACGGCCACTTCTACGTCGAACACAATCGGGGGCACCACGCGCGCGTCGCGACTCCCGAGGACCCGGCCACCGCCCGCATGGGGGAGAGCTACTGGCGTTTCCTTCCTCGCTCGGTGTTCGGCAGCCTCCGCTCCGCGATCCGCTACGAGAAGGGCCGGCTCGAACGTCGCGGCACGTCGTTCTGGAATCTGCGGCACAACGACATCCTGAACGCGTGGGCGCTCAGCGTCGTCCTCTTTGCCGTGCTCATCGCAGTGTTCGGCTGGTCGATCGCCCCGTGGCTGGCCGTACAGGCCGTCATGGCGATCATGTTCCTCGAGGGCGCCAACTATCTCGAGCACTACGGGCTGCTGCGCGACAAGCGACCCGACGGTGGCTACGAACGCGTGCAGCCCCAGCACAGCTGGAACAGCAACCATGTGTGTTCCAACCTGTTCCTCTACAACCTGCAGCGGCACAGCGACCACCACGCCAACCCGCTGCGCCGCTACCAGACGCTGCGGTCGATGCCGCAGGCGCCGCAGCTACCCGCCGGTTACGCGGTGATGATCATCCTGGCCCTCTTTCCGCCGCTGTGGCGACGGGTGATGGACCCGCGACTGCTCGAGCACTACGGCCACGATTTCTCGCGGATCAACGTACACCCGTCCACACGCAAGTCCGTGCTCGCGCGTTATGCGCGCGCGCAGCGTGGATCGCAGTAGTCCACAGGCCGCCCGCTCATCCCCAGATCGGCGGCAGCGGGCCACGCGAGCCCGATTGCTCCGCTCGAGTGGGCGACGCTGTGCGGCATGGGGGAGATCATTCGCCGCAGCGAGGCGATCCGACGGGGCGTGACGCCCTCCGAGATTCGACGCTTCGTGCGCATCGGTACATGGACGCGCCTGTCACAAGGGATCTACGTGCCCACCGCCTCCTACGAGAGATCGGACGACCGAACCCGGCATGCCTACCGGGCGCGTGCCGCGTCGGCGAATGCTGTGAAGGAAAGCGCGCTCAGCCACGTCTCGGCAGCGGTCCTGCACGGCCTCCAGACATGGCAGTTGCCGCTCGATGCCGTGCATCTGACACGGAACCGGACCGGCGGGGCGACGACGAGCACCGCACGCGTGCTGCACTCCTCGCGATTCGGTGAAGACGAAGTCGTCGAAATCGGCGGTGTACGGGTACTGAATGTCGCGCGGACGGTCGTCGATCCGGCCGCCACCGTGCCGTTCGAGCACGCTGTGATCGTCGGCGACCACGCGCTACGCAACGGTCTGGTGACCGCCGAGGAGTTGTGTGTTGCCCTCGAACGGATGGGGCGCCATCCGGGACGTGCCCGCGCGACCCGCGCGGTCTGCTTCATGAACGATCGCAGCGACAGTGTCGGCGAGTCGCGCAGCCGCGTGCTGATGGTGCGCGAACAGTTGCCGATACCCCGAACGCAGGTCGACGTGTTCGACGCAACCGGCAAGTGGCTCGCGCGAGTGGACTTCCTCCTGCCCGACCACGGCGTGATCGGGGAGTTCGACGGGCGGGTCGAATACCGACGCGACGGGGTCGCGTCGACGGACGCCGAAGACGTGGTGTTCCGGGAGAAGTTGCGCGAGGACGCGCTTCGTCGTGCCGGCTGGGTCGTCGTCCGATGGACGTGGGCAGATCTGCAGACGCCGGGGGAGGTGGTGAGTCGGATCCGCGAGGCGATCGACCTGGCGGCACGGTCGGCTGAGCCGACAGGAGACTGGGTAGTGCGGAAGCTCGCAAGGTAGCAGAAAAGCTCGCAGCCCCAGTGACTGGTCACTGGGGCTGCGAGCTTTGTTTCAATCCTGCTTACTTGCGGCCAGGTGCCTTGGCGCCGGGCTTGAAGCCGAGCGCGCCCGGCTTCGCCTTCGGTGCCTCGACCTCCGGCTTCGCCGGGGCCTTGGGGGCCTCGGGCTCAGCAGGAGCCTCCGCGACCGCCTCCGGCTCAGCAGGAGCCTCGGCGACCGGCTCGGGTTCCGGCGTCGGCTCCGCCTTCGCCGGTGCGGCCGGAGCCGCAGCCTTCTTCGCGCCCGGACCCTTCAGACCGCTCTTGAGCTGCAGTCCGCCCGGCTTCGCCTGGGGGATCACCGACTCCTTCGGTTGCTCCGCAGGCGCCTCGGCCGTAGACGACTCCACCGCGGGAGCCTCGGCAACAGGTGCCTCCTCGGCAGGTGCCGCCGGAGCCGCGGACGCCGCCGGAGCCGCCTTCTTGGCGCCCGGTCCCTTCAGGCCGCTCTTGAGCTGCAGTCCGCCCGGCTTCGCCTTCGGCACCGCAGGTGCTTCGGCAGCGGGAGCGTCCGACGACTCGGCAGGAGCGGCAGGAGCAGCAGGTGCGGCCGGCTTCGCAGCGCCCGGGGCCTTCGCGCCCGGCGCCTTGAGACCGCCCTTCATCTGCAGCCCACCCGGCTTCGCCTTCGGCGCTGCCGGTGCCTCGGCCTCAGGAGCAGAAGAAGCCTCGGACGACGCGGCCGGTGCGGCCGGAGCCGCAGCCTTCTTCGCGCCCGGCCCCTTCAGGCCGCCCTTCATCTGCAGGCCGCCCGGCTTCGCCTTCGGAGCTGCCGGCGCCTCGGCAGCCTCGGCTGCCTCGGCAGCAGGAGCCTTCGCGCCCCCGGGAGCCTTCGGTCCGCCCGGAGCCTTCAGGCCGCCCTTCATCTGCAGGCCGCCGGCCTTCGGGACACCGGTGGTCTTCGGAGCAGCCGGTGCTGCCGCTGCCGCCTCGACCTCCTCGACGCGCTCCTTCTCGACCTCTTCCGCGGTCTCCTCGACCTCGACCGGAGTCTTCGGCTGCTGGACGACCTTGATGTTGTCGCTGAGCTTCGCTGCCTCGACACGCGAGATGGACTCGAGCATGAGCTGCGCGACGTCGATGACCTCGACGCCCTCGCCCTTGCCCTCTTCCTGACGCGCCGTCACACCGTCGGTGAGCATGACGCGGCAGAACGGGCAGCCCGTCGCGATCTTGGCGGGATCGGTGGTGAGCGCTTCGTCGACACGGTCGATGTTGATGCGCTTACCGATCTTCTCCTCCATCCACATGCGGGCACCACCGGCACCACAGCACATGGACCGCTCGCCGTGACGCGGCATCTCGACGAGCTTCGCGCCCGACGCCGCCATCAGCTCACGCGGAGCGTTGTAGACCTTGTTGTGCCGTCCGAGGAAGCACGGGTCGTGATAGGTGACGTCCTGGCCGACGGCCTTGACCTGGACCAGCTTCTTCGCCCGCACCAGACGGTTGAGCAGCTGCGTGTGGTGGACGACCTCGTAGCTGCCACCCACCTGCGGGTACTCGTTGTTCAGCGCGTTGAAGCAGTGCGCACAGGTCACGACGATCTTGCGCTTGCTCTGCTCGACGCCCTCGAACACACCGTTGAGGACCTCGATGTTCTGCTGTGCCAGCTGCTGGAACAGGAACTCGTTGCCCGCGCGGCGAGCGGAGTCGCCGGTGCAAGTCTCGTCGGCGCCGAGAACCATGAACTTCACGCCGGCGGTCGCGAGGAGCTCGGCGACGGCCTTCGTGGTCTTCTTGGCGCGGTCCTCGTAGGCACCGGCACAGCCGACCCAGAAGAGGTACTCGTAGCCGTCGAAGCTGTCGGCATCCTGGCCGAAGACCGGGATGTCGAACTCCATCTCGTTGATCCAGTTGAGACGGTCCTTGGCGTTCTGGCCCCAGGGGTTGCCCTTGTTCTCGAGGTTCTTGAACAGACCTGCGAGCTCGGACGGGAAGTCCGACTCGATGAGCACCTGGTAGCGACGCATGTCGATGATGTGGTCGACGTGCTCGATGTCCACCGGGCACTGCTCGACGCACGCACCACAGTTGGTGCACGACCACAGGGTCTCGGTGTCGATGACGGGAGCGAGTTCGCCGCCCTCGACCAGTGCCTCGGTCTCGCCGACCAGCTTGCGGCCCGCTTCCTCCCGTGCCGATGCCGGGATCTTCGCGAGCTTGGCTTCGTTCGGATTGCCGTCGGCGTCGACCAGGCCGACCTCGTCGCCCCCGATGTCGGTGCGACCACCGGCGAGCAGGTACGGCGCCTTGGCGTAACCGTGGTCGCGCAGCGACGTGATGAGCAGCTTCGGCGACAGCGGCTTGCCGGTGTTCCAGGCAGGGCACTGCGACTGGCAACGACCGCACTCGGTGCAGGTCGTGAAGTCGAGCCAGCCCTTCCACGTGAAGTCCTCGATGCGACCGGCACCGAAGGTGTCCTTGTCCGGATCGGCGTCTTCCATGTCGACGGGCTTGCCGCCGGACATCATCTGGCGTGCGGCGCCGAGGGCGGGACCGCCGTCGTCCTCACGCTTGAAGTAGATGTTGAAGAAGGCCGAGAAGCGGTGCCACGCGACACCCCAGGTGATGTTGCGGCCGACGATGTAGAGCCACACCATGCCCGACATGAGCTTGATGAATGCGAACACCGACACGAGTTCGGGGCTCTCCGGAAGGATCCGGGCGACCTGCATCGTGAAGAAGTCGGTGTAGGCGTTGTGATGGTGGTAGGTGGCGATCTTGCCGGCCTTCACCAGGATCATGCCCAGACCCTCGAGCAGCACGACCGCTTCGACGAAGTAGGCGGCCTTGAAGTTCGAGCCGCTGAAGCGCGACATCCGGCCGGGCTGACGCGGATGGTTGCGCTGGCGGATGTAGATCAGCGTCAGGATGCCGATCACGGTGCCGAGGCCGAGAATCTCGTCGATGAAGTGGTAGACGACAGTGTCGCCGATGAGGGGCCAATGGAAGTTCGGGTCGAAGGTCTGGCCGTAGGCCTCGAACCAGACGATCGCGCCGAGCATGAAGCCGACCATCACCAGCCAGTGCGCCCAGCCGACGGTACGGAATTTGACCATCTTCGTGTGCGCGAGGAATTCGACGACCATCTGCTTGAAGCGCGGGAAGAACGGCCGCCAGCGGTCCGGGGCCGGCTGGCCGACCCGGATCGTGTTGACCATCTTCAGCGCGCCGCTGATGAACGCGAACCAACACACGAGGCTCAGCAGCACGCCGATCGTGCCCAACGTAATCGTCAGGGCATTCATACGTGGCCTTTCGTGTCGGGGGCGGCGTCGTGCCGCCTGGTACAAGTCTCCGCATCGTAACGCACGATAAGTTACCCACTAGTAACTTGGGCTGAGCTGAGTTACCGACGAGTAATAAAATCCGAGATCGGATCGGAGAGGGTGTGCCCGGACACGTTAACGGTCAAACGTGACAGCTCCCCTCATCAGGATGTCCTAAGTCGACCGGGGAAGATCGCGAAAAAGTCTCGCTTCAGAGTGTCGTGCCACAATCAGGTCACTTTCGGGCGGATAGGGTATAACGCGCGAACTGTGATGTCGGATATGATCTGCCGCGTATGTGGAGTTCTGCTGCGGAGATCAGTGTCGGGGGCCGTAGAACTCCATGTCGGTCACATAAATGGGGGGCGTCCCGCCGGGCGTGCGCCATGTCACAGAACGGAAACAGATGAAGCTCAAGAAGCTTGCCGCTGTGGCGACGATGACGATCGCCGCCATGGGCATCACCGCCGGAACTTCGTACGCCGCTCCGGCCGCAGCCGACGAAGACGCCATCAACTACGAGGTCCGGCCCGAGGGCGAGTCCGTCGTGACCGTCATCGACGCAGGTTCCTTCCAGGTCTCCGGAGACGGAAAGAGCGTCGAACTGCAGGACGACGAGGGCGACACCGTCCTCAGCCTGCCGCTCGCGATCCAGCTCGGCGATCTGCAGCTGCCCTTCGAGCGTGAGGTGAGCGAGGACGGCAAGACCCTGACGCTGACCCCGGTCACCGACTTCTCCAAGGCTGTCCCGGTTGCTCCCGAGGACAAGGTCGGACCGGCTCTCACTCCTGTCGCGCTGAAGCTCAGCGATGTCGCATCGCCCGAGGAGAACCTGAAGGCGCAGCAGAACTTCGCTTCCCAGCTGGGTCTGGCAAGTGCCATCGGCGGCGCGACCGGCGGGATCATCGGTTGCATCGTCGGCATCGTGACCGGAGCCCCCACCGGCTTCCTCGCTTCGATTCCGCTGTGTGCAGCCGGCGTGCCGATCGGCGCCGCGATCGGCACCATCGTTGCCGGAGGCCCCACGCTGGTCGTCGCCGGTATCGGCTTCCTTCAGGCACTGGCAGCTCCTCCGGGAACGACGGAGTGGGCCGAGACCAAGTAGTTCTTCGAACCACCGCGACCCCGCCACCTTCATCAGGTGGCGGGGTCGCGTTCGTTCGGAGCCGACTCGTGTGGAGCGCTAGCTCGTAAGGAGCATATGAAGCAGACCCCACCACACTTGCGGATCTGCGCCCAGCATGGCCACGCTTCCGGTGACGAGTGATCCCAGCATCGTTCTTCTCCCTTATGTCCCCTCGAACCGAATCCTCGCGAGCTTAACGTGATCCGATCTTCATCCGGCGGTGGGCACCGGGACCCTACGAGACGAGGCCCGGCCTCTGCGGTGCGGAAGTCGGGCCTCGTCGTCGTGTGGATTCGTCCTACCAGGTGCGGACCTTCAGGCCCGGGTTTTCGGCCAGGACCGTCTTGATCGGCGTGGCGAACAGTTCGGGCGTCTCACCGAGCAGGCCGCTGACGAACCCGGCGATCTCGCACATGCCGTACTGACCGACGTTCGAGGCGCTGGAGATGCCGAGGGCGAGCGTGCCGGTGACGAGGGTGCCGCCGCTGTCGCCCTGCAGGGCGCACAGGTTGGTGGAGAAGCCGTTCTCGAGCACGCGGTGGCCGATCTCGACGTTCTGATTGGCGGCCGTCACGACGCCGCAGCTGTAGCCGGTGCGCAGGCCCGACTTGCAGACCGGGGTGCCGACGACGGGATCCGCGACGCCCGTGATGGTCAGCGGAGCGGCGAACGGAACGCGCACACCGTTGTTCTCGAAGCGGGCTGCGGCCTCGGCGGAGGGACGGATCAGCGCGTAGTCGCTGCGGTCGAGCACGGTCTTCTCGAACGAGCCGAGGTGCTGACCGAGGTTGTCGCCGACGAGTTGGTGGACCTGGGACGCCCATCGCGTACCGGCCTGGGCGCGGTTGGGGTCGCAGTGACCGGCGGTGATGTTCACAGGACGTCCGCTGCCGTCCTCGGCGTTGAAGCCGAGCGAGCAACGGAGCCCTTCGCCGGCACCGAGCGCGGCATAGGCGTCGCCGCCGAAGAGCGCGTCGGGCGCGCCGAGACCACCGGCGATGGGCTGCAGGTCGGTTGCGCCCTCCGGGGTCAGTTCGGCGGGAGCGAACAGCACGCGCACGCCGTCGAGGAAGTCGGGGAGCTCGACGCCGGAGACGTTGTCGGTGCGCACGACGACGTCGTTGTTGACCACGTCGACGGCGATGCCGCGGATGACATCGGCGACGGCGGGCGGCTGGGTCTCGAGCCAGTCGCCCAGTGCGCCGAGCTGCTCTTCGAGGGCGTCCTCGCTGCGCTGCGTCTCGGCCACGGTGAATCCGGCGTCCTCGGCGGCCGTGCGGGCCTCGTCGAAGCCGTCACCTTCGGTGAGGCCGACGGTGGGGGTGCCTCGGTCGTCCAGCCACACACCGGCGAAGACGGCGTCGAACTGCTCCCGTGCCTTCTCGGCGAACGCCGCGAGCTCCTGGCTGCGCTGCGCATCGGCGAGGAAGCGCTCGGCATCGATCTTCAGGTCGCGCTGCAACGCCTCGACGAGCTCGGCCGGCAGAGACGATGTCTGCGCGGGTTCGGTCTCGGGTTCGGCTTGCGCGATGGCAACGGCAGGACCGAGGAACAGCAGTGCGGTCGAGCCGATGACAGCCGTCCGACGTGCGAAGGTGCGTCGCATGGATACCTTTCTCGTTCCTTCGCGGCCTGCGCGCGCGAAGGCGCCGTCCCCCGCGGATCGGCGTCCGTCCGATCCTAAGGGGTGATCGAGGAAGTACATAGGTACTTCTCGGTTACGTATGAGACTCGTGTGACTGTTGTGACGAACGGCCCGGATGTTCCGGGTGTTATGCCGGGTTCGACGCAGTACGGACCCGCGAGCCGGTGGCGTTCTCGATGTCCTGGATCGGAATACCGAGGCTGGAGGTGCCGCCGTTGGGCGCGAGCACCAGGTTGGCCTCGACGCAGTTCGGGGCGCCCGCGCTGTTCGATCCACTGATCACACCGAGCGCGAGGGTGCCGGTGACGATCGCGCCGCCGCTGTCACCCGCGAGGGTGCACGCCGAGGTCGCGAAGCCGCGGATGGTGCTCGAGAAGCCCGAGTCGTAGGTCAGCTGGGTTTCGATGCGATCGGCGACGACGAGACCGCACGTGAACGACGACGACTGTCCCGACTTGCAGACGGGCGCGCCGACGACCGGAACGGCCGTGCCGGTGACCGTGAGGGTGGAGCCGTTGCCGCCGCGGACCGCCGGGCGGTCGAGGCCGGCTTCGACACCTGCCTTGTCGAGGGTGACGATGCCGTAGTCGAGGGTGCTGTCGGTGCCCACCGTGGAGTCGGTGAACTTGCCGATGCGGACGCTGTCGTCGATGTTCGCGCGGTTGGGGAGGTAGACGGTCGAACCGCCGTCGGCGCGGGCCACCGCGTCGCAGTGTCCGGCGGTGAGGTTGACGGCGTCGCCGTCGGCGTCGACACCGTTGAAACCGAACGAGCAGATGCCGATCCGTTCGATGGGCGTATTGCGGACGTCGCCGTCGGCGGTGATGTAGGTGTCGCCACCCATCGGGGCCGGATCGTTCGGCGGCATGCCCGGCGACAACTGGACCTGCACGTTCGCCACGAGGGACGGAAGGTTCAGCGCGCGCCCGATCGGCGAGTTCACGATGTCGAGGACGATCTGGTTGTTGAGCACATCGATCGACGCGGAGTTGATCTGCGACGACACCTCACGCGGGAGTCCCGCCACCCAGCGGTTCAGCTCGGCGAGGGCCTGCTCGAGTCCGTCGGCCGAGACCGGCGCGACCGTCGCCCGGTAGCCGTCCTGGGCTGCCTTCTCTGCGGCCTCGGGGTTCGTGACGGCGATGACGGGCTTGCCGTCCTCGCCGAGCCAGGCGCCTGCGAACTCGGAGGGACGCTCGGAGCGGAAGTCGCGGGCGTAGTCACCGAGTTCCTGCGCCCGCGCGGCGCGATCGAGGTATTCCTCGGGCGTCAGACCCAGGTCGCGCTGGATCGCTTCGACGAGCTCGGCGGGAAGCTCGGGAGCAGGCAACTGTTCGGCGGGCGCCGCGCTCGCTGTGGAGCTCAGGGGCACTGCCAGCAGAACCGCGGATGCCGCTGCGACTGCGACGCGGCGGGTGGTGGAACGGACTGCGGCGCGCGACGCCGACGAGAGACGCATGGAAGCCTTTCGTGTGTTCGATGTGCTCGTGAACAGGTACTTCGAGGAGTCGGCGAGCCGACCCGCGGGACAGCCTACGGGACGGCCCGGCGACCGCCGATAGTGCTGTAGGTCACCACTGGGACTGTGCCCGCTGCTTAGTTACGCATCACGGGTTCTGGCCTTCGGGATTGGTGCCGTCCCCATTTCCGCTGCCGTCTCCGGGAGTGGTGCCACCGTCCCCGGGTCCAGGATCCGGGACGGAAGTGGTCGTGGTTGTAGTCGTGGTCGTCGGTGTACTTCCGCCACTGCTGTCTCCGCCACCACTGTCGCTGCTGCCGCCACCGGACGACTCGTCGGGCTGGCTCCGCCGCGACCAGCCGGTGCTCGTCGTGGTCGAGGACGTGCCCGAGGTGCTCGACCGCGACGAGGAAGAAGAGGACTGCTCGCTCGTGCCGGTGGTGGGATCGACCCAGGTCTGCTGTACGACCGGCGGGGCGGCCGGGCTCATCTCCTCGGCGGTGGCCGACTCGCTCGGCTCCGTAGTGGTGGTCTCCTCGGTGCTGCGGGGAGCCGGAGGAGGACTCGACTTCGAGGGGGTGGTGGTCGCGGGTGCTGTCGGTGTCTCGGCGACCTGCGTGCCCGCGGTGGCCGTGGGGGAGTCCCGCAGGCCGAACACCAGCGCGCCGACACCGACGAGCAGCGCGATCGCCGCGGCCGCCGCGATCGCGGTGACCTTCGACGAGCGTCCGGAGGGTTTGTCGTCGGTGGAATCGCCGGCAGCCGAGACGGCAGCGACGGTCGCCTTCGACGTGTTCGCGGCGGGTGCTGCGCCGGCAGCGGCGGGCGTCGCACCCGGAGGGGGAGTCGTCGTGATCTTCGCGATCACCGCGGTGATCTCGGGATCGAGTTCGCTGCGGCGGGGTTCGGCGAGTTTGGCGGTGGGCAGGATCTGCGTCGAACCGAGAAGATCCACCGAGCCGGCAGCGGCCGCGAGCGCGGCGCCGCGCACCATCGTCTGGTGCGGCTCGGGAGCGAGAGCGCACCGCACGCCGAGACCGGTCTTCACCGACTGCGCCACGAGCTGCGCGGCGCTCGGGTCGACGGCTTCGTCGACCGTGACCACGATGGCGTCGAGGTTGCTCACGAGCCAGCCGAACGCACCGAGCGCGGACGAGAGCTGCGCCGCGACCGACGGGGCGTTGCCCTCGGCGAAGCGGAACGCCTTGCCTGCCGCGACTCCCGAGCGCACGAGCGTGACGGTCGAGCCCTGCGGGTCGATGTGGTAGACCGCGACGAGTCGTCCGGTCTGGTGCGCGACCTGCGATTCGAACCAGGCCGCGGCGGCCTCGGCGTCGGAGACGAGCGAGACGTGGCGCAATCCGACGTAGTCGAGGGCGTTGCGCAGCACCGCGACCGTCGAATTCGGCCAGTCGGTGGGGTGCGTCGCCACCGCGGTGTACGGGGTGTCGCCGATGACAGTGGCCGCGTCGGCGAGGAGGCATTCCATGGCCGTGGCGACCAGGTCTTCGGCGCGGGAGAGCGAACCGTCGTTGGCGCGGACCCCGCCCGAGTGGCCGAGGCGGTCGACGAAACCGGTGAAGGAGCTGGTGAGCCCGTCGACGACGTCGTGGTCGCCCAGCGTCGCGGTGCCGTCGGAATGCAGGTGGACGGCGGTGAACCGCTCGATCGGTGCGGGGTCCGGCCGTCCCGGCGTCGGTGAGGTGACCGCAACCGACGACACGGTGGTCCCCACCCTCAGGCCTACGCCTACGGACATGCCGGCTTGCCTCCATTCCGGTCGGAGTGTGTGCGACGGGATACATCTGCGCCGTGCCCCATGGCGCGGAGCAGCGACAGGAGCTCCGAGCGGGAACCGGCACCGAGTCGGCGCCGGATACGGGCGACATGATGTTCCACGGTCTTCGCGGAAATGTACAGGTGGTTTCCGACTTCCCGATAGGTGAGGCCCGAAACCACCAGGTCGGCCACCTGCGCTTCGCGTTCGGACAGTGCACCCGGCTTCTCGCGGGCGCGGAGGGGTGCGTCGTCCGGCTCGTTCGGGGGAGTGTCGGGGGCGGCGTCGATCGGTGCTCGACCACCCGGGCCGTCCTGCCTGATCGTCCGCGCGACCTGCAGTAATCCGGTGGCCACGGTGGTGTCGGCGGCGCGCAGCGCGGCTTCGCCCGCGAGCTTCGCGCCGTCCCACGGAAGACCCACGGAGGCGAGGGTCTCCGCCGCCTCCCGGATGCGTGTCGCGTCGACCTCGCCGCGCAGCACCCCGAGCCATGCATGACCGGCCCGCGCGAGCACCGCGGCGTACGCGGTGGTCTCCGCTGCCAACGCCAGGGCGCGTGCGTGGGGGACGAGGTCGGACGGCCGGTTCGCGGCGATCGCGGCCTGCACTCCGTACCAGTGCAGTGCCGCGCCCCACAGCGGTGGCTCGCCGAGGGTGGTCAGCAGCGCGCGGGCGCCGGCGACGAGATGGGCGACACGCGCGGATTCCCCGAGCCGGACGGCGCCCAGCCACAGCTCACCCAGCGGGAGCAGGCCGAACAGGTCGACGGAGTACTCGGCCACCACCGACTGCGCGGCCTGCCACCGCATCGTCAACGCCCCGAGGTCTGCGTTGCGTCGCGCCAGCCCGACCTGCAGAGCATGGAAGAACAGGAGGTCGCGCTGCCCGGTCACCTCGGAGGCGACGGCCTCGGCGATCGCGGCTGCGGCGGCGAGATCACCGCCGAGCATCTCGGTCCACGCCACCAGTACCCGATTGCGCACGGTGGGCATCTCCGGCCGGTCCAGGATGGCGCGCGCGTGCCCGAGTTCGCCCGAGTGCAGGCAGAGCAGTGCGGCGACGGCGTCGACCGTGTCGGGCCAGGCACGCAGCGAACCGTCGGATCCCAGGCTCGTCAGTGCGCGGGCGAGGCGGTTCATCGCGATACGGCCGTCGCCGCCGACGGATTCGCGCAGGCCTTCCTCGAGCAGCCGTGCGGCGGAGGCCGACGAGGTCGGGGCACCCGAGGCGGCGGCACCGCGCAGATGTTCTGCGGCCGACGGCCGTCCGGCGGCGAGCAGCACGGTGGCAGCGAGAGGGGCGTCCGTGCCGACCCGTTCGGGTCCGAGCCATTCGAACAGGTCCGCGCTGCGGTCGAGCATGCCGCGATGCGCGGCGATACTCGCGGAGATCCGGGTGGCGGCGCGCACCTCGTCGACGTCGGTCGTGTCGGCGCGGTCGAGCAGCCGATCGGTGATCTGTTCGGCCTTCTCGAGATCCCCTGCCGCAAAAGCGACTTCGGCGCGCCGCACTGCGAGGGCATCGGGATCGGCTCCCGCCGGTACCGCGGCGTCGAGAAGATCGGCGGCCTCGCGCGGCGTTGCGTCGACCGCGAACTCCACGAGCCGTCGGGCGAGATGCGGATCGGCGAGGCCGATCGTGGCGAGCCCCCGGGCGAGGTGCGGCGTGAGTGTTCCGGCGTCGATGCGTGTCGCGAGGAGGCGGCGGGCGACGGCGAACAGGTTGTGTCTCCCGAGGACCGCGGCGGGCACGCCGCTCGCTCCCGCACCGAGACTCGCTGCATCGGCCCCGAGCAGACCGCTCGCGCGGGCCGCGTCGACGAGATCGAGGGCCCGCTCGGCGGGTACCTCGAGTACGGCGGCGAGTTCGCCGGGATCGAGCGCCGTGCCGAGATCGACGAGAGCCAGAACTGCGGTGAGATCGAGGTCGGCGAGGAGCTGCCGGCGGATCGCCTCTCCGACGGCGTGCCGGACGTCGCCGTCCGTCCGCAGGGCCTCGAGAGCGGTGTCGACGAGGTTCGGTACTCCACCCGTCAGGCGGTGCAGTGCGCGCACCTGGGGCGGTGCGAGCCGGAGTTCGAACGACGCCGCACGACCGGCGGTTTCGCGAGCTGTCCACCGGCCCAGTTCCACCACCGTGCCGCTCCCCGCGAATGCTGCTGTCAGCGAACGCATCTCGGCGCGATGTGGACGCGGTTCGGTGGACACGACGATCCCCGTCGGCGCATCGCGAACGTGGTCGGCCAGATCCTGCAGTTCTGCGGCGGTCATGCGGTGCGCGTCGTCGACGATGCGCACGTCACCGAGATCGTCCCGGAGCGAAGCGAGTACGGCGGACTTCCCGGTTCCGGTGCCGCCGACGAACAGCAGCCGCGGGGGAGCGGAGGTGGCCAGGGCGCGCGTGACCTCCCGGGGCACCGGTCGTCGCGGAGGAGCGGGGACGGACGTCATCGCGATCGGTCAGCGTCCGGTTCCGAGCAACCCGCCGACGACCTGTCCGGTGCCGTCGAGGACACCGCCGACCACGTTGCCGGTGCCGTCGAGCACCTGGCCGACACCGTTGCCGACACCCTCGACGACCGCGCCCGCACCCTGACCGGCGCCGGAGAGGGCGTTGCCGGCACCGCTGCCGCCCGTGCTCGGAGAGGTCGGCTGCGGCGCGGGCTGAGGAGCAGGTGCCGGGGCGGGGACCGGAGCGGGTTGCGGCGCCGGCTGGGAAACCTGCGGGGTCCCCCCGGGCGCCGCCGGGGCGGGGGCGGCCGGATCCGGTGCGGGCACGGCCCCGGTGGATGCGGTGCCGGCAGCAGGCGTCGCGGCGGCCGGGACAACGGTCACGGAACCGTCCGGTCCCTGCACGCGGATCGGGACGACCGATCCCGCCTCGGTCGCCGGCGTGCCGGTCGTGCCGGGGACGGCCGAACCGGTCGTCGTCTCGGTGGTCGGATTCCCGGCGACGGCTTCGCTCGACGGGCGCGTGTCCGAGCCGGTGGTCTCGGCCTCCGACGACAGGGTGCCGATCGCGAGCCCGCCCCCGGTCAGGACGACGACGGCCGCGACGGCGGCGCCCACCAGGGCGAGGGAGCGGGCACGGGTGCGCGCGGGCGCACCGGTCGCGGCATCGACGACCGCCGGCCGGTGTGCGGCGGTGACCTGCGAAGTCTCGGCGGCAGCCACCACCGGCAATGCAACCGTCTCGGGTTCGTCGTCGGTGGTGGGCGCAGGAGGCGCCGGAACAACGGCAGTTGCGGCACCGGCCGCGGCAGCTGCGAGCGCCGCCCCATGGGCTGCGGTGCAGGCGGGTCGCGGCGACGAGACGATCGGCAGACCCAGCTGCGACGAGATCAGTTCGGCGACGAGCGGGGTGGACGAGCCGCCGCCGGTCAGGAGCACGCGCCCGATGTCCGAGGGATCGAGGCCGGCCCCGCGGATCGCATCGTGCACCACGGCGAGCGACGCCTCGAGCGGCTCCCGGGCGAACTCCTCGAACTCACTGCGCACCAGACGCAGATCGCGGTGCAGGCCGGGCAGCGCGAGCGGCACCACCGTCTCGGTGTCGCTGGACAGGGCCTCCTTCGCCGTACGGCACCGGGCACGGAAGTCCGCCAGTGCCGTGACGGTCGCGGAATCGAACGGGTCGAGACCGGCAGCGTCCTCGCCGAGGGTTCCCAGCAGATAGGTCGTGACGAGATGATCGAAGTGGTCGCCGGAGACGTCGTCGCTGCTCAGGGGACGGCCCAACAGCATCGGGTGCGCCCCACCCTGCACGACGGCGACGTCGAGGCTGCGCGCACCGAGGTCGTAGACCACCGTCACGTCGTCGCCCAGCGGTCCGTGGGTCGCGTCGAGCCAGCGCACGGCCGCGATCGGTTCGGGGATCGTCCGTGCAGTGACGCCCGCCCGGACGAGCGCGGCGCACAGGGCCTCGACGGTGTGAGCCGACCACGTGGCGGGATGCGCCAGCATCGTCGGCACCTCGGTAGTGCCCGTGCGGTGCTGCAGGCAGCCCACGGTCGTCGCGACGAGATCTTCACCCAGGTAGGCGGAGCCGTCCTCGGCGAGGATGCCGACCGGATCGCCGACCCGCGAGGCGTAGCCGGAGAACACCTGAGTACCGGGAGCAGGGGCTCCGGCACCGAGGACGGGGGCACCCTCGGCGGGGAGATGGAGTTCGGTGGGGGTCGACAGGACACCGGGATCACCGGCTCCCGGCTGGTCGACCACGGTGACAGCCACCGAATTGGCCGTCCCGATCATGACGCCGAGTCCTGTGTACATGCACGCTCCAGGGTTCAGGGCGGACGTCGGTCCGCGATCTCGTTCCACCGTTCGGTCTCGATGAGCCTGTCGTTCCCACCGCGGGACCCGTTAGCTCCCACGCCGTCCGCCGACCGATCGGGGGGATGATCCCCTAACGCCCCCGGTACCCCCGGACCCGGATCCCCTAACGGCCGGCGACAGACAGGGGGCTGCACCCCCTGTGCCCGTGACCGTCGGTTTCGTAGCTTCGTTCGTAGATCCCGACGACTCAGGAGACACGCGATGGCCACCAACGCCGTACTCGACTTCATTCTCAGCCTGTTCCGCGACGAGAACGAACTCGCCCGGTACTGCAGCAATCCCGCCGCCGTCCTCGCCGAGGCCGGCCTGGACGACGTGTGCCACGCCGACATCGTGGCCGTCGCACCGCTGGTCGCCGACAGCGGTCTGTTCGCCGGAACCGCGGCGGAACTGACCGCAGCGCTGAACGGCGCGGCGAACGTCGGAGCATCGATCGCCGGTACCGCCGCAGCGGGCCTGGGTGGGGCAGCGGGCCTCGGGGGTGCCGCCGGTCTGGGTCTCGGCGTCGGCGCAGGCCTCGGCGGGGGCTTGGGGCTGGGCGGCGGTCTCGGTCTCGGTGGGGGACTGGATCTCGGTGGCGCCGTCGGAGCTCAGACCGGGATCGTCGTCGATCTCGCCGCGCAGCTCGGTGCAGCACTCGAAGCCGGTGGTGAGCTCGGCGGGGCGCTGGGTGCGGCACTCGGCGGCGCCCTCGACGCCGGCCTCGAACTCGGTGGCGCGGTCGACATCGGTGGTGCGCTGGCCAGTGCTCTCGAAGGTGGACTCGGTCTCGGTGTGGGTGCCGCTGCCGATCTCGCCGCCGCGATCGACGCCGCCGTCGCGGTGTCGGGTGGACTCGGCGCCGACCTCGCCACCACCCTCGAAGGGGCACTGGGCATCGGAGGCACGCTCGGCGCCGACATCGGGCTCGCCCTCGGCGGGCTGCTGGAATCGGCTGTCGAAGCCGGTGGCGCATTCTCGAGCGAGCTGAACCTGGCTCTCGAAGGCGGCGCCGAACTCGGCGCTGCACTCGGCACCACCCTCGGCGGTGTACTCGGCGTGGGCACCGAACTGACCGGCGCGCTCGGTACGAGCCTCGACGGTGTCCTCGGCGGGGTGGCCGATCTCGGTGCCGGACTCGGATCCGATCTCGCTGCCGGTCTCGATGCCGGAGTGGGCGCGACCCTCGGCCTCGGTGCGTCCCTCTCGGCCCTGCTCGGAGCGGGCGGTGGAGCTGCGGCAGATCTCGGCGCGGCGCTGGGGACCGTCATCGAGAGCAGCGCGCAGGGCGGTCTGCTCGGCGGCGTCGACCTCGACGCGGTGCTCTCCGGAGGCGGCGCGGTCGATGCGGAGACCGGCGCCGAGATCGACCTGGGCACGCTGGTCGGCGGGGTGCTCGGCGGCGCGCTCGGCATCGAGACCGCCGCGACCACCGAACTGTCGTCGGCATTGAACATCGCCATCGGCTCGGCCACCGGCGTCGGCGCGACCGTCGATTCGACGGTGCAGGTGGGGACGAGCCTCGGATCGGATCTGTCGTCCGTCCTCGGCTCGACGTTCGCCACCGGAGGTTCGGCCGGTGCCGAGCTCGGCCTGCAGCTCGGCAGCGCACTCGACACGGCTGCGGGCTCGGTGTCCCTCGACGCGGGTGCCGATCTCGGCACGCAGCTCGCCACGACGATCGGCGGCGGCCTCGGTGCCGGTGCCGAAGCCACCGGCCAGCTCGGGTACGCCCTCGACGGCGCCCTGGACGCGGCGGCGGAACTCGGGGCCGGCGCGAACCTGGGGGCAGATCTCGGCGCGGCGATCGACTCGGGAATCGGGGCGGCCGGTGGGCTGGGTACGTCGGTCGACCTCGGTGCCGTGACGGACTTCGAGAGCGCGCTGGAGCCGGGGACGGGCGCCGACCTGGGCGCAGCGGCAGATCTCGGTGTCGCCGCCGGCCTGGAGAGCGCGGCCGACCTGGGTGCGGAACTCTCGACACAGGTCGACACGGCGCTGTCGGGACAGGTCGACACGGCGCTGTCGGGACAGGTCGACACGGCGCTGTCGGGACAGGTCGATACCGCTCTGTCGGGCGGTGCGGAGGGCTGGGCGTCGGTCGGTGAGGACGTCTTCGGATCCGCATCGGGCGAGGCGGGTCTGTTCGGCGAGGGCGGCCTCACCGCAACCTCCGGTCTCGGCGGCGGCCTGTTCGCCGGCGCCGGTGCCGACTCGTCGCTCGGCGCCACCGACTCCACCGAGCTCGACGAACTGCTGCCCTGACCCGCAGCGGTGCGGGCTCCAGGACATAATGTCCGGAGCCCGCACCGACGGAAGGCGAGTCGACGCAGCCCATGCAGCAGTCACCGGATACGCAGCGTTCATCCGATCCCTCGAGACGCCGAGCGCTCCTCGACCTGATCGACTCCGCGATCGACCGCTCCCGTAGCGCCGGGCGCAACGATCTCACCGACAGGCTCACGGCCGCCCGCACGAAGGTCTCCGACCCGCGACTGCGGGTGGTCGTCGTCGGGGGACTGAACCAGGGCAAGAGCCGTTTCGTGAACGCACTGCTCGGCCTCGAGGTGTGTTCCGTCGGCGACGACGAGACCACCGCGGTCGCCACGCTTGTGCAGCACGGACACGAACCGTCCGCCGAACTCGTCCCGTCGGGCTCGGCCCCGCGGATCCCTGTTCCCTTCGACGACCTGCAGCAGGTCGCGCCGCGCAGCGCCGGTCGGGACGTCGACCGGCTCGAGGTGAGTGTGCCGAGTCCGCTGCTCGCCGACGGACTCGTGTTCGTCGACACCCCGGGCGTGGGCGGGCACGGAAATCCGCACACCGCAGCCACATTGACGCTGCTCGCGACAGCGGACGCGGTCTTCGTCGTCTCGGACGCGAGCCAGGAGTTCACCGCGCCGGAGATGTCGTTCCTGCGGCAGGTGCAGACGCTGTGCCCGGCCTCGGCGGTGCTCGTCACCAAGACCGATGTGTATCCGCACTGGCGTGCGATCGTCGACGCCGACCGTGAACACCTGCAGCGAGCCGGGCTCGACCTGCCGCTGCTGCCCGTCTCGTCGCTGCTGCGCGAGTACGCATTGCGCACCGAAGATGCCTCGTTGCACCGGGAGTCGGGTTTCGATGCGATCTACGACTTCCTGCGCGAACAGGTGGTCGCGCGGAACGCCGATTCGGCGCGACTGTCCGTCGCACACGATGTGAAGACCGTCGTCGACCATCTCGCGCTCGGGTGCGAGAGCGAACTCGCAGCTCTGCGCGATCCCGAATCCGGCAATGCCGCGATCGAGGACCTGAACCGGGCGCGCGCCGCGACCGAAGCGTTGCGCACGCGGGCGGCGCGGTGGCAGATCACGTTGTCGGACGGCATCGCCGACCTCGCGGCCGACATCGACCACGATCTGCGCGACCGGTTGCGCACGGTCACCCGCGATGCCGAAGCGTCCGTGGACGAATGCGATCCGGGCAAGGAATGGCCGCGCCTCGGGCAGTGGCTGGCCGAGCAGGTCGCCGAATCCGTCGGCGACAACTTCGTGTGGGCGCACGAACGCGCCGAGGCGCTCGCAGGCAAGGTCGCCGAGCGCTTCGCACTCGACGACGACTCCTTGCCGTCGTTGCATCTCGGCGACCTGTCGAGACTGCTCGAACCCGTCGAGAACCTGTCCGATCTCGAATCCGGCCGGATCGGGATCGGTCAGAAGGTGCTCGTCGGCATGAAGGGCTCCTACGGTGGGGTGCTCATGTTCGGTCTCGTCACCACCCTGATGGGCATGGCCCTCGTGAACCCGATCTCGGTGGGAGCCGGAGTCGTGCTGGGCACCAAGGCATACCGCGACGACAAGCAGGTACGGCTCACCAAGCGTCGCGCCGACGCGAAGAACGCGATCCGCAAGTTCACCGACGACGTGAGTTTCCAGGTCGGCAAGGAATCGAAGGACCGGCTGCGCCTCATCCAGCGTCAGCTCCGCGATCACTTCACCGAGATCGCCGAGCAGACACTGCGTTCGCTCGACGAGTCGCTCGACGCGGCCCGGCAGGCCGCGACCGTGCAGGAGCAGGAACGCCGGCGTCGGATCGGTGAACTCGACACGCAGGTCGCGGAACTGGGCCGACTGCGATCCCGCGCCGCGGAACTCGCGGGAGTGCAGGCGTGACCCCGGCTCTCGCCCGCGCCCGCGACCTGCTCGGCCGGGCCCGCGCGTCGTACGGTGGAAACCCGGCTGTCGCAGACCGACTCGACGAGTGTGCCGCGCGACTCGACCAGCCGCTGCGGGTCGCGCTCGCCGGATCCCTCAAGGCCGGCAAGTCGACCCTGCTCAACGCGCTCGTGGGACAGGACATCGCGCCCACCGACGCGACGGAATGCACGCGCGTCGTCACCTGGTACCGCAACGGACCCGTACCGTCGGTGAACGCCCGGTACGACGGGGATCGTCACATGCCGGTGCCCGTGCAGCGCCCCGACGGCCGTCTGACCTTCGACCTCGGTGATCTCACCGCCGACCGCGTCGACTTCATCGACGTCGAATGGCCGGCCAGCGCCCTGGCCCAGACCACCATCATCGACACTCCCGGCACGTCGTCGCTGTCGCGGGAGGTGTCGGCGCGGACCCTGGCCCTGCTCACCCCGGAGGAGTCGGCCTCGGGTGCCGACGCCGTCGTCTACCTGATGCGTTCGCTCGGTGCCGCCGACGTCGAGTTCCTCGAGCGGATCGGCCGGCATGTCGGCGGGGGAGCCGGGCCGCTCGGGATCGTCGGGGTGGTGTCGCGTGCCGACGAGGTCGGGGCCGGTCGCGCCGACGCGATGATGTCGGCGAAGCAGGTCGCGGCGAGGTTCACCGACGAACTCGAACGCACCGGCCTGTGTCAGGCGGTCGTGCCGGTCGCCGGATTGCTCGCGCTCGCCGCACGGACGCTGCGGCAGAACGAGTTCGCAGCGTTCGAGGCGCTCGCGCAGGTCCCGGCGGAGCAACTGCAGGTCGCGATGTTGTCGGCCGACCGCTTCGCGCGACCGGACGTCGACCTTCCCGTCGATCCCGGGATGCGCGCGCGTCTGGTGGACAGGTTCGGCCTGTTCGGCATCCGCACGGCGGTGCTGCTCGTGCAGCTCGGTGCCCGCGATTCACCTTCTCTCGCCGCCGAACTCGTCGCGCGCAGTGGGCTCGACGAGCTGCGTCAGGTGATCGACGTGCAGTTCGGTCAGCGTGCCGATCAGCTCAAGACCCACTCGGCGCTGCTGGCACTCGAACGGGTGCTGGACATGTGCGGCGACCGCGAACTGCTGGGAGTGGTGCGGCGCGAACTGGCCGACGACCACGGTTTCGCCGAGCTCCGACTGCTGGGCAGATTGCGGTCGTCGACGGTGTCGTTGCCCGGCGAAGAGGTTCTCGCCTTGCAGCGCGTGGTCGGTGGATTCGGGATCGGCGCCACCCGTCGACTCGGTCTCGTCGACGACGCCTCGCCCGCCGAGATCCGGGCGGCGGCCGTGGATGCGGTGCGGCACTGGCGGTCCCGTGCAGAGCACCCGCTGCTCGATCCGTTCACCGCGAAGGCCGCCTCGGTGGCGGCGCGCAGTGCGGAAGGGCTGGTCGCGGGGGTGCGGTAGCCCCCGGAGGGAGATCGGCGGTCCGCCGGGGGGTCACTCGAGTCGGCCGGGCACCGGATAGCTGCGCAGCGACAGGCCGATCTGGCCCGAGACGATCAAGTCGTCGATCGTCTGCTGCAACTTGTGGCAGGTGGGAACCCAGGCGCGACCGTCCCGGGTGGTGCGGGACCGTGCGAACTCGGGGCAGACGCGGTCGGCGTCGTCGAGCCATTGGATGCTGGTGTGCGCCTCGCTGTACTTCTCGACGAGGACGCGATTGCCACACGTGTTGCACCGGACGCTGTCCATGATCGGACCTCCTTGATCGTGACTGCGACGGTAGTCACCGGCGAGCGGCCCGGCTGCCCGTTCTCCCACGGACCGGGAGATCATGTTCCGGCCGGGTACGGAATCCCGGCTGCCGCACCCGCATCTACCTGGGCTGTTAGGCTTCG
Source organism: Rhodococcus sp. As11 (assembly GCF_048957735.1). Taxonomy (NCBI): domain Bacteria; kingdom Bacillati; phylum Actinomycetota; class Actinomycetes; order Mycobacteriales; family Nocardiaceae; genus Rhodococcus; species Rhodococcus sp. As11. The sequence goes on from NZ_JARDJE010000003.1 coordinate 271,209, forward strand.
AGCATGCCCGAGATCGAGCCTGTCGCCGAGGTGTCCGACGACAGTTATCCGTCGTTGCCCGCCACGAGCTGGGCTGTTCTGGGCATGCTCACCTTCGGTGAGGGACTCACCGGATACGACCTGAAGAAGTGGGCGGACTGGAGCATCGGCTACTTCTACTGGAGTCCGTCCGTCAGCCAGATCTACGCCGAGTTGAAGAAGCTCGAGTCGGCGGGACTGGCCGAGTCGGAGATGGTGTCCGAGCCGGGGGAGCGGGGCCGCAGGGTCTACCGCATCACCGAGCGCGGCACCCGCGCCGTGCGGAACTGGTCGAGGGACGCGCCCGTGGAGCAGCCGGTCCTCAAACACGGCCTCATGCTGCGGCTGTGGATGGGCCATCTCAACGAGCCCGAGGAACTGAAGAAACTCGTCCGGTCGCATATCGAGAACATGGAGGCGATGCGGGAGCGGGCCGGGTTGCACGGAGAGCATGCGACCCGCGAACCCGCCTGGGCGTTCTCCAGAATGAGCCTGCTGTGGGCCGAACGCTATTTCCAGGCGGAGATCGATCTGGCCAGACAGGTGCTGACCGACATCGACGAGGCGGCCGAGACGTTCTCGGGTGTCCGGGCGCGCGACGAGTTGGGCAATCCGGTTCCGAAGGCGTCGGGATCCTGGCGCGAGGTGGAGGATTTCGTGCTCGGTCTCGAACGGCGTGAGCGGAGCTAGTTCTCCCTTCGCCGGTGGCGGGCACCGACGTCGCAGGATGTGTCGGTCAGGCGTATTGCAGGCGGGAGTGCGCGGTCGCGGCGGGCGGACCGGGGTGACCTGGGCGTGGCGCAGCCGGCGCGGTGCGGGGACGTCCGGTGAGGGATCGGTGGATCGCTTTCGCCGCCATGCGGACCGGGGCCGCGTGACGATGATCGAATTCGAGGTGTCCGGTCGGTCCGCAGATGGACAGGGCGGCGACGACATCGCCCACGGGGCCGATCGGGACCGCGATGACGCCGATTCCGCCGGAGATCCTGCTCACCTCGTACGCCACGCCCATCTCCCGGACCTTGCGCAGTTCGGGAGTGAAGTCGGTGAGGTCGTAGGTGCCGTCCGGTGTGTAGGCGAGCAGAGTCTTGCCGATTGCGGAATCACGTGCGGGATAGCGGCTGCCCACGCGGGTGGGCAGCTCCGCGGCGAGCCGGCCACCGACCTTGTCGAGGTAGAGCACATCGGATCCGTCGAGCACTCCGAGATGCACCACATAACCGGTGGCGCGGTGCAGGTCCTGCAGGATCGGAGCGGCCGCGCTGTGCAGGCGGTTCTGGTGCACGGCAATCGAGCCGAGTTCCATCAGGCGGGTGCCGAGTTCGTAGTCGCGGCCTTCGCGGCGTAGCCACCGCATCTCGACGAGGCGTTCGAGCATCCGATGAGCGGAGGAGCGGGGGAGCCCGGTCCTCCTGACGACCTGGGCGAGGGTGAGGCGCCCCGGGCCGTCGAAGGCGTCCAGGACGAGCGAGATTCGTTCGAGAATCGCGGTGGGGGTGGAGTCTGCAGTCGCGGGTGCGGTCACCGATATCTCCCTCGATCCGGGCGAAGAATGCCACGAAACACAACTGACGTTGGTATTTCTATTAGGAATAGTGACATACTCCCGCCGCTTTGTGAAGTGGGTCACCCGGATCGTATGCCGAGGAGGGGGAACCCGTTGTCCTGGCCGGACGGGGTTCCCCCTCCTCGGGGAGCGATCTGTGGTTGTACGGACAGTGCTGCGCAGCGTGTCGCGCTACATTGCTGCGAGAGGTTCGCTACCGGACCAGTCGTGACCCCAGTAACTGTCCGCGGTGATCTCCTCGGACGTGTAGAACGTCTCGTCCACCGACTGTCCGTCGGTGCCGAACTCGATATCCCAGCCACCGGGGGCCCGCACGTAGAACGACACCATCTTGTCGTTGGTGTGGCGGCCCAGCGTCGACGACACCGAGAAGCCGTCCTTCACGACACGGTCGAGCGCCTGCCCGACGGCGTCGAGCGTGTCGACCTCGACCATGATGTGCACCAGGCCGGGCGCACCGCCGTGCGGGGCCGGACACAGCGCGAGGCTGTGGTGACGCTGGTTGACACCCAGGAAACGCACCCGCAGCGGGCCGAACTCCGGCGGCGCCGGGATCCGGAAGGCGCCGCGCGGCAGGAAGCCGAGGACGTCGGTGTAGAAGTCGAACGTGCCGTTCGGATCCATCGTCGGCAGCACGACGTGACCCAGACCCTGTGCGCCGGTGACGAACTCGGCGCCGAACGGGGTCACGACCGGGCTGTGGTCGAGGACCGCGCCGTGGAAGACCTCCAGTGTGGTGCCGGCGGGATCCTGGAAGGTGACGACCTCCTCGACGCGGCGGGCGTCCGCCTCCTCGAGCGACAGCGGCTTGACCGCGATGCCGGCGCGTTCGACGGCCTCGGTGACCCGGACCAGTGCGGCATGGTCACGGACCTCCCAGCCGACCGTGACGACCTCGTCGGTCTCACCCGGTACGACGACGATGCGCGCGGCGCGCTCGTCCATGCGCAGGTACAGGGCGTCGGGGTCCGGGCCGGAGCCCTTCGCGAAACCGAGCACGTCGAACGCGAAGGTGCGCCAGCGCTCGATGTCGTCCGTCTGGACCTTCACGTAGCCCAGGGCGCGGATGTCGGTGCCGAAGCCGCCGACATGGGGGTTCATCATGGTATGTCTCCGTTGTGGATTCGAAGTAGTGGTGATCCAGCGGTCAGATCATGGAACGCAGCGGGCCCTGCGGGTCCACGCCGAGGCTGCTCAGTGTCGCGGCGTGGTAGACGGTGCCGGGGACGTGGATCGCGTGGTGCAACCCGGCGTGCGCGTCGCGCCAGAAGCGCTGCATGGGCTTGTCCATGCGCAGCGCGTTGCCGCCGCAGCGGGCGTAGACCTGGTCGACCGCGGTGACGGCCTGCCATGCCGCGTTCACCTGGGTCTCGCGGCCCAGAGCGCGCTGCTCGAACGTCGGGGTCCTGCCGGCGTCGACCAGATCCCACATGCGATCGACGTTGGCCAGCAGCGAATCCCGCGCCGACCGCAGCTTCGCGGTGGCCTCACCGATCGCGAACATCGTGTACGGATCGTCCTTGACCGCGGTGCCCTGCGGGTTGATGCGCTCGCGCTGGTACTCGTTGGCGTGGTGCAGGAGACCCTCGCAGATACCGATGGTGGCCGACGTGATGCCCAGCGGGAACATGTTCGACCACGGCATCAGGTACAGCGTCTCGGTGCGGCCGTACTTGCGCACCGCGGTCCCGTCGATGACCTCGTCACAATCCATGACGCGGTAATCGGGCACGAACGCGTCCTCGACCACGACGTCCTTGGAGCCGGTGCCGCGCAGACCCACGACGTCCCAGGAGTCCTCGATGATCTCGTAGTCCGAGCGCGGAATGATCACGTGCAGCATCCGCGGCGGCATCTCCATACTGCCGTCCGGGTTGCACGCGAAGGCACCGAGGAACGCCCAGTCACAGTGGTCGGTCCCGGAGGAGAACGACCACCTGCCGGAGAACGTGTAACCGCCGTCGACCGGCACGCACATGCCGCCCGGCATGTACGGCGACGCGAGCCACGTGTCCTGATCCTCGCCCCAGACCTCCTGCTGGACCCGGGGGTCGGCGAACGCGAGCTGCCAGGGGTGCACGCCCACGATGCCGTGGACCCAGCCCGCCGACGGGTTGATCGACGCCATCCGCATGACGGTCTCCGCGAACTCGCGCGGGTGGGCCTCGAGGCCGCCGTGTTCCTTGGGCTGCAGCATGCGGATGCAGCCGGCCTCCTTCATGCGCTTGGCGGTCGCGTCGGCGACCTTGCCGATCCGCTCGGCCTCGATGCCTTCGACGAAGATGTCGTCGGCGGCGGCCTCGATACAGGCCAGGACTTCGTAGCTCATGCTGACTTTCCTTCTGGTGGGTGTGGTTCTGCGCGGCGGGGGACTAGGACGCCGTGGCAGAACCCTCGGCCTGCTTCGCGATGTTCTCCGCGACCTCCTTCTGCCAGCTCGCGACCGCCCGGGTGGTGTCGATCTCGAACTCGAAGCGCTTGGTCATGTCCTCGGTGACGTCCTCGACGTCGACGTAGAACTGCTGGTACCAGCGGCGCAACTGGTACACCGGGCCGTCCTCCTCGGACAGCAGCGGGTTGTCGATGGGTGCCTTGTTCTTCCAGATCTCGACGTCCTGCTCGAAACCCAGCTGCACACCCTCGGCGAACTGTGCGGCCATTCCGGCCGACGCCTCGTCGGACAGACCCGGCAGCTTCTTGACGATCGCCCCGTACTGCAGCACGAACTCCTCGTTGCTCACCGGGTAGTGACAGTTGATGAGGACCGTCTCGATGGTCTGGCCGTTGGCATCGGATTCGAGCCAGTCGATCATGTACGACGGACCGAAGTACGAGGCCTCAGAACGCAGCTCGGCGTTGGGGTCGTCGTAGTTGGTGCCGGAGATGACGTCCTCCCGGCCGGTGGAGTGCATGTACTGCGTGGCGATGTGGCCTTCGAAGACGTTCTTGAAGTAACGCGGGAACGAGTAGTGGATGTAGAAGAAGTGCGCCATGTCGACGACGTTGTCGACGATCTCGCGGCAGTGCGAGCCCTTGATGCGCAGAGTCTTCCAGCTCCAGTCCGTCCACTCGTCGGTGCCGTAGCCCGCGATCTCGGGGATCGTGACGTCGGCCGGCGGCGGGTTGCCCTGCGGGTCGTTCCACACGTAGAGCTGACCGTTGCGCTCGAGCGTCGTCCACGCGCGGGTCTTGGCGATCGGCGGCACGCGGCGGGCGTAGGGAATGTCGGTGCATCTGCCCTTACCGTTCCAGCGCCAGTCGTGGAACGGACACGCGATGGAGTCACCCTTGATCTCACCCTGGCTCAAGTCACCGCCCATGTGCCGGCAGTAGGCGTCGAGGACGTTGAGTTGTCCCTTGCTGTCGGCGAAGACGACGAGCTTGGTGCCGAAGGCCTCGATGGAGTGCGGCTTGCCGTCCTGGAAGTCGCGGAGGAGACCGAGACAGTGCCAGCCGCGCGCGAAGCGGGTGGGGGCTGCCGCGGCTTCGATCTCGCGGACCTCGATGTCGTCGTCCGAGACTGCCGGGGTTGCGTCGAGTGACATGAATTCCTCCGTACCGTCATGGGGGAGAGATATGTGATCTGCCTCATAGAACTCATCGGCGTGTCGGAGGGAAACAGTTCCTCCCGCTGGATGGAACGCGAAGAACCGGAGGCTCGGGCGCGTCCCTCCCGCCACGCGGGAGAAACCCTCCCGAACGCGAGTCCCCGCTGGTTAGCGTCACCTCACGGCAAACCACGTCGGAAGGAAACACGGATCGTGCGGACGACAGCAGGTGCACCATGCGGATGACGGGGAAGACCGTATTGATCACGGGTGCGGGAGGGGGGCTCGGTCGCGCGTGCGCGACACGGCTGGCAGAGGAAGGCGCCGACATCGTCGCGCTGGATCTGCCGGGCGGTCGCACGGAGCCCGCATTGGCCGAAACTGCCCGCCTCGTGCGGGCCACGGGGCGCCGGATCGTCACCGGAACCGCGGACGTCCGCGACTTCGACGCGGTGGTCGCGGCGGTGCGGTCCGGAGTGTCCGAACTCGGGCCGCTCGACGTCGTGGTGGCCAACGCCGGCATCAGTGACAATCCGGGACCGTCCTGGGAGATCGACGACGAGATCTGGAACCGGTCGATCGACGTCAACCTCACCGGCACCTGGCACACCGTCAAGGCCGGTGTCGCCGAACTCGATCCCGCCGGGGGCTCGGTGATCATCGTCAGTTCCACCGCCGCGATCAAGGCCGTACCGGGGGCGTCGCACTACTCGGCGGCGAAGCACGCGGTCACGGGCCTGGCCAAGACCCTCGCCAACGAACTCGGGTCACGGACGATCCGCGTCAACACGGTCCACCCGGGTGCGGCGGCGACGCCGATGACGCTCAATCCCGCGACCTTCGCGCGGCTGCGCCCCGACCTCGAAGCTCCCACCGCCGACGACGCCGCCGAGGTGCTGTCGAGGAAGACGGTCCTGCGCGTGCCGTGGGTCGAACCGGTCGACGTGAGCAATGCGGTGTTGTTCCTGGCATCGGACGAATCCCGGTACGTCACCGGCCTGCAGATGATCGTCGACGGCGGTCTGACCCAGAAGGTGGCCTGATGAGTGGACGCCTGGAAGGGAAGGTCGCGCTGATCACCGGTGCGGCACGAGGTATGGGACGCGCCCAGGCCGTGCGGTTCGCGCAGGAGGGCGCCGACATCGTCGCCGTCGACGTGTGCGCACCGGTCGAACATGCGACCACTCCCGGTGCGTCACCCCACGATCTCGCCGAGACCGTGCGACTGGTGGAATCGCTCGGCCGGAAGATCTGTCCCTTCGAGGTGGACGTGCGCGATCAGCCGTCGCTCGACGATGCGGTGGCGCAGGCGGTCGCAACATTCGGCCGGCTGGACGTCGTGTGCGCGACGGCGGGGATCAGCTCCTCGGGCCGGGCGACGGAGATGGACACCGAACGCTGGCAGACCATGCTCGACGTCAACCTGACCGGCGTGTGGCGCACGTGCAAGGCGGCCATCCCCCACATCCTGGACGGCGGGCGCGGAGGTTCGATCGTGCTGATCAGCTCCATCGCCGGCCTTCGTGGGCTCGTGAGTGTCGGCCATTACACCGCCGCCAAACACGGGGTCGTGGGCCTGATGAAATCGCTCGCGAACGAGCTTGCGCCGCATCGGGTGCGGGTCAACACGATCCACCCCGCCAACACCCGGACCCCGATGGTCGAGAACCCGGCCACGATGCGCACCTTCTGCCCGGGTGCCGAGGACCCGACACGGGAGCAATTCGAGGCGGCCCTGCAATCGATGCATCTGCTTCCGGTGCCGTTGATCGAACCCGAGGACATCGCGAACGCGAGCCTGTTCCTCGCATCCGAGGAATCCCGCTACATCACCGGTGTCACTCTGCCCGTCGACGCCGGCCACTGCGCGAAATAGGAGGCACCGTGCGATTCGAGGATCTTGCGGGCGGCACCGCTGTCGTGACCGGAGCCGGCAGCGGCATCGGGGAGAGCGCGGCCCGCCGGGCCACCGTACTCGGCATGAACGTGGTGCTCGCGGACGTCTCCGCCCACCGTGCCGAGACGGTCGCGGCGAAGCTGCGAGCCGACGGGCACACGGCGCTGGCGATCCCGACCGACGTCCGTGATGCGGCCGCGGTGGATGCCCTCGCGGACGCGGCGTACTCCGAATTCGGTTCGGTGTCGGTTCTTCTCAACAATGCGGGGCTGGAATCTCTCGGTTTCACGTGGGAGGTTCCCGCCGACGAGTGGCGCCGGGTGATCGACGTCAATCTGCTGGGTGTCTTCCACGGTATCCGCTCGTTCGTCCCGCGGATGGGTGCCGACCCGCGACGGTCGCACATCGTGAACACGTGCTCGGTCGGTGGCATCGCCATCACACCGCGGATGACGGCCTACACGGCGTCGAAGCACGGCGTCCAGGCGCTCACCGAATGTCTCTATCTCGAATGCGCCGAGGTGTATCCGCAGATCGGTGTCTCGGTGTTCAGTCCGGGCCAGGTCGCCACGCGCATCTTCGAGGACGTCCCGGTCCGCGACGCGACCACTGACGACGCCGACTTCTGGCGTGAACAGATCCGGGAAGGCATGGCGCCGGACGACGCCGCGCGGGTGTTGTTCGACGGCATCGTACGCGACGACTTCTGGATCTCGAGCCACCCCGAACAGTTCGAGCGCCTGGCATCCGAACGTGCGAGAACCTTGAACGAGAAGTTGCGACCGGACGCGTTGTTCGACGGGCGCAACTGATTCCGATCACCCACCGGGTACTCGCGTCGGTTGCAGAACCCGGACGCCGAAGCAGGGAACGGGCTCCGCCGTGTTCCGGCAGAGCCCGCCCCGTGACGTGCGTCGATCGCGGCGAATGTCAACCCTCGATGATCGTGAAGCCCTTGTAGCCGGATTCCGCTACCTCGGTGATGATGTCGCGGTAGGCACCGAAGCCGCCGAGGAACGGCATGAACACGCGGGGCCGTCCGGGGATGTTCGCGCCGACGTACCAGGAGTTCGCGGAATTCAGCAACGACGCCTCGGCCCGGCTGCGGCATTCCTCCACCCAGTCGGCAACGGCCTCCGGGGTGCCCTCGATGCCGGCCGACCCACGAGCGTCGAGACAGGCGATGACGTCCGCGACCCAGTCGACGTGAAGTTCGGAGTGCAGCACCATGTTCGCGAGGACCGACGGGCTGCCGGGGCCGGTGAGGTTGAAGAAGTTGGGGAAGCCGTCGATGCCGAGCCCGAGATAGGTCTGGGGTCCGGCGGCCCACTTGTCCTTCAGGCTACGTCCACCGCGCCCCACGATCTCGAGCTTGTCGAGTGATCCGGTCATGGCGTCGAAACCGGTGGCGAGGACGATCGCGTCGAGGTCGTAGTGGGCCCCGGTGGTGATGACGCCGGTCTCGTCCATCCCTACGATCGGGGTGCTGCGCAGGTCGACGAGTTCGACGTTGTCGCGGTTGTACGTCTCGTAGTAGCCGCTGTCGGTGACGATGCGCTTGGCCCCGATGGGATGGTCCTCGGGGATGAGCAGTTCGGCGATTGCGGGATCGTCGACGACCGCGCGGATCTTCTCCTCCCAGAACGCGCGGGCGGTGTCGTTGGCCGCCCGGTCGGTGAGCTGATCCGGGAAGGCTTTCGAGAAGAGGACACCACCGAGTTTCCAGCGTTCCTCGTAGACGGCGCGTCGTTCCTCCTCGGACACCTCGAGCGCCGGCTTCGGATGCGGCCGGTGCGGGGAGCCGCCACCGGATTCCCGGGACAACCGCCGCCGTTCGGCGTAGTTCGCCTTCTGTTCGGTGCGGGCGGTGTCGTCGAGGGGGCTGTTGCCCGCCGGAATGCTGTAGTTGGCGGAGCGCTGGAAGACGAACAGCTTCTCGGCCTGCTCGGCGATGATCGGGACGGATTGGATGCCCGACGATCCCGTGCCGATCACGCCGACGCGCCGGCCGGTGAAATCGACACCGTTGTGGGGCCAGTGGGCGGTGTGGAAGACATGGCCGGTGAAACGCTCGAGGCCGTCGAAGGCAGGAATATTCGCATTCGAGAGCGGTCCGGCCGCTACGACGAAGAACCGCGCCGAGACCACGTCGCCACCGTCGGTGCGTACGGTCCAGCGCAGAGTGTCCTCGTCGAGAACCGCCGACGTGACCCGGGTGTCGAACCGAATATCGCGGCGAAGCTCGAAACGATCGGCGACGTGCTCGAGATAGGCCAGGATCTCGGGCTGGGTGGCGTACTTCTCGCTCCAGTTCCATTCCTGCTCGAGTTCGGGGGAGAACGAGTACGAGTAGTCGATGGACTCGACGTCGCAGCGCGCTCCGGGGTAGCGGTTCCAGTACCAGACACCGCCCACCCCGGATCCGGCCTCGAACGCCCGGACGGTCAGGCCGCGGCTACGGAAACGATGGAGTGCATACAAACCGGCGATGCCGGCACCGACTACGACGACGTCGAAGTCGGTGATGATCTCGGGTTCCGAATATCGTCCGTTCACTGGGGGAAGCCTTTCCACGAGCGCGAGCCGTCCGGTCCGGACAGGACCGGACCTGGGAGTTCATGAAGTGAATTCACGCTATGACCGAGAGAAGCGGCACGGCACCGGCATATCCCGCCCAGCGGGTCGTTTCGGACGCGGCGGAAGACGAGCCGACAGAATCCGGCGCAGGAGTGATGCTCGTCACCTTCGGAACAAAATCCCACGACCTGCCGTTGGACGAGTCAGACAACTTGAGTGCAACAGGCTCAACTTCACTTGACGACGAGAGTCGCTCCGGTGCAGGCTTGAGTCGACCGCGCTCACCTGAGTCGAACAGGCTCAGGTCGGCATGGAACGTTTTCGCGGTGCACACGCGCCGCGGCAGGAACATTGGAGGAAAATTATGGCTCGTGCGGTCGGCATCGACCTCGGAACCACCAACTCGGTCGTTTCCGTTCTGGAAGGCGGCGAGCCCGTGGTGGTCGCCAACGCAGAGGGGTCCCGTACCACCCCGTCCGTCGTCGCATTCGCGAAGAACGGTGAGGTTCTGGTGGGGCAGCCCGCCAAGAACCAGGCGGTCACCAACGTCGACCGCACCATCCGTTCGGTCAAGCGCCACATCGGCTCCGACTGGACCGTGGCCATCGACGACAAGAAGTACACGCCGCAGGAGATCAGCGCCCGCACGCTGATGAAGCTCAAGCGCGACGCCGAGTCGTACCTCGGTGAAGACATCACCGACGCGGTCATCACCGTCCCGGCGTACTTCAACGACGCCCAGCGCCAGGCGACGAAGGAAGCCGGCACCATCGCCGGTCTCAACGTCCTGCGCATCGTCAACGAGCCCACCGCGGCCGCGCTCGCCTACGGCCTCGACAAGGGTGAGAAGGAACAGACCATCCTGGTCTTCGACCTCGGTGGCGGCACCTTCGACGTGTCCCTCCTCGAGATCGGCGACGGCGTCGTCGAGGTCCGCGCGACCTCCGGCGACAACCATCTCGGCGGCGACGACTGGGACGAGCGCATCGTCAACTGGCTCGTCGACAAGTTCAAGGCGCAGCACGGCGTCGACCTGACCAAGGACAAGATGGCCCTGCAGCGTCTGCGTGAGGCCGCGGAGAAGGCGAAGATCGAGCTGTCGTCCTCGCAGTCGACCTCGATCAACCTGCCGTACATCACCGTGGACGCCGACAAGAACCCGCTCTTCCTCGACGAGCAGCTGTCCCGCTCGGAGTTCCAGAAGATCACCGGCGACCTCCTCGAGCGCACCCGCGCTCCGTTCCAGCAGGTCGTCAAGGACGCCGGCATCTCCGTCGGCGACATCGACCACGTCGTCCTCGTGGGCGGCTCGACCCGTATGCCCGCCGTCACCGATCTGGTGCGCGAGCTCACCGGTGGCCGCGAGCCCAACAAGGGCGTGAACCCCGACGAGGTCGTCGCCGTGGGTGCTGCCCTGCAGGCCGGCGTCCTCAAGGGCGAGGTCAAGGACGTGCTCCTGCTCGACGTCACCCCGCTGTCGCTCGGTATCGAGACCAAGGGTGGCGTGATGACCAAGCTCATCGAGCGCAACACCACGATCCCCACCAAGCGGTCGGAGACCTTCACCACGGCCGACGACAACCAGCCGTCCGTGCAGATCCAGGTCTTCCAGGGCGAGCGTGAGATCGCGGCGCACAACAAGCTGCTCGGCTCCTTCGAGCTCGGCGGCATCGCACCGGCTCCGCGCGGTGTCCCGCAGATCGAGGTGACCTTCGACATCGACGCCAACGGCATCGTCCACGTCACCGCCCGCGACAAGGGCACCGGCAAGGAGAACACGATCAAGATCCAGGAAGGCTCCGGCCTGTCCCAGGAGGAGATCGACCGGATGGTCAAGGATGCCGAGGCCCACGCCGAGGAGGACCGCAAGCGTCGCGAGGAGGCCGAGGTCCGCAACCAGGCCGAGTCGCTCGTGCACCAGACCGAGAAGTTCATCAAGGAGAACGAGGACAAGGTGCCGGCCGACGTCAAGGAGAAGGTCGAGGCTGCCGTCAAGGAAGCCAACGACGCCCTCTCCGGCTCGGACATCAACGCGGTCAAGGCCGCCGTCGAGAAGCTCGCGACCGAGTCGCAGGCACTCGGCCAGGCCATCTACGAGGCGCAGGGCGCCGACGGTGCCGCTGCCGGTGACGGCGCGGCCGCAGGTGCCGACGACGTCGTCGACGCCGAGGTCGTCGACGAGCCCAACGATTCGGAGAAGAAGTGAGTGCCGACAAGCCCGAGCAGGAACCGGTGACCGTCACCGACAAGCGACGGATCGACCCCGAGACCTTCGAGGTGCGCGACCCGGCCGACGAGCCGCGCGCCGAGGAGGGTGAGGTGATCGAGTCGGTTCCTGCGGAGGGTGAGGCCGAGAAGGCCGGGCAGACCGAGGGGCAGTCGCAGGAGGCGAAGGAACTCGCCGAACGCACCGCCGACCTGCAGCGGGTGAGCGCGGAGTTCGCGAACTACCGTCGCCGCGCCGAAGCGCAGCGCGCGGCGTCCGCGGAGGAGGCCAAGGCATCCGTCGCGGCGAAGTTCCTCGACGTCCTCGACGACCTCGACCGTGCCCGCGCGCACGGCGACCTCGAGTCGGGTCCGTTGAAAGCATTGTCGGACAAGCTCACCGGCGTGTTCGACTCCCTCGGACTGGCTGCATTCGGTGTCGAGGGCGATGCCTTCGATCCCGAACTGCACGAGGCCGTCCAGATGGAAGGCGACGGCAACCATCCGGTGCTCGGCGCGGTGCTCCGCAAGGGCTACCGTTTCGGCGACCGCATTCTGCGGCACGCGATGGTGACGGTGACCGACGGCGATCCGGTGGATACGCCGTCGGGTGAGTCCGGCACAAAGTAAGAACAAGAAAACGCGAGAGGAGGAGACGCCCGGTGAGCCAGCGGGAGTGGATCGAGAAGGACTTCTACAAGGACCTGGGCGTCTCCCCCGACGCGACGCAGGACGAGATCAAGAAGGCCTACCGGAAACTGGCACGGGATCTGCATCCCGACGCCAACCACGGTGACGCGCAGGCCGAAGAGCGCTTCAAGGCCGTCAGCGAGGCCAACGCCGTCCTGTCGGATCCCGCCAAGCGCAAGGAATACGACGAGACCCGGCGCATGTTCGCCTCCGGCGGTTTCCCCGGCGGCGGTGGCTTCCGTGCCGGCACCGGCGGATTCTCCGGTGGCACCGGGGCGACCTTCGACATCGGCGACCTGTTCGGCGGTGGTGGTAGCGGCGGCGACGGTGGGCTCGGCGACCTGTTCGGCGGGCTGTTCAACCGCGCCGGTGGCGGCACCACGCCCACCGCCGGTCGTTCGCGTCCGCGCCGCGGGTCCGATGTCGAGACCGAGACGACGCTCGACTTCCGCGACGCCGTTCAGGGCGTCACGATTCCCCTGCGGATGACCAGCCCGGCGCCGTGCACCACCTGCCACGGCAGCGGTGCCCAGCCGGGAACGAGTCCGCGGGTGTGCCCGAACTGCAACGGAAGCGGTGTGGTCTCCCGCAACCAGGGTGCGTTCGGTTTCTCCGAGCCCTGTGACGACTGCCGGGGCAGCGGATCGATCATCGACAATCCCTGCACCGACTGCCGCGGCACCGGTGTCCAGAACCGCACCCGCACCATCACCGTGCGTGTGCCCGCCGGTATCAAGGACGGCTCCCGTATCCGTCTCGCAGGCCAGGGTGAGGCCGGTCTGCGCGGCGCCCCGTCGGGCGACCTGTTCGTGACTGTGCACGTGCGACCCGACCGCGTGTTCGGCCGTGAGGGCGACGATCTCACCCTCGTGCTCCCCGTCAGCTACGGCGAACTCGTCCTGGGTGCGACCGTCTCGGTGCCGACGCTCGACGGCCGGGTCGGACTGAAGATTCCCGCGGGAACGGCCGACGGCCGGGTGCTGCGCGTGCGTGGCCGCGGTGTTCCCAAGCGCGGTGGCGGCGCCGGAGATCTGCTCGTGACCGTGAAGGTCGCGATCCCGCAGAATCTCGACGAGAAGGCGACGGAAGCACTTCACAACTATCTTCGTGCAGAAGAGGCAGGCGGTTTCGATCCTCGAGAGGGATGGGCAGGTGCGTGATGAGCGAGACGAGAATGCCGCGGGATCTGTCACCGGACCCCGATGCGCGCGTCTACGTCATCTCGGTGGCAGCAGAACTCGCCGGGATGCATGCGCAGACGCTGCGTAATTACGACCGACTCGGACTCGTCACCCCGCACCGCACCAGCGGCGGCGGCCGCCGGTATTCGCCGCGCGACGTCGAACTGCTGCGCGAGGTGCAGCGACTCTCCCAGGACGAAGGCGTCAACCTCGCCGGGATCAAGCGGATCATCGAATTGACCAACCAGGTCGAGGCGCTGCAGCATCGCGTCGCGGAACTCAACGCAGAGGTCGTGCAGTTGCGTTCGACGCGCGGCGATCTGGTGCCGGTGGCGCGCAGCAATGCCCTCGTGGTCTGGAAGCCGCGCAATCGGCGGGACTGACCGCACCGCGGTCGAGCGGGACCGACCGCACGTTTTTCTCCCGCACAGCGAGATGATCGTGTCGCGACTATTCACCTTCTGCCTAGTGTGGCGTGTTCCACACGAACGGTCGACGGAAGGCAGCAGTCATGGCGGAGTGGGCGGAAGAATGCGACGTCCTCGTGGTGGGGTCGGGAGCCGGAGGGTGTTGCGGTGCGTACACCGCTGCGCGTGAAGGACTTTCGGTGATCCTCGTCGAGGCGTCCGAGTACTTCGGCGGTACCACGGCGTATTCCGGTGGTGGGGGTGTCTGGTTTCCCACCAACGCGGTCTTGCAGCGTGCCGGTGACGACGACACCATCGAGGATGCGCTGACCTACTATCACGCGGTCGTCGGCGACCGCACCCCGCGCGAGCTGCAGGAGGCCTACGTCCGCGGCGGCGCCCCCCTCGTCGACTACCTGGAATCCGACGACGACCTCGAATTCGCGGTCTACCCGTGGCCCGACTATTTCGGCAAGGCCCCGAAGGCCCGTGCCCAGGGACGCCATATCGTTCCGTCGCCGATGCCCGTCGCCGATGATCCCGAACTCAACGAGTCGATCCGCGGCCCGCTCGGCCGCGAACGCAACGGTGAGGCCCTGCCCGATGTGCTCATCGGTGGTCGCGCCCTCGTCGGCCGATTCCTCGTCGCCATGCGCAAGTACCCGAATGTGGAGCTGCACCGGAACACCCCGCTCGAGGAACTGATCGTCGAGGACGGTGTGGTGGTCGGCGCGATCGTCGAGAACAACGGTGAGCGGCGGACGATCCGCGCGCGCAAGGGCGTCGTCCTCGCCGCCGGCGGTTTCGATCAGAACGACGAGATGCGCAGCAAATACGGTGTGCCGGGCGCTGCACGGGACTCCATGGGTCCGTGGTCGAATCTCGGCAAGGCACACCAGGCGGGCATCGCCGTGGGCGCCGATGTGGATCTGATGGGCGAGGCCTGGTGGTCGCCGGGTCTGACCCATCCGGACGGACGCTCGGCGTTCGCGCTGTGCTTCACCGGCGGCATCTTCGTCGACCAGGAGGGCAAGCGGTTCACCAACGAGTACGCGCCCTACGACCGACTGGGCCGGGACGTCATCGCCCGCATGGAGCGTGGTGAGATGACCCTGCCGTTCTGGATGATCTACGACGACCGGCGCGGGGCGGTTCCGCCGGTCGGGGCGACGAATGTGCCTCTCGTCGAAACCGAGAAGTACGTCGACGCGGGGCTGTGGAAGACCGCCGGCACCCTCGAGGAGCTCGCCGAGCAGATCGGTGTGCCTGCCGAGTCCCTGAAGGCCACGGTCGCGCGGTGGAACGAGCTGGCTGCGAAGGGCGTCGACGAGGACTTCGATCGCGGTGGCGAGCCGTACGATCTGGCCTTCACCGGCGGCGGTTCCGCGCTGGTTCCGATCGAACAGGGACCCTTCCACGCGGCGCAGTTCGGCATCTCGGACCTCGGTACCAAGGGCGGGTTGCGGACCGACACCGTCGGTCGCGTGCTCGACGGCAACGGCGAACCGATCCCCGGGCTGTACGCGGCGGGCAACACGATGGCCGCACCCAGCGGCACCGTCTACCCCGGCGGCGGCAATCCGATCGGCACGAGCGCGTTGTTCGCGCACCTGTCCGTGATGGACGCGGCGGCGCGCTGACGCACATACGCCGGGCCCGGAAGGATACGCAGGTATCCTTCCGGGCCCGGGCCCGGTGCCGTGTCAGGGGCGGGTGACGGCGAAGTTCGCTGTCATGAACGGATATCCGCCCTCCACGGTCGTCGCGACCGCGAATCCGTGCCGGTTGACTCCTTCGATGTGGGTACCGTCGCCATTCGCGACGCCCGTGCCGTAGTTGTTGGCCATGAGCGCTACCGTCGCGTCGCCGGGCATCGTGTAGCCGATCCGGATTCCGAATCCGCGGCGATCGGTGCTGCTCGCCGACACCGTCTCCGTCGACCGGGCCGGAACCACGGTGGCCGGCTCGTCCACCCACCTCCCGTAGGGATTGTCCTTCGACGTGAGCACCATCGGTGCGTCGGTGTCGTTGCGGATCGTCACCGAGATGGTGGGTCCGTCGGGGGATGGCGAATCGGCTGCGGCGGTGGCCGGCGCGGTGAGTGCTGCCGCGACGGTGAGAGCCGCGGCGGCGACAGCGCGGGTGCGGTACTTCATTCTGCTCCTGCGATTGACGACTCGGGTTCTGACCGGTCGCCGAAGTGTACCCGCCGGTAGCCTGACGCGTAAGCCCTCGTCGATCAGGCCGGGACCAGGTCGCTGACCTCGGCGACGAGCTCCAGCGAGCGCAGCCAGGCGTCGCGCCCGGGGGCCGAGGAGACGACGATCAGTTCGTCGGCCTGCGCGTGTTCGGTGAAGCGGTCGAGGTAGTCGCGCACCTGGCCGGGAGTGCCCACGGCCGTGTACCGCAGCATCTCGAGCACCTGCATCCCGGCGGGGGAGTCGAGCAGCATGTCGATCTCCTCGTCGGTGAAAGTGCGTCCGCGTCCGACCATCTGCACGACCCGCGAGCGCTTGGCCGCCTCGAACAACGACAGCGCTTCCTCGGTGCTGTCGGCGGCGATGACGCCGACGCCGGCGATGACGTAGGGCTCCGGATGCTCAGGGGAGGGCTGGAACTCGCGGCGGTACAGCTTCACCGCGTCCTCGAGCGCCTGCGGAGCGAAGTGCGATGCGAATGCGTACGGAAGCCCCAGCAACGCAGCGAGTTTCGCGCCGAACAGCGACGATCCCAGGATGTACAGCGGAACGTCGGTGCCCTTACCGGGAATCGCGTCGACCCCCGGTATCCGCGACTCGCCCTTCAGATACGCCTGCAGTTCGAGGACGTCCTGCGGGAAGCTGTCGGCCGACGTCGGGTCGCGTCGCAGCGCCCGCATGGTCTTCTGGTCGCTGCCCGGCGCGCGCCCGAGACCGAGGTCGATGCGGCCCGGATGCAGCGTGGCAAGGGTGCCGAACTGCTCGGCGATGGTCAGCGGCGAATGGTTGGGCAGCATGATGCCGCCGGCGCCGAGACGGATCGACGAGGTGTGCGCGGCGACGTGTGCGATGAGCACGCTCGTCGCCGACGAGGCGATCGTCGGCATGTTGTGATGCTCGGCGTACCAGATGCGCCGGTAGCCCCACTGCTCGGCGAGCCGGGCCATCTTCACGCTGGCGTCGAAGCTCTCGCGGGCGGTCTCACCCTTGCCGATGTGGGCGAGGTCGAGGATGGAGAGGGGAACGGTCACCGGTGATCCTTCGCGTCGGGGCCCGGTATCGGCCGCCGGGCACACCCCCGGAGCAACCTCCACCGGTGACCGTCTATTCCCGTCATCCGCGGTCGAAACCGCCGTAGGTGCCCTGGAAGAACAGCAGGGGGCCGTTGGTGTGCAGCGACGTCAGCCCGGTGACCCGTGCCAGCACGATCGTGTGGTCGCCGGCCTCGTACTCGGTCTCCACGGTCGCCTCGACCCGCGCGAGGGCTCCCTCGATGGCCGGAGCGCCGTTGTCGCCTCGTTCCCAGCGCACCCCGCGGAACTTGTTGCCGCCGCTCACCGCGAACGCGCCGCACAGGGTGCGCTGGCTCTCGGACAGGACGTTGACGGCCAGGGTGCCCACCTCACGGATCTTCGGCCACGTCTTCGAGGTGCGGGCGGGGCAGAACGAGATGAGCGGCGGATCCAGTGATACGGATACGAACGACTGGCACGCGAACCCGAGAGGCTCGTCGCCGTCGAGCGCGGTGATCACCGTGACGCCCGTGCAGAAATTGCTCATCACGTCGCGGATCCGTCGAGGATCGAGCACCGCGTGTTCCGCTGTCATCCAGAAACTCCTATCGATCGGCGTTCGTTCCAGTGTCCGTCACCCACGGCGCAGTGCGCGAACCGTGTCCCGTCGACCGGTCAGCGGACACGCATGTCGCTCGGCGCCCAGACCGCTCGCATGCTGGTGATTCGTCCCTCGTCGTCGAACGTCATGACGTCGATGGGCTCCACTTCGTAGGTCTGTTCACCCGCCGTCGTGACCACGCGGAAGTGGAAGGCGGCGGTCGCTCCGCTGATCCGGAGCGTGAGCAGCTCTGTGGTGTTCTCCGTGGCTTCGACAGCCTTGTAGAACTCGGCGATCGCTGCCTTGCCGACGCGGGGTTCGCTGCCGGCAGGATCCTCCAGGGTGGCGTCGTCGGCATACAGGGCGGCGATGTCGGCCGCCACCCCCGCGGCCACGGCGTCGAGATAGGCGTGCACGGTGGCGCGGATGCGCTGCGTACGGGCGTCGGCGTCGGAAACGGTCACGGTCGCTCCTGTGATGGTGCGGGACGAAAGGTGTCGCGCCGACGCTAGCGACCTACCGGCACACGGCATCGGCGTTCTCCCGGACAGCGGGAGATGTCGGGGTCACCGCTCGTCGAGATCACCGAATTCCTCGCCGAACAGTTCGGCGAGGGCGGAGAGCTGGTCGCAGTAGTGGTCGGCGGATCCGGCGTCCACACCGGCGCCGACGATCGTCGCGCCCGCTGCGATCGCCCGGTCGAGTCGCCTCCGCGTCGCATCGGGATCGCCGAGCGGGTCGAGCCGGGCGACCGACAGCACGATCTCGAACCCGGGCGGCGGCTGTCTCTTCGCGAGCATCGCCTTCATGTCGTCGAAGGCCAGACCGAAGGGCACCCAGCCGTCCCCGAACTCGCACGCGCGTCGTAGGGAACGCGGGGTGCGGCCACCGATCCACATCGGCACCCGCGGTTGCACGGCACAGGGATCGACGACCACATCCGAGTACTCGAAATATTCTCCACGATAGGAGGGTTCGCGCTGCGAGAGGGAAGCGCGCAGTGCCGCGAGGGCGTCGTCGGCGCGCGCGCCACGATCGGTGAACGGCGCGTCGAGCAGCGCGAACTCCTCCTCGAGCGAGCCGACGCCGAGTCCCAGCGTCAGCCGTCCCGAGCTGACCGTGTCGAGGGTGCCGTAGCGCTTGGCGATCTCCAGAGGATGGTGGTAGCCGAGGACGAGAACCTGGGTGACCAACCGGATCCGATCGGTGCGGGCCGCCAGGAAGCCGAGGGTCGCCAGCGGATCCCAATAGGTCCCACCTCGCGTCTCGGCCACCGGCACCGGTACGGCGACATGTTCGCTGCAGGTGAGGTGGTGGAATCCCGCGCGATCGGCGGCGACCGCGATCTGCGACAGTTCCTCGATACCCGCGCCCGCCTCCCATCGGGCGGAGACCCCGGGGACCCGCGTGACGATCGGACTGGTGATTCCGATGCGCACCGCCGAACTGCGGTTCGATCCGTCGGTCATACGCTCTCCTTCGTCGATCGGTCCGACAGGGAGTGTGCGCCGAGACGGGACGCGGGGCACGTCCGGTCCCGCTTGTCGATACACGACCCGATGGACGGGATATCGCCTTCCGGTGCGTCCCGGGGCAGACCTAGCGTGGCCCGCACATATCGACTGCGGAGGAGACCGACATGCCGTTGCATCCCGAGGTGGAGTCCATGCTGAAGACCCTGGAGGCGGGTTTTCCGGACGTCACGACGATTCCGCCGACGGAACTCCGGGAGATCATCCGCAGTCGTCGCGGTCCGCTCCGGAACCTCCCCGCCATGCTGGAGGTGCACGATCTCGTCGTCGACGGGCCCGGAGGCGACCTCGCGTTGCGCCTCTACCGTCCGGAGTCCCCCGAGACCGCCCTCCCGGTCGTCGTGTTCGCGCACGGAGGTGGGTTCGTCTTCTGCGATCTCGACAGTCACGACGAGTTCTGCCGGTCGATGGCGGACGGCGTCGGGGTCGTCGTCGTATCCGTCGACTACCGGCTGGCCCCGGAACATCCTGCGCCGGCCGCGCACGACGACATGTACGCCGCGCTCGGCTGGGCGGCCGCAACCATCGCGTCGTACGGAGGAGACCCGGCGCGCATAGTGCTCGCCGGCGACAGTGCCGGTGGAAACCTCGCCGCCACCGTCGCCCTCGCCGCGCGCGACAAGGGTGGACCGGCGGTGCTCGGTCAGGCGTTGTTCTATCCGGTGATCGACGACGACTTCGACACCGAGTCGTACCGGAGGTACGGGACCGGCTACTACAACTCCGCGGCGGCGATGCGGTGGTACTGGGAGCAGTACGCACCGGACGGCACCGACGATCCCCGCCTGATCCCGACCCGCGCCGAAACGCTCGCCGGACTGCCCTCGGCGGTCGTCGTCACCGCCGAACTCGATCCGCCGTGCTCGTCCGGCGACGACTACGCCGCACGCCTCGTCGCAGCCGAAGTGTCCGTGCAGCACCGCAGATTCGACGGCCTGTTCCACGGATTCCTGACCTTCCCTGCGCTCTCGCTCACAGAGCCGGCGCGGCAGGAGGTGTGGAAGATGATGCGTAGCCTGGTCGACGGGCGGATCTCCCGGTGACCGGGACGACCGGGCTCGTGTCCTGAGCAACTGCCCTAGCGTCCCGCAGACAACGACGAGAAGGAGACTGTCGATGGCCCCGACATCCGTACCGCCCGTGGTACCCGCCCAGGACACCACCGTCGACCTGCTCGTGATCGGGTCGGGTACAGGTATGGCCGCCGCGATCGCCGCGCACGAAGCGGGACTGTCGGCGCTCATCGTCGAGAAATCCGAATATGTCGGCGGTTCCACCGCCCGCTCCGGTGGTGCCTTCTGGGTGCCGGCCAATCCCGTGCTGAAGGAGTCGGGCTCGGGAGACACCGTCGAGCGTGGTCACACCTACGTTCGGTCGGTCGTCGACGGTACCGCCCCCGTCGAGCGAGGCGAAGCGTTCGTCGACTACGGGACCGAGACGGTCGAGATGCTCCGCCGCACCACTCCCATGAAGCTGTTCTGGGCCGAGGGCTACTCCGATTACCACCCCGAACTTCCGGGTGGTTCGGCGGTGGGCCGCAGCTGTGAATGCCTGCCGTTCGACCTGTCGGTGCTCGGAGAGGAACGGTCGCGGCTGCGTCCGGGACTCATGGAGGCGAGCCTGCCGATGCCCACCACGGGCGCCGACTACAAGTGGATGAACCTCATGCTGCGCGTGCCGCACAAGGGTTTCCCGCGCATCTTCAAGCGGCTGGCACAGGGCGTCGCCGGACTCGCCGTCAAGCGTGAATACGTCGCCGGCGGACAGGCCATCGCCGCGGGCCTGTTCGCGGGTGTGCTGAAGGCGGGGGTGCCGGTGTGGACCGAGACGTCGCTGGTGCGTCTGGTCACCGAGGGTGACCGGGTGACCGGTGCGGTCGTGGCCCAGAACGGGCGGGAGGTCACCGTGACCGCGCGTCGCGGTGTGGTGCTCGCCGCGGGCGGTTTCGATCACGACATGGCGATGCGGCGCAAGTACCAGTCCGAGAACCTGCTCGATCACGAGAGCCTCGGCGCGGAGACCAACACGGGCGACGCGATCAAGGCGGCCCAGGAGGTCGGCGCCGATCTCGACCTCATGGATCAGGCATGGTGGTTCCCCGCCGTTGCACCGACCCGCCCGGGTAGGCCGCCGATGGTCATGCTCGCCGAGCGTTCCCTGCCCGGTTCCTTCATCGTCGATCAGACCGGACGACGGTTCGCGAACGAGTCGTCGGACTACATGTCCTTCGGACAGCTGGTGCTCGAACGCGAACGTACCGGTGATCCGGTCGAGTCGATGTGGATCGTGTTCGACCAGAAGTACCGCAACAGCTATGTCTTCGCGGCCGGGGTGTTCCCGCGTCAGCCGCTCCCGGAAGCCTGGTACAAGGCGGGCATCGCCCACCGCGCATCCACGGCCGAAGAGCTCGCCGCATCGATGGGGGTGCCGGTGGAGACCTTCGCGGCGACCTTCGGCAAGTTCAACGACGACGCCGCAGCCGGAACGGATTCCGAGTTCGGGCGTGGACGCAGCGCCTACGACCGTTACTACGGCGACCCCACGGTCCAGCCGAATCCGAACCTGCGTCCCCTGACCCGCGGGCCGCTCTACGCGGTGAAGATGACCTTGAGCGATCTCGGTACCTGCGGTGGCCTGCGCGCCGACGAGCGGGCGCGGGTTCTCCGGGAGGACGGCAGCCCGATCACCGGTCTCTACGCGATCGGCAACACCGCAGCCAACGCGTTCGGGCACAGCTATCCCGGCGCGGGTGCCACGATCGGACAGGGCCTGGTGTTCGGGTACATCGCTGCCCGCGACGCCGCTCAGTACGGGTCGTAGCGGATGTTCTCGGCCGGGGTGCCCGTCTCGATCAGTCGCTGAGCGGTGGTGCGCACCATGGCTGCCGGCCCGCACACGAGCACCTGGTGGTCGCCGAACGCGCCGTAGGACGTGACGACCTCGTCGATACTGCCCTCGAGCAGTTCGTCGGGGTCGGGTCCGAACTCGTCGATGCGCGGCGCGATGCGGTCGAACCAGGGGTCGGGGACATCGGGGATCTCGAGGGTCTCCACGACCGGCACCACCGTCAGCCACGGCAGCGCCTCCGACAGGAGGGTGAGCATGTCGGCGGCGTACAGGTCGCACGGGTTGCGGGCGCCCGTGAACAGGAAGGTGCGGGGCGGTTCCGGCCGGCGCGCCGCGTCGAGGATCAACGACCGCAGCGGCGCGAGGCCCGTTCCGCCGGCCACCATGATGACGATGCGCCCGGTGTCGTCGATGTGGAGGTCGCCGCCGCGGCCCGCGCCGATCTGCCATACGTCGCCCGGTCGGGTGTCGGCGACGATCGTTCCGCTCACCCAGCCGCCCGGAACCGTGCGCACGTGGAACTCGAGTTTGCCGTCCAACGAGGGCGGCAGAGCGGGGGAGAGGCGACGCGGCAGCGTGGGGCGCTGTGGCACAGCGACGTCGACGTACTGGCCGGGGCGGAAATCGACGATGGCGTCGTCGCATTCGAGGCGGACGACGGCGAGGTCGTGCCGGAGACGATGATGTTCGACGACGGTTGCGGTGACTGCCGTCTCGGTCTTGCTCGGTGACGACGTGGCCGACTGCATGCGCGATCCCCCGGGTGGTGTGCTGTGGCAACGAATCGGCGTCGTCGCCGAGGTGAGCGTCCGAATCGGGCATCGTCGCCGGATGTGCCCAAGACTCTAGGCGAGAAATCACCGAAAAGGCAGGGTGGAACGTGTTTCAGTTTTAGGCTCGGAGCGGTTATCGTGACCATCGGCAGGTGATGGTCACCACAACGCGGAACGCCGACCGGTGACGTCACACAACGGACCGTCACAGCACACCGGAAGGACGACCATGCCCGAGGAGTACGCCGACCTCTACCGTCCCGCATTCACGCCCGATCTCCTCATCACCGCGCTCGATCGCAGCGCCGACCGCCCCGCCCTGCACCTCGGTGACGTCGTCCTCACCGGAGCGGAGATGCGCGCCGCCATCAGCCGGTTCCAGCAGGCGCTCGCATCCGTGGAGGTCGGGCAGGGATCGGCCGTGGCGATGCTGTCCAAGAACCGGCCCGAGGTGCTCATCTCGATGGGTGCCACGATGGTCGCCGGCTGCCGCAACACCGCGCTGAACCCCATGGGGTCGCTCTCCGACCACCTGTACATCTCGACCGATGCGGGGATCGAGACCCTGATCTTCGATCCCGGCCACTTCGAGGAGCGCGCCGCCGAGCTGCGCGAGCAGGTGCCGACCCTGAAGAACTTGTTCTCTCTCGGCCCGTCCTCGGTCGGAACCGACATTCTCGCCCTGTCGGAGCAGTTCACCGAGCAGCGGCTCGTCTCCGCGCCCGTCGACATCGAGGACACCTCGTCCATCGTCTACACCGGCGGCACCACCGGGAAGCCGAAGGGTGTGATGGGCTCGTTCCGTTCGGGCGCGGCCCTCAACCAGATCCAGATGTCCGAGTGGCAGTGGCCCGAGCAGCCTCGCTTCCTCGTGTGCACCCCACTCTCGCACGCCGGTGCGGCGTTCTTCGTCCCCACGCTCCTGCGCGGTGGATGCCTCTACGTGCTGCCCCACTTCGACCCCGCGCTCGTGCTCGAAACGATCGAGAAGCACCGCATCAACGCGACCATGCTCGTGCCGACGATGATCTACATGCTGCTCGACCATCCGGATGTCGACAGCCGCGACCTGTCGAGCCTCGAGACCTTGTTCTACGGCGCCTCGGCCATGTCGCCGTCCCGCCTGCGCGAGGGGATCGAGCGGCTCGGTCCTGTCTTCTTCCAGTTCTACGGCCAGTCCGAATGCGGCATGACGATCTCGGTGCTGCGCAAGGAAGAGCACCTGGCCGACGATCCGGGGCGCCTCGCGTCGTGCGGCCGGCCCGTGCCGTGGCTCGACGTCCGTCTGCTCGACGACGACCTGAACGAGGTGCCGCAGGGCGAACTCGGCGAGATCTGCGTGCGCGGTCCGCTGGTGATGAAGGGCTATCTGAACAAGCCGGAAGAGACCGCCGACGCGCTGCGAGGCGGATGGCTGCACACCGGCGACGTCGCGCGCGCCGACAAGAACGGCTTCATGACGATCGTCGATCGCAAGAAGGACATGATCGTCACCGGCGGTTTCAACGTCTTCCCCCGCGAGATCGAGGACGTCATCTCGTCGCACCCGGCGGTCGCGTCCGTGGCCGTCGTCGGTGTGCCCGATGCCAAGTGGGGCGAGGCCGTCAAAGCATGCGTCGTGTTGCGCGAGGGGCAGTCGGTACCGGCCGAGGAGCTGGTCGAGAAGGTGCGTGCCGCAAAGGGTTCGGTGCACGCGCCCAAGTCGGTCGATTTCCTCGACTCGCTGCCGCTGACACCGCTGGGCAAGCTCGACAAGAAGACGCTGCGGGCGTCCTACCGCTGACCGTCTCCACTGCGCTGTGCAATCCGGTTTCCTGCAACAGGTCTCGGCGGCCGTCCGCGGTCGCCGAGAGTTGCTGCCCCACTTGTTCTCTGTCTCACCACTGGTGTGCGACGTCCAGCACCACCCGTGAACCGCTGCCGGGGCCGTCGAGGGTGAACACCCGGAACGGCAGCCGGGCGCGCACCCCGACTCCGA
Organism: Rhodococcus sp. As11; assembly: GCF_048957735.1. Taxonomy (NCBI): domain Bacteria; kingdom Bacillati; phylum Actinomycetota; class Actinomycetes; order Mycobacteriales; family Nocardiaceae; genus Rhodococcus; species Rhodococcus sp. As11. Next base: position 296,241 of record NZ_JARDJE010000003.1, read on the forward strand.
GGGTGGTCCGTCCTTCGAAACTGTTGGCCCATGCCACCTGCCGCAGGGTGCGGTAGCCGGCGACATCGACCACTTCGCGCCGGTCGGCCGGCACGTAGTAGGCGGGAGCGAGGATCACCACCTGGAGATAGGCGCCTCCGCGCAGCGGCACCTCGAATCCGGAACCGTCCTCGTAGACGGTGGGGACGTAGCCGACGCGGTAGCCCGCGGCCGGCCCGGCGAGGTCGACGACGATCCGGTCGAAACACTCGTGCCGTCCCGATCGCACGGCGGTGAACGGTGAGGTGACCATCGTCGGGTTCGATGTGCCGAGCGAACCCCAGGTGATGCCGCAATAGGGCGTTGCGGCGGACGCGGTCGGGCCGATCAGTCCGATCCCCGCGATGGCGACGACCATCGCGAGCCACACGTGAATCCTGCTCATGTCCGTTCCTCTGTGTGTGGCTGATGATGGGGCATCGCACAAAGTATGATCCGCGTTACATCACGCTTCTCTGTTCCGCTGCCGCAGGCGCTCGTCGTGGGCGTATCTTCCCGTGCACCGGACACCGTGCGCGCTGTCGAGGACGGACGTGCGGGGGCCTTCCTGCCTCCGCGCAAACCGTATGAGCACTGATCGTCGCGGGCGGTCTTTCACTGCCGGGGGCGTGCTGACATACTCCCTCGCATGGTGAACGGGGACGCCCAGCGGGTCGAGGTGCGGTTGGCGGTCGAGTATCCGGGTTCCGGGGCGACGAACACGCTCGGAGACGGTTCGATACGACCGGTCGATCCCATTCCGCCGATCTGCCCGCGGCACGGCGAACCCGAGACCGGTCGTATCCGGGTGACGGTCGCGGCCGATGCGTCGGAGCCCCGCGGGGGGTCGAGCCGGATCGGCTCGGCACTCGAAGCCGCCTACGCCGTGCAGGTCGCCGCGGTCGATTGGCCCGTGTGTGCCCGGTGCGTCGCCGTCCGTACGCGCTGGCAGATCGCCGCCGCCGCGACATGCACGGTTCTCGGTGTCATCTTCCTCGCACTGGTGTTCGCGCTCGTGCAGGGCGCCCCGAAGATCTACGGCCTGGCGCTGCTCAGCGTCTTCGGCCTGTCGTTCCTGCCGATCTACGTCGCTCTGCGGGTGCTCGAACCGAAACGGGCGACCCTGGGAATGTCGGTGGCGGAGGACGGTTCGGAACTCGTCGTGTCGCAGGCGCATCCGGAATTCGCGCGGGCGGTCGCGGCGCAGCGGATGTAGCCGCCGAGTCCGGTGTCCCCGGTGCGGAACATCCTCGCAGCACGGAATCTGCACACGCGGATCAGAGCGGGTCGAAGCTGATGTTCTGACGCGGGGTGCCCGCCGCCGACAGCGCGTACAGCGTGGTCCGGATCATCGACGGCGACCCGGCGATCTGGATCTGACGATCGGCCCACGTACCGAACTGCCCGGCGACCCTACCGAGCTTCCCGTACACCGGCCGGTTGAGGCCGGTGGGGGGTTCCTTCACGGGAGCCGGGTGCCACCAAGGGTTTTCCTTCTCCTCGAGCACGGGCACGATGGTCAGCCACGGGTTGGTCATGGCGATCTGCCACAGGGTCTCGAGGTCGTACAGGTCGCACGGGTACTTGCCGCCGTAGAACAGATGGACGCGCGGGTTGTCGCCGCGCATCGCCATCTCCATGATCTGCGCGCGCATGGGTGCGAGACCGGTGCCGGAGGCGATCATCAGCACGTCCTGGCCGCTCTCACGGTCGACGTGCAGGCCGCCGAGCGGCGGGCCGATCGTCCACCGGTCGCCCACGGCGGTCTCGCCGACGAGCGCGGGGCTCACCCATCCGGTGGAGACCCGTCGCACATGGAATTCGATCTGCCCGTGCGGGTTCGGTGGAATGGCCGCGGACAGGTACCGCCACATGTGCGGACGCTGCGGGATCTGCACGCTCATGTACTGCCCGGCGTGATAGGGAATGGGGCCGTCGGTCTCGAGGCGGATGATCGCCAGGTCGGGGAGTACGCGTTCGTGGCCGACGACGGTGGCGCCCCACGAGGCGGGCAGGTCGTCGGTGGCGGCGGCGGTCGCCATGGTCTCGACGAGCCGGTCGATCACCTCGGCCCACGTCCGTTCGAGCGCCGCGGTCCACAGGATCAGGGGGGTGCATTCGCGGATGGCGACGAGCAGGGCGCTGCCGGCGACGCGGTAGTGCACGGGTTCGACGCCGTACTTACGGTGGTCGCGGGCGAGCTGTGCCAGGAAATTGTCGACGGTGTCGGGTTCGTGGAGACGTCCGACGACCCAGCCGACCGCGGTCGAGAACCGGCGGCGCATGCTCTCCATCCCGGCGGGGAACAGCTCGCGGATGCCGGTGGATTCGGCCCACATGGCCGTGTAGAACGCCGTCGCGAAGCGTTCGGCCCCGGTGGGAGTGGCGATGATCGATGCGAAGCTGAGCTGAACCCGGGCGATGGCGAAAGCCTCCACGCCATCCTCCCTGTATCCGTGCTGCGCGAACGCCGCCACTGTAGTCGTTCGGAGGCCACCGGGCCACTGACCACCAGGTCGTCACAACCTGCGAACGGGGTGTGACGAGCGTCACGGAACTCAGGAAAGTTGAGTGGAACAAACTCAACTTATGATCGGTTGGACAGTTCGACACCGCCGAGACCTGTCCACGAGAGGGGATCGGCTGCAGAATCGACATGGGGCACTCGCGGCGCGTGGGTGCACCGAGAAAGAAAGGGGCGCGCAGTGGATTCGTTCAATCCGACGACCAAGACCCAGGCCGCACTCACCGCTGCACTTCAGTCGGCGTCCGCTGCGGGCAACCCGGAGATCCGTCCGGCCCACCTGCTCGTGGCGCTGCTCGACCAGACCGACGGCATCGCCGGCCCGCTGCTCGAAGCAGTGGGCGTCGACCCCGCCGCGGTCCGCAGGGAAGCCGAGGACCTCGTCCGCCGTCTTCCGCAGACCAGCGGAGCCACCACCACACCACAACTCGGCCGTGAAGCGATCGCGGCCATGACGACGGCGCAGAAACTCGCCACCGAACTCACCGACGAATTCGTCTCCACCGAGCACGTGCTCGTCGGCCTCGCGAGCGGCGACTCGGACGTCGCGAAACTCCTCGCCGGGCACGGCGCGACGCCGACCGCCCTTCGCGACGCGTTCACCACCGTCCGGGGCAACCGCCGCGTGACCAGCGCCGATCCCGAGACCAGCTACCAGGCGCTCGAAAAGTACTCCACCGATCTGACCGCGCGGGCGCGCGAAGGCAAGCTCGATCCGGTCATCGGCCGCGACAACGAGATCCGTCGCGTCGTGCAGGTGCTGTCGCGGCGTACCAAGAACAACCCGGTTCTCATCGGTGAACCGGGCGTCGGCAAGACGGCGATCGTCGAAGGCCTTGCGCAGCGCGTGGTCGCCGGCGACGTCCCCGAGTCGCTGCGTGGCAAGACCGTCATCTCCCTCGATCTCGGCTCGATGGTCGCGGGCGCGAAGTACCGCGGCGAGTTCGAGGAACGACTCAAGGCCGTGCTCGACGAGATCAAGGAATCCGCCGGGCAGATCATCACGTTCATCGACGAGCTGCACACCATCGTCGGTGCCGGCGCGACCGGCGAGTCGGCGATGGACGCCGGCAACATGATCAAGCCGATGCTCGCTCGCGGTGAGCTGCGGCTCGTCGGTGCCACGACTCTCGACGAGTACCGCAAGTACATCGAGAAGGACGCTGCCCTCGAACGTCGCTTCCAGCAGGTCCTCGTCGGGGAGCCGAGCGTCGAGGACACCGTCGGCATCCTGCGCGGACTCAAGGAGCGCTACGAGGTGCACCACGGGGTGCGGATCACCGACTCCGCGCTCGTCGCCGCGGCCACCCTGTCCGACCGCTACATCACGTCGCGGTTCCTGCCCGACAAGGCCATCGACCTCGTCGACGAGGCGGCGTCGCGTCTGCGCATGGAGATCGACTCGCGTCCCGAGGAGATCGACACCGTCGAACGCATCGTCCGGCGTCTCGAGATCGAGGAGATGGCGCTGGAGAAGGAGACCGACGAGGCATCGAAGGACCGCCTCGACAAGCTCCGTTCCGAACTCGCCGACGAACGCGAGAAGCTCAGCCAGCTCACCACGCGCTGGCAGAACGAGAAGACCGCGATCGACTCCGTCCGGGAGATCAAGGAACAACTCGAAACTCTGCGCGGTGAGGAGGAACGCGCCGAACGCGACGGTGATCTCGGCAAGGTCGCCGAACTCCGCTACGGCCGCATCCCCGAACTGCAGAAGAGGCTCGATGCTGCCGCCGAGGCGACCGGTGCGTCGGCCGACGGCGACGTGATGCTCAAGGAGGAAGTCGGGCCCGACGACGTCGCCGATGTCGTCGCCGCATGGACGGGCATCCCCGCCGGTCGCATGCTCGAAGGTGAGACGGCGAAGCTGCTACGGATGGAAGACGAGCTGCGTCGGCGGGTCGTCGGCCAGGACGTCGCCGTGCAGGCAGTTTCCGACGCGGTGCGCCGTGCGCGTGCCGGTGTCGCCGACCCGAACCGCCCGACCGGCTCGTTCCTGTTCCTCGGCCCGACCGGTGTGGGCAAGACGGAGCTGGCCAAGGCCCTCGCGGACTTCCTGTTCGACGACGAACGCGCCATGGTGCGCATCGACATGTCCGAGTACAGCGAGAAGCACTCGGTGGCCCGGCTCGTCGGTGCCCCTCCGGGCTACGTCGGTTACGAGTCCGGCGGGCAGCTCACCGAAGCCGTGCGGCGCCGCCCGTACACGGTGGTGCTGTTCGACGAGGTCGAGAAGGCACATCCCGACGTCTTCGACACGCTGCTGCAGGTGCTCGACGACGGTCGCCTCACCGACGGTCAGGGCCGCACGGTCGACTTCCGCAACACCATCCTGATCCTCACGTCGAACCTCGGCGCGGGTGGCGATCGGGAGCACATCATGGCAGCGGTGCGGGCGGCGTTCAAGCCGGAGTTCATCAACCGGCTCGACGACGTCGTGATCTTCGACCCGCTCTCGGAGGAGCAGCTCGAGAAGATCGTCGACATCCAGCTCGATCAGTTCGCCGCACGCATGTCGGCACGACGACTGACGCTGGACGTCTCGAGCACCGCGCGGTTCTGGCTGGCGGTGCGCGGTTACGACCCGCAGTACGGTGCGCGTCCGCTGCGCCGCCTCATCCAGCAGTCGGTCGGCGACCAGCTCGCCAAGAAGCTGCTGGCCGGTGAGATCAAGGACGGCGACACCGTTCACGTGGGCGTGGGCGAGGACGGCGATCACCTCGTGATCAGCGCCTGACGGCATCCGTGCGCGGTCCCGGCAGCTCCGGTTGCCGGGCCCGCGCACGGCCTACTCTGGAAGACGTTATGACGAATCCCCAGGATCCGCGCACCCCACAAGAACGGGCCTACGCACTCGACGAGTCGTCGAACGGGACGGACGACGCCGCGACCCGAGTGCTGCACACCGACGATCCGGCCGAGGCGTACGGGCGGCCGGTGACCAACCCGACGGTGGCGTACACCCGCTACGAGCAGTGGGGCGCACCGGGGAGCGAATACCGGCCCACGCAGGCCTACCCCTCGGCGCAGCCTCATCCGTCGCAACAGCCTTCTCCGTCCCTGCAGGGTTACCCGCCTCCGCACGGTCATCAGCCCACCCAGGTGTTCCCCGCCCAGGACCGGCCGCCCACGGGTCCGGTACCCGGCGCGGATCCCGGGAAGCCGCCGCGCGGGCCGCGCCGGGGACTGCTCGCGCTCGCCGCGGTGGTCCTCGTCGCACTCGGTGGCACCATCGGCTTCCTGCTCAGCCGGCCCGACGACTCCACCTCGCGGGTCGCGTCGGATCGCGCCCCGGCGACCGTCGCACCCCCGCCCACGACGACCCTTCCGCCGCCGGCCGAACCGACCACACCGGGACTGCCCCTGGACCGGCTCCCGGGCGGACTCGGCGAGGTCATGGGTGATGCGGGTGCGGTCGTGGGCACGATCACCGCGAACGACGGCGGCAGCATCACGCTCGGCGTCATCGGCGGTTCGACCGTCACCGTCGTCCTCACACCCGACACCGAGATCATCACCCTGACCGGCAGCACGGCCCGGAGTCTCGAGGTCGGAGCGACCGCCGTGGCGACCGGCAGCGCCGTCGAACAGGGGCGGATGACCGCCGAGACCGTCGTCAGCGCGTCCCTCCCATCCTTCGGTGGTTCGGGCCGCTGACCCGCTAGGCTGACTCGACGATGACTGTCATGTGGTTCTCTCTGGCCGCGGTCGCACTGCTGGGTGCGGTCGCGCTGCTCTACGTCGACCGGACACGGCGGGAGCAGTCGGGTCGCATCCGGGAGATCTGGGCCAAGGCGCAGGGCTACAAGTACACCTCCGCCGAGGACCACCTGCCGTCCACCTGGCACCGCGCGGCGCTCGCCAAGCAGGAGTATCTGGGCGCGATCGACATCGTCCGCGGGGTTCGCCGCGGCGAGGAATTCATCCTGTTCGACATCGAGGAGACCGCGACGATCGTCGCGGTCCGGCGCAAGGTCGGCTCCGACGTCGACATCGACCTCCGGCTGAAGTCGACGCCGCCGCCGAAGGACCCGGACATGAACCTGCTCGGCTCCATCGGGCCGCGCATCGTCTTCGCCACCGACCTCGAGATCGCGCGCCGCGTGTGCGATCAGCGGATGGTCGCGTTCACCGAATCCATCCCCGACCACGTGCAGATGCTGTGGAGCGAAGGCGAATGGACCCTCGGATCGATCCCTGTCGGCAGCACCGGCCGCGAGTGGGACTCGGCCATCGAGACGGTGGCCCGGCTCTCCGGCATCCTCCACGTGCTGCCACCTCTCGTCGAACCCGACGAACTCGATCGCGGCACGCAGGATCCGGGACGTCCGTCCGCGCATCGTTGACAGGTGGTCGAAAGGGGCCGGCGTCACTAGTGTGACGGCCATGACTTCCGCCCGACCTGTTGCGCTCGTGACCGGACCTACTTCGGGAATCGGTGCGGGTTTCGCCCGCACCCTCGCCGGTCGCGGTTACGACCTCGTACTCGTCGCCCGTACCCGTCCCGCTCTCGACGAACTCGCCACCGAACTGAAGCACAAGTTCGGGGCGTCGTCGGAGATCATCGTCGCCGATCTGGCGACCGCCGAGGGCCGCGACCAGGTCGTCGCGCGGCTCGGCCGTGGCGTCGACATGCTCGTCAACAACGCCGGCTTCGGTACGACCGGTGAGTTCTGGACCGCCGATCCGGCCCTGCTGCAGGCGCAGCTCGACGTCAACGTCACCTCGGTCGTCGCGTTCACCCGCGCCGCGCTGCCGTCGATGATCGAGGCGGGCAAGGGCGACATCGTCAACGTCGCCAGTGTGGCGGGTCTGCTCCCCGGCCGTGGCTCGACCTACTCGGGCAGCAAGGCCTACGTCGTGTCGTTCACCGAAGGGCTGGCCGGTGGACTCGCCGGCACGGGCGTGCGCGTGCAGGCGCTGTGTCCCGGCTTCGTGCGCACCGAGTTCCACCAGCGCGCCGGGATCGACATGTCGTCCACCCCGAAGCCGATGTGGCTCGACGTCGATCAGGTGGTGCGTACCTCGCTCGCCGACCTCGACAAGGGCAAGGTCCGCAGCATCCCGGGGCTGCAGTACAAGGTGCTCGCGACGGCCGGACGACTGGTGCCGCAGAACCTCGTGCGGAAGCTGACCAACACCGTCGGCAACGGCCGCGGCCGCACCTGATCGGCTCGGACGAACTGACGGCGAGCGTTCCCAGATCACAGTACGGATACACAGCGCCGGACACGCCGGGTGCGGTATTCGGCGCGATTCGTGCGCTGGGTACATTTCTGCGCGTGACGTCTGTGGCTGTGGTGCTCTGTGTTGCTGTCGTGGTTGCGGTGGTGCTGTGGTTGCGCGCAGGCGTGCGCCGTCTACGGACGTTGCAGCAACGCCACCGGGAGAGCCTTCGTCTGCTCCTCCACGAACTCGACGACCGCTACGATCTGGTGCCCGCGCTCATCGCGGCGTCGGCCGGAGCCGGCGTCGAACGCGAACGTATCCGGCCGATCGTCGGCGCCCGCTCGCTGGCCATCGGCGTGCGAGACCGGCGTCTGGGCCTGACCGAACGCGCCGGCGCCGAGAACGCACTGTCCGCGACGCTGCACGAACTCATCAGCGGACTCGAGGGTGTCAACCACTGGCCGTTCATCCGGGTCGCCCGGGAACTGCAGACCCGCGAGCAGCGCATCGCCGGCGCCGTCCGCGTGCACAACGACCTCGGCAGTGCGCTCGACACCGCGATCGGCCGCTTCCCCACCTCGCTGTTCGCGAAGCTCGCGGCCGTCGGCCCTGTCGCGCTGTTCGAGGCGCCCGCGCCCGTCCCCGTACCGGGCCGCACCACCGAGACCTCCGCGGCGACCGGGACCGAGGCCCGGCAGCCCGAGCCGGTATCCGACACCGTCGCTGCCTGACCGGCAGGTCGCAGCGACTAGGCTCGTTCCCCGACACGAGCGCGACCGCACCGGCGTCGCGCGCACGAACGACGGGTGAGAACGCAATGAGTGACCGCGACGAACTGGCAGCACTGGTACGCGAGCTGGCGGTGGTGCACGGCCGCGTGACCCTGTCGTCCGGGAAGGAAGCCGACTACTACGTCGACCTGCGCCGCGCGACCCTTCATCACAAGGCCGGACCGCTCATCGGCACGCTCCTGCGCGAGCTCGTCTCCGACTGGGATTTCGACGCCGTCGGCGGCCTCACCATGGGTGCCGACCCGGTCGCCCTCGCCGTCATGCACGCCGCCGGCCGCCCCATCGACGCCTTCGTCGTCCGCAAGGCCGCCAAGGCCCACGGCATGCAGCGCCAGATCGAGGGACCGGACGTGACCGGCAAGCGGGTGCTCGTCGTCGAGGACACCACCACCACCGGCAATTCGCCGCTCACCGCCGTCAAGGCGCTGCGTGAGGCCGGCGCGATCGTCGTGGGTGTCGCGACCGTCGTCGACCGCGCGACCGGCGCCGATGCGGTCATCGCCGCGGAGGGCGTCGAGTACCGCTCCCTGCTCGGCCTGGCCGACCTGGGTCTGGACGACGAGTAGCCGCGTGGGGGCGCGGGTCCGGCAGACCGTCACGCGTCTCGCGGACGGCCGGGAACTGATCTACTTCGACGACACCGAGCCGTTCGTCTCCGGTGCCGCGACCCGCGACCTCCACGACGGCCGCGACCTGCCGCCGGTCGCGGCGACCTCCGAGATGCGCCGCGACCCGCTGACGGGGGAGTGGGTGACCTTCGCGGCGCATCGCATGGACCGCACCTTCCTGCCGTCGGCCGTCGACTGCCCGCTGTGCCCGAGCAGGGCGGGGGTGCGCAGCGAGATTCCGGCCGGCAACTACGACGTCGTGGTGTTCGAGAACCGTTTCCCCTCGCTCGGGGCACCGCCGGCCGGTGAGGATCTCGTCGACGGCGACGGGCTGTGGCCGCGGCGACCGGCGACCGGCCGCTGCGAGGTCGTCGCGTTCACCCCCGACCACGACGCCCGGTTCGCGGACCTCACCCTGCCCCGGTCGCGCACCGTCATCGATGCGCTCGCCGCTCGCACCGCCGCGCTCTCGCGCCTGCCGGACGTGCAGCAGGTCTTCTGCTTCGAGAACCGCGGTGTGGAAATCGGTGTGACACTGCAACATCCGCACGGTCAGATCTACGCCTACCCGTTCGTCCCGCCGCGCTCGCAGACTCTGCTGGACCGTGCCCGCGAGCATCGCCGGCGGACCGGCAGGTCGCTGCAGAGCGACATCCTCGACGCCGAACGCCGGGCAGGGACCCGACTCGTGTGGTCCGGCGACACGTGGTCGGCCTACGTCCCCGCCGCGGCCCGCTGGCCCGTCGAGGTGCATCTCGTCCCGCACCGCGACGTCCCGGACCTCGCGGCCCTGGGCGAGCCCGAACGCGACGAACTCGCCCGGGCCTACCGCGACCTCCTCGGCCGCGTCGACCGGTTCTTCCCCGGCGTCGACCGCACCCCCTACATCGCCGCCTGGCATCAGGCACCGATCGGTGCGGGTCGCGAGGAGGTGCGGCTGTTCTGCCAGATCTTCTCGTTGCGACGGGCCCCGGACAAGCTGAAATATCTCGCGGGATCCGAATCGGCGATGGGGGCGTGGATCAGCGACACCACCCCCGAACGGATCGCCACCCGGCTACGTGAGGTGGCGACATGACACTCGCAGAGACCGTCCGCGCGGCGTTCACGGCGGAGTTCGGCACCGAACCCGAGGGCTGCTGGTGTGCCCCCGGGCGCGTCAACCTCATCGGCGAGCACGTCGACTACGCCGGTGGTCTGTGCCTGCCGATGGCTCTCCCACAGGTCACCACCGTGGCGATGCGTCGCCGCTCCGATCATCTGCTGCGCGTGCGCAGCGCCGGATTCGACCCCGTCGACCTCGATCTGCGCGACCGGCACGTCGACGGCTGGGCCGCCTACGTCGCCGGAGTGATCTGGACGCTCGATCCGCCGGGATTCACCGGCGCCGACATCGCGGTCGCCTCGGACGTGCCCGTCGGAGCGGGACTCTCGTCGTCCGCCGCGCTCGGGACGTCGATCGCGGTGGCACTCGCCGACCTGTGCGGGCTGCCCCTCGACGAGGACGGCCGTGATCGGCTCGCCACGGCGTGCGTGCGCGCGGAGAACGACTACGCCGGTGCACCCACCGGCGGACTCGACCAGCGGATCGCGTTGCACGCACGCCCCGGACACGCGCTGCTGCTCGACTTCGCCGACGGCAGCAGCGAACACATCCCGTTCGACGCGGAGGCGCAGGGACTGACCGTGCTGGTCGTCGACACCGGAACCGGGCACCGGCTCGCCGACGGGCAGTACGGACAGCGCCGCCGTGAGGTCGAGGACGCCACCCGGCTCCTCGGCGTCGGCACCCTGCGGAACGCCGCATCCGCAGACCCGCTCGACGATCGCGTCCTCCGTCGCCGCGCCCGGCACGTGATCGACGAGATCGCCCGGGTCCGTGAGGCCGCGGAATTGTTGCGGGCAGGGCGGATCCGGGATCTCGGCCCGCTGCTCGACGCGTCGCACCGCTCGCTGCGCGACGACTTCGAGGTCAGCTGCCCCGAACTCGACACCGCCGTCGGCGCGGCGGTCGCAGCGGGTGCTCTGGGTGCCCGGATGGTCGGGGGCGGTTTCGGCGGGTCGGCGATCGCGCTGTGCGAGAACGATCACGTCGACCCGGTGCGGCAGGCGGTCGCCGACGCCGCCGCACGTCGCGACTTCGCGGCACCGACCTTCCTGCGTGCCACGGCGTCCGGCGGTGCGCGCCGCTGCTGATCATCTCCGGGTACTGTGCGCGCATGGGTCGGTTCGATCGAAAGAAGTGGGGCGTCGAGCACGCGGTGTTCGCCGCGGCGTCGGTTGCCACCGTCATCGGTGGGGTGTCCGGGAACGAGAAACTGCAGAAGATCGCCAAACCGCTCATCGCACCCGCGCTCGCGGTGCGGGTGCTGCGCCGATCCCGCGACACCGACCGCGCCGACACCGCCCTGCTGGTCGCGGGTCTCACCGCGGCCACCCTCGGCGACATCGCCATGATCCGATCCGACGAGGACCGTAGGATCCTGAGCGGTGCAGCCTGTTTCGGTGCCATGCAGACGGCCTACTCGACGATCCTCGCCCGGCACGGTGCGCGCGTGTCGAAGCCGGTCGCGGTGCAGCGCGCCGGTGCGCTGGCCGGTGCGGCCGGTCTGCTCGCCGTCCGCAACCGATCCGTGGCCGCGCCGCTGACCGGATACGGTGCGCTGCTCGCCACCACCGCCACCCTCGCGGGCGATCCCGCCCTCGCCCCCGGTGCGCGAGTGCGCGCGGGGCTGCCCGTGCCGGGCTCGGATCGGCGGAGCCGGCTCGGTCTCGGCGGGCTGATCTTCACGCTCTCCGACGGCTCGATCATCGTTCGTCGCACCCTGCTGAAGGACGAGAAGGCCCGCGCGGCGGCGGAAGGATTCGTCCTGGCCACCTACGCAGCGGCCCAGCTGCTGCTCGTCGAGGGGCTGCTCGCACTCACACGCCGGGAGCTTCAGGGATAGAGCACGATCCGGTCGCGGTCGAGCGGATCCACCCAGATGCTCACGACCTCGCCGGGTGCGTAGCGGTGCAGGTTACGGCGGTCGACCTCGTAGACGACGGTGCCGCGATAGGACTCCGAACCCGGCACCGTGAGTTCGAGATCGAGCCGGGTCAACTGACCGGTCGCGGTGAGATCCAGCGGCGTTGCCGAACGGATGATCGCCCACCCTTCGTAACCCTCGCGTTCGATCCTGCGCAGAGCCTTCGGACTCCGACCCGCGAGCGCCAAGGACAGGCCGAGCACGGTGCCGTACAGACAGACGAGGAAGACCACCTGGAAGCCCTCGGTGCCCGGTTCGGAGATCGGCAGGAACAGGTTCAGCCACAACGCGAGAACGACGACATATCCCGCGGTGACGAATGCGACAGTAGCGACGATACGACGATTCACAGCTCCTCCGATCCCAGCCTATCCCCGCTCGGTCCTGTCGGCTCCCGCCCGCGATTAGGGTGATGCCATGTCCGCTCCCACCGTGGTCGTCACCGGAGCCGCCGCCGGAATCGGCCGCTCCACCGCCCTGCTCTTCGCCCGCCACGGCCACCGCGTCGGTGCTTTCGACGTCGATACCGCGGGGCTCGCGAGCCTCGCCGACGAAGCTGCCTCGATCCCCTCGGGGCAGGTGGTCACCGGTGTCCTGGACGTCACCGACACCTCCGCGTGGACCCGCGCACTCGAAGAGTTCTGCACCGACGGCCGGCTCGACATCCTCGTCAACAATGCGGGCCTGCTGTCGTCCGGCCCGTTCGAGGACACCCCGGCGAGCCGTCACCGGCAGATCGTCGACGTCAACGTCACCGGTGTCGTCCTCGGCTGCCACGCCGCCTTCCCGTATCTCCGCGACACCCCCGGCGCGCAGATCGTGAACATGTGCTCGGCGTCGGCGCTCTACGGACAACCCGACCTCGCCACCTACAGCGCCACCAAGTTCGCGGTGCGGGGCCTGACCGAAGCCCTCGAACTCGAGTGGGCGCGCCACGACATCAAGGTGCAGGCACTGTGGCCGCTGTTCGTCGACACCAACATGGTCGACGGGATGGACATCGGCTCGCGACGCTCCCTGGGCGTGAACCTCGGGGCCGACGACGTCGCCCGCGCGGTGTTCGACGCGACCCGCCCCACCCGGCGCTCCGCACGGGTGCATCGGCCCGTCGGCCGACAGGCCACCGTGCTGGCAATGCTCGCCCAGGTGTCGCCCGGATGGGCGAACCGGCTGGTCAACCGGCGCCTGACCGGGCGCTGAGGCTGGTCGATAGAGTGACACCCGCACGTCGTCGGGAAGGGTGTTGCGTGAGAATTCGGATGTGGCCGGTCGCAGTCGTCACGGGTGCGGCACTGTTCGTCGCAGGATGCGGAGGCTCCGCGGACGGGCCGGAGGCCGACTCCGGAGCGACGTCGACGACGACCTCGGCGGCTGCCTCGACGACCTCGTCCACGATGGTCGCTCCGAGCACCACCGAGGAGACGACCCCGTCGACGACCGAACCGGCTCCCGAGCCGGAGACCTCCCCGGAGGAACCGGCTCCGCTCGCGCAGGTCGAGTACCAGCGCAACGAGTCGTACTACTTCAGCAGCCCCGACGGCACCTTCGAATGCGGCATCGTCCGGCTGCCCACCCGCACCGAGGCGGGCTGCGAAGGCCCCACCGATCCGATCCCGCCGCGCCCGGAGGACTGCATGGTCAACTGGGGACTCGGCATCCGCGTGCAGGACTCCGGCGAAGGGGAGTTCGTGTGCTCCGGTGGGCCGGTCTACCTCTCGCCCGACGGTGCGAGCCCCACCTTGCCTCCGGGATCGTCGCTCTCGCAGCTCGGCTACACGTGTGCCGCCACCGCAGCCGACGTGACCTGCACCAACGACGCCACCGGTCACGGTTTCCGCGTCGCAGCGGGTTCGAACGAAACGTTCTGACGGTGACCGACACGCATTCCGGGCCGGCCGTCGAGGACGTGGCGGGACCCACCGAATGGGGTGAGCACCCGCACGGCGTCGGACCGTGGATCGAGGAGTTCGGCACCGAGCCGCCCACCGACCCGCGATACGACCCCGAGCTGCTCGCCCACGGCGACCGGCGCAACGTCGTCGACGCCTACCGCTACTGGACCCGTGAGGCGATCGTGGCGGATATCGACGGTCGTCGCCACCCGCTGCACGTCGCCATCGAGAACTTCGCCCACGACGCGAACATCGGCACGGTCGTCCGCACCGCCAACGCATTCGCCGTGGGCACCGTGCACATCGTCGGACGACGCCGATGGAACCGGCGCGGAGCGATGGTCACCGACCGCTACCAGCATCTGCTCCACCACTCCGATGTCGACGCCCTCGTCGCGTGGGCGGCCGAGCAGAACCTCGAGATCGTGGCCGTGGACAACACTCCGGGTTCGGTGCGGCTGGAGACCGCGACCCTGCCGCGCCGCTGCCTGCTGCTGTTCGGCCAGGAAGGCCCCGGTGTCACCGAGCAGGCCCGCGACGTGGCGTCGATGACCGTCTCGATCGCCCAGTTCGGCTCCACACGGTCGATCAACGCGGGTGTCGCCGCGGGCATCGCGATGCACGCGTGGATCCGGCAGCACGCCGATTTCTCGGACGCCTGGTAACACCCGGCCCGCATTCCGGGATGAAAGTCGCGCGGACCGTCGTCGGGACGGCCGCAGGTCGGGCAGTGTGGAGGGTGATGAACACCGCAGCAGCAGTCTGGTCGGAACGGGCCGATGCCGCCGAGGGAGCGATCGTGTCGCGGCATGTCCGTCGGCTCTGGGCGTTGCCCGGCACCGCTCTCGGCGTGGTCGGATGGCCGGCCGTTCGTCGCGAGCGACTGTTCTTGTCCTGGCACTACTGGTGGCAGGCGCACCTGATCGATACCGCCGTCGACGCTGCCGAGCGCGACGCCACCCCGCGCCGGCGTCGCCGCGTCGTGCGGCTCGCGCGCACCCACCGCTTCCGCAACATCACCGGCTGGACCAACAACTACTACGACGACATGGCGTGGCTCGGCCTGTCGCTCGAACGTGCCGAACGGCACCTCTACGTCGACCATCGCGGCGCGATCGCGACCCTCGTCGACGAGCTCGTCGACGCCTGGCAACCGGAGTGCGGCGGCATCCCGTGGCGTCGGCGTGACAACTTCTTCAATGCCCCCGCGAACGGTCCGGCGGCGCTGCTGCTCGCCCGCACCGGCAGGGTCTACCGCGCGGAGGAGATGGCCGACTGGATCCACGACGTCCTGCTCGACCCCGAGACCGGTCTGGTCCTGGACGGCATCCGCGACGGCGTGCACGAACGCGCGATCTACAGCTACTGCCAGGGCGTGACGCTCGGCCTCGAGACCGAGCTGGCCCTGCAACTCGACGATCCCTGCCATCGGCGGAGGGTCCACGCGCTCGTCGCCGCGGTCGACGACCACCTCACCGAACGCAGCGTCGTCACCGGCGGGGGAGGCGGTGACGGGGGATTGTTCAACGGGATCCTGGCCCGCTACCTGGCGATGGTCGCCACCACGCTGCCTGTCGTCGACGGCGACGACGTCCGTGCCCGCACTGTCGCGGCACGGATCGTGCTGGCGTCGGCGGAGGCTGCCTGGGAGAACCGGCTGCAGGTCGAGGAACTGCCGGTCTTCGGACGTGACTGGTCGCAGCAGGCGCGGCTGCCCGGCCTCGGCACCTCGGTGGCGCGGTTCGCGGGCGGCACCGTCCGGGAGTCGGCCGTACCCGAGCGCGACATGTCCGTGCAGCTCGGTGGGTGGATGCTCATGGAAGCCGCCTACGCCGTCGCGGCGTCCCGGTCCCGATAGGGAAGAAGGTGGATTCCGGCCCGTTCGTTCGACGGGCGGGAATCCACCTTCCGAGGTGTGCGGACCGTTCCTACCCGGACCGTTCCTGGTCGGACTCGTCCTACTTGGACTCGAGCCGGTTGATCGGCATGGTCGCGTCGTCGACCTCGGCGACCGGCGCCCGGCCGTTCTTGGCCCGACGCGAGCTGAGCATGCGCTTGCCGACCTCGGTGATGATCGGGATGACCGAGACGAACACGATGCCCAGGAAGATGATGTCGATGTTGTCGGCGATGAAGCTGATCTGTCCCAGCAGGTAGCCGAGCAGCGTCACGCCGGCGCCCCACACGATGCCGCCGATGACGTTGTAGGTGATGAACACGCGGTAGGGCATCTTCGCGGCGCCCGCGACGAGCGGGGCATAGGTACGCACGATCGGCACGAAACGTGCCAGGAAGATCATCGCGGGTCCGTGGCGCAGGAAGAAGCGGTGCGCCTCGTCGATGTAGTCCTGCTTGAAGAGCTTCGCATCCGGCTTGAACAGCCTGGTTCCGCCCTTCGCGCCGATGAGATAGCCGACCTGGTCGCCGAGGACCGCCGCGATCGGGATCGTCACCATGAGCACCCACAGCGGGGCGAACGGTTCGACCTCCGCCGACTTGGCCGCTGCGATCAGGCCCGCGGTGAACAGCAGCGAGTCGCCGGGCAGCAGCGGGAACAGCAGGCCGGATTCGATGAACACCACGAGCAGCAGCCCGATGAGCATCCAGGTCCCGAACGAATTGAGCAGATTGACAGGATCCAGAAACCCCGGTAGCAGGGCCAGATTGGTCACGGACTCCGAGGCTTCGAGCACAGTCACGCGGTCCAGGGTACCGGCGGCGTCCACCTCTCCCCGAATCCCGACACCCCCCGGGACGGCCCGAGTATCGAGCGGGCGTCTCACTTGACATACTGCAAGGACAACCCGGGCACCCACCCTATCCCGGTGGGATGCCCATCGACTCTCATCTGGAGGACAGCCGCTGTGCCTATCGCGACTCCCGAGGTCTACGCCGAGATGCTGGCCCGCGCCAAGGAGCACTCCTTCGCGTTCCCGGCGATCAACTGCACCTCGTCCGAAACGATCAACGCCGCCATCAAGGGCTTCGCGGACGCCGGCAGCGACGGCATCATCCAGTTCTCGACCGGTGGCGCCGAGTTCGGCTCGGGCCTGGGTGTGAAGGACATGGTCACCGGTGCCGTCGCGCTTGCCGAGTTCGCGCACGTCGTCGCCGAGAAGTACGACGTGACCATCGCCCTCCATACCGACCACTGTCCGAAGGACAAGCTCGACGGCTTCGTCCGCCCGCTCATGGCGATCTCCCAGGAGCGCGTGAACAACGGACAGAACCCGCTGTTCCAGTCGCACATGTGGGACGGCTCGGCCGTTCCGATCGACGAGAACCTCGAGATCGCCCAGGAGCTCCTCGCTGCCGCCAAGGCCGCGAAGATCATCCTCGAGATCGAGATCGGTGTCGTCGGCGGTGAAGAGGACGGCGTCGAGAACGCCATCAACGACAAGCTCTACACCACGGTCGAGGACTTCGAGAAGACCGTCGACGCGCTCGGCGCCGGCGACAAGGGCCAGTACCTGCTCGCCGCGACCTTCGGCAACGTCCACGGCGTCTACAAGCCGGGCAACGTCAAGCTCAAGCCGTCCGTCCTCGCCGAGGGCCAGGCCGTCGCGTCGAAGAAGCTGGGTCTGCCGGCGGGCTCGAAGCCGTTCGACCTCGTCTTCCACGGCGGCTCGGGCTCACTGAAGTCGGAGATCGACGAGGCGCTGAGTTACGGCGTCGTGAAGATGAACGTCGACACCGACACGCAGTACGCGTTCACCCGCCCGATCGCGGCACACATGTTCAGCAACTACGACGGTGTGCTCAAGATCGACGGCGAGGTCGGCAACAAGAAGACCTACGACCCGCGCAGCTACCTGAAGAAGGCCGAGGCGTCCATGACGCAGCGTGTCATCGAAGCCTGCAACGACCTCAAGTCGGCGGGACGCTCGGTCTCGGCCAAGTAGGAAACCACCGCTGCACGCAGGGCGCCGACGTTCTCGTCGGCGCCCTGCGTCGTCCGGTCGGTGCGCAGGCGCCGTCGCGACACGCCGAGTGCATCGACGACTTCTGCGCGTTCGGCACCGCCGTCGGTCGGGGCTGCCGTTATTCGCTGCAGACCTTCCATTGCTCGCCGTCGAGGGCGAGATCGAAGGTGCGGTCGGTGACATCGGACGGATTGTTCGCGGTGTGCGCGGTGACCTGGGCGATCGCGGTGCTGTCGGTGATCTGGATGCGATCGACGCTCGTCACCACCGGAATCTCACCCTGCTCGACGGCGAGTCGATGGATGTCGCGGAAGTTCTGCGGTTCGACCGTCGCGTAGAAGTCGGAGAGCGCTCCGCAGGTCGACTCCTGCAGGGTCGCGAGGTCGCCCGATTCGAGTGCTCCGACGAAGGTGTCGATGCTCGAGCGGATGCGGCTCTCGGGGGAGTTGTCGGCGCGTTGCTGCACGAACACCACCACCGCGGCCACGGCGATCGCCACCACCACCAGCGCGGCTACCGCCCCTGCGGCTCCCAGCCACCGTCGGCGTCCCGTGTCGCGTGCGGGCGGGATGCGCGTGGGTGTGGGCTGGACCGCCACCCGGACAGGCTCGGGCTGCGCCGGCGGTTCCTCACCGCGCGGCGCGATGCGCTGCGGTGGCGCTTTGGGCACATGGTTGCGAACGGGGATCTGCACCGTCGGCGTATCGGCGACGTCGGGCGCGGGTTCGGGTTCGGGCTCGGGAGCCGGGCGGGACTCGACGGCCTTCCGCTCGACGACGGGCATCGCCACGGTCTCGTCCGTGGCGATGCTCTCGTTCGTGTCGCTCTCGTTCGTGTCTGCTGTCTCGTCCGCATCCGCATCCGCATCCGGGGGCGTGGCGTCGGCATCCGGCTTCCCGGTTTCGTCGGAGACGGGGGTTTCCGGCTCGTCGGCGGCTGCACGCCGATCTGCCGTGCCCACCACGACGGACTCGGTCTGCCCGAGGGCCGCCACCTCCCGCTCCCCGGGGGAAATCGCCTTGTCGGCAGGCTCGTTCTCCGTATCCCCGTCCGGTGTTCCCACATCCGGGGTCGTCGAAGTCTTCTCGGGTGTCTCTTCGTTCTTCGGGTCCGACAACGTGCTGCACCTCGCTCGACGGCCTGCGGTTACCCGGGGACTCTATCGAGCCTTCGCGACGGGAGGGCAGAATGACCCCATGACGTCTTTCGGTGATCTTCTCGGACCTCAGCCCACCCTGCTCCCCGGCGACGACGACGCGGAGTCGGCCCTGCTGAACAACGAGGACCCGGCGAAGGTCGCAGCCGACCATCCCACCGCCTCGATCGCATGGGCGTACCTCGCCGAGGCCGCACTCGACGGTGGCGAGACGATCGCCGCCTACGCCTACGCACGCACCGGATACCACCGCGGTCTCGACCAGCTGCGTCGCAACGGCTGGAAGGGCTTCGGTCCCGTGCCCTACAGCCACGAACCCAACCGCGGCTTCCTCCGTTGCGTCGCCGTACTCGCCCGGGCCGCGAAGACGATCGGCGAGACGGACGAACACGCCCGCTGCCTGGACCTGCTCGAGGACTGCGACCCGCGGGCAGCGGAAGCTCTGGGCGTCGAATAGACGCCGCCGTACATGTCTGTGGCCAACAGACTGTCCGTCGCGGCCAGACGCCGTCCCACCTGCCGAGGAGCCCGTAGGCGCCTGACCGACTCGTTCGAACGGCTGCGTTCGTCGGCGCTGCCGATCATCCAGTGCGCGCTGGCGGCGGGTCTGGCGTGGTGGGTGGCGAAGGATCTGGTCGGTCACGCCCAGCCCTTCTTCGCGCCCATCGCGGCAGTCGTCTCCCTCGGGCTCGGTCTCGGCGCCCGGTTGCGGCGTTCCGTCGAACTGGTCTGCGGTGTGACCGTCGGGATCGGCGTGGGCGACCTGCTCGTCTCGCTGATCGGCAGCGGACCGTGGCAGATCGCGCTCGTCGTGACGATCGCGATGAGTACGGCGGTCGCGTTGAACAGCGGCCCGATCTTCGCGATGCAGGCCGGGAACTCCGCGGTGCTCGTGGCGACGCTGTTGCCGCCCGGTGGCACAGGGGGGCCCGATCGCATGGTCGACGCCCTGGTCGGGGGTCTCACGGGGATCGCGGTCGTCGCCATGATCCCCACCCATCCGGTGCGGCGTGCCCGGCGCAACGCCGCCGAGGTCCTCGCGACGGCGAGCGAAGTCCTGAGGAAGGTCGAGGCCGGGCTCGTCGAGAACAATCCGAAACCGATCGAGGACGCACTCAAGCAGGCGCGGGCCACCCAGCCCGCGATC
This sequence comes from Rhodococcus sp. As11, assembly GCF_048957735.1. Classification (NCBI taxonomy): domain Bacteria; kingdom Bacillati; phylum Actinomycetota; class Actinomycetes; order Mycobacteriales; family Nocardiaceae; genus Rhodococcus; species Rhodococcus sp. As11. Next base: position 316,498 of record NZ_JARDJE010000003.1, read on the forward strand.
GACACGATGCGCACCCACCTCACGGGCGGACGGGAGATCAGCCGGATCTCGCCCCTCTACTGGAACAGTCGGGGCAGACTCGCGGTGCTCGCCGCCGCAGCCGATCCCATCGACCACGCGATGCGCAACATCCGGGTGCTCGCGCGCCGGTCGCTGACCCTCGTCCGCGACGACGAGATCCTCGATCCGCGGCTCGTGCAGCGTTTCGTCGAGGTAGCCGATGCGGTGGACGTGCTCCGCGGGATGGTTCTGGCGGAGCCGGGGGAGCAGCCCGATCAGGCCGAGGCCGCGCGTGTGCTGCGCAGCATCGCCAAGAAGATGGATCCCGACCTCATCGCCGGGGCGGGGGTGTCGGCGACGGTGGTGTTCGCGCAGATGAGGTCGTTGATCGTGGACTTGCTGCAGACCGCCGGACTCAAGCGGATCTCCGCGATCGCGACCCTTCCGCCCACCGTCGAACACCCGGCCTACGACCCGGACGAATAGGGCCTCGGGCAGGTCCTCCACCCACGCCGGGCACCTGGCGTTGAAACATATGCGCATTCATGCATACGATGGCCCGAGGTTTCGGAGAGGGAGATCGATGGGTTCGGGTCACGGGCACTCACACGGCGTCGGCAATGGTCGCGGGGCCGGTCCCACGCGCGGCGTCATCCGGCGCATGGGCTTCGCGCTGGGCATCCTCGGCGCGTTCTTCGTGCTCGAGGCGTTCGTCGGTCTCCTGATCGGATCCCTCGCACTCCTCGCCGACGCGGGGCACATGCTCACCGACGTCGTCGGGGTGTCCATGGGCATGGTCGCCCTCGTTCTGGCCCGGCGTGGAAGTGCCGCCGCTTCGCGTACTTTCGGCTGGCACCGCGCCGAGGTCCTCACCGCGATGGTCAACGCAGTGCTGCTGCTCGGCGTCGCGGGATGGGTCTTCTACGAGGCGATCGACCGCATCGGGGACGCCCCCGAACTCCCCGGTTTCCCCATGATCGTCACCGCCCTCGCGGGACTCGCCGCAAACATCGTCGTGATGCTCATGCTCCGGGCCGACGCGAAGGACAGCATCGCGGTGCGCGGCGCCTACATGGAGGTGCTCGCCGACGCCGTCGGATCGGTCGGCGTCCTCATCGCAGGCGCACTCGTCATGATCTTCGGCTGGAGCCTCGCCGACGTCGTCGTCGGTGTGCTCATCTCCCTGTGGGTCGTGCCGCGCGCACTGCGACTGGCTGCCGAGTCGCTCCGGATTCTCACCCAGACCTCGCCCGCGCACCTCGACGTCGACCTCCTGCGCACCGACCTGCTCGCGCTGCCCGGCGTGTGCGGCGTGCACGACCTGCACGTGTGGACGCTGACCACCGGCATGGACGTCGCCACCGTGCATCTCGTCAGCGACCACGACCCGCAGTGGATCCTCGACTCGGCGCGCACCGCGCTGTCGTCGCACGGGCTCGAGCACGCAACCGTCCAGGTGGAATCGACGGTCGACGGGAAGCAGTGCGAGAAGGACGTGACGTGGTAGCTCACCGCGGGAATCGGTTCGGCCGCAACGTCCACCGGCCCGGTCGGCCGTGCAACCGGACGACGTCCAGCGGCCGCACGTCGACCCGCCAGAACGCGGCCGCCGGAGCATCGAGAGCGCACACCGTCGCGGCCCGGACGACCGCGGGGTGGGTCACCGCTGCGACACGTTCGTAGCCGTCGCCCTGTGCCGCCAGCCAGGTGCAGACCCGGCCGAGCAGGTCTTCCACGGATTCGCCGCCGTGCGGTGCTGCCGCCGGATCGGTCAGCCACTCCTCCAACTCGCTCTCGGGTACGTCGTCCATCGCAGATCCGGCCCACGTGCCGTAGTCGAGCTCGCGTAGGGCGGGGTCGATCTCGGCGGGGAACCCGAAGGCGTGGACGGTGTCGACCGTGCGTCGCTCCGGTGCACACACCCACCGGTCGACGACCGGTGCGGAGGCGCGCTCGAGTTCGCGTCGGCCTCTGTCCGAGAGCGGCTCGTCGCAGGGGAATCGGGCCTGTTCCGTCGCACAGGTGGATGCATGTGCGACGAGAAACAATCGGGGCACGGCAGGTATGTCCTTTCCGCTTGACATCGCCGACCGAGCGGTGCGAAGGTTCGTCGGTAACGATGTGCCGAGGTGTAGGCAATCCGGTGGGAAACCGGAGCGGTCGCGCCACTGTAACCGGAGAACACGAGATCTTCGGAAGCCAGAAAACTCCCGCGGCACATGACGGAATCGAATGGGACGCGAAATCCCTGGAGGATTGTCATGGCTGTTGTCCATACACCCGGCGAGTCGCTCGGCTCTGCCGCACTCGCAGTGGCTCTCGCCGCAGTGATCGTGGCGGCATTTCTCGTTCTCTATCTGGTCGGATTCGATCAGGGCGCGATCTCGCGCACCGGCATGTTCATGCACGAACTGATGCACGACGGCCGGCACCTGCTCGGTCTTCCGTGCCATTGAGAACGGGAATCACGATGCCCGGAACCTACACCCGGTTGTTACTGAGGGGCCTGCTTGCCGGACTCGTCGCGGGTCTGCTCGCGGGCGGTGTCGCCTTCGTCGTCGGCGAACCTCACATCGAATCGGCGATCGCGCTCGAAGAGGCTGCAGGCGAATCGCATTCGCACGATCACGATCATGCGACGGCCGCGGGCGAATCCCACGGTCACAGTCACGGCGACGATGCGCTCGTCGGCCGTACCGGCCAGAAGGTGGGGTTGTTCCTCGCGACCGGCCTGGCGGGTCTCGCGCTCGGTGCCCTCTACGCGTCGGTGCTGCACTTCGCGCGCCGTCTCACCGATATGCCGGGCTGGAAGCTCGGGCTGGTCGGTGCGGCCGGGGCGTGGCTGGCGATCGAAGCGGTTCCGTTCCTGAAGTATCCGGCCAACCCGCCGGCCGTCGGCGATCCCGCCACGATCGATCAGCGCACTCTGCTGTGGCTCGCCTCGGTGGTCCTCGGACTCGTCGCGATCGCCGTTGCCGTAGCGGTGGCCAAGGCACTCGCCACCCAGGATCTGCACACCGTCCGCATCGCCGGTCCCGCAGTCGCATTCCTCGTCGTGGTGGGCCTGGGATATCTCGCGTTGCCGAGCGTCGACAAGGTCGGGGAAGGCTTCCCCGCAACGCTGCTGTGGGAGTTCCGGGTGGCGTCGTTCACCGTGCAGCTCACTCTGTGGACGACGCTGGGCGTGGTCTTCGCCTACCTCACCGAACGCGCCTCCCGTCGCGTGCCGATTCCGGCCTGACCGCATGGGTTCGGGCCTGCTCGTCGCCGGAACGACTTCGGATGCAGGGAAATCCGTTGTCGTCACCGGGATCTGCCGATCCTTGTTGCGGCGCGGCCTGAAGGTCGCGCCGTTCAAGGCGCAGAACATGTCGAACAACTCGATGGTGACGAACGAGGGCGCGGAGATCGGTCGCGCTCAGTGGATCCAGGCGGTGGCCGCACGCGCGATCCCGGAGGCCGCGATGAACCCGGTACTGCTCAAACCCGGTAGCGACCGGCGCAGCCACGTCGTCGTCCTCGGCCGGCCGGCCGGTGTGCTGGAAGCGGGCGAATTCGCCGGTGGTCGACGGCATCTCGCCGAGGCGGCGTTCGGCGCGTTCGACGATCTCCGCGACCGGTTCGACGTGGTGGTGTGCGAAGGTGCCGGTAGCGCGGCGGAGATCAACCTGCGTGCCCACGACTACGTGAACATGGGACTGGCACGGCATGGTTCGATGCCCACCGTCGTCGTCGGCGATATCGACCGCGGTGGCGTTTTCGCGTCGATGTACGGCACGCTGGCTCTGCTCGACGCCGCGGATCAACAGTTGGTCCGCGGCTTCGTGATCAACAAGTTCCGTGGCGACGTCTCGCTCCTGAAGCCCGGGCTGGATTCGCTCGAACAGCTCACCGGCCGCCCGGTAGTGGGTGTGCTGCCGTGGCAGCGCGACCTGTGGCTCGACTCCGAGGACTCGCTCGCCCTCACCTCCCGTCCCGCGCACGACGGCGACGGCGCCGTGACCATCGGTGTCGTGATGCTGCCGCGCGTCAGCAATTTCACGGACGTCGACGCGTTGTGCCTGGAGCCGGATGTGCGGGTTCGTTTCGTCGACGATCCCCGGGCGCTCGCCGGAACCGATGTGGTGATCGTGCCCGGAACCCGCGCGACCCTGGCGGATCTCGCGTGGCTTCGTTCGCGGGGTCTCGACACCGCCATCGTGGAACACGCGAACCGGGGTTATCCGGTCCTCGGTATCTGCGGGGGATTCCAGATGCTCGGTACGCACATCGACGATCCGCACGGTGTCGAAGGTGTGCCCGGCGCGCACGCGGCGGGTCTCGGACTGCTCCCGGTGCGCACCACGTTCGGCCCGGCCAAGGTTCTGCGGTTACCCCGGGGTTCGGCCTTGGACGCCGCTGCCTCCGGATACGAGATCCATCACGGACGCATCACCGTCGACGGCGGCACGGACTTCCTCGGTGGCGTACGGGTGGGTTCGGTGTTCGGCACCATGTGGCACGGTGCCCTCGAAGGGGACGCTCTGCGGTGGGCGTGGCTGCACGAGGTCGCCGCGGCGGTGGGTCGCGAGATCCGTACCGGCGAGGTGAGTTTCCCGGCTGCACGCGAGTCCCGCATCGAGGCACTCGCCGACCTCGTCGACGAACACCTCGACATGGATGCCCTGCTCGACATGCTGTCCGACGAGCGGACCCTGCCGGTGCTGACGGGGACTCTGCGGTGACGGTCCTGATCCTGGGTGGAACCGGTGAAGCACGCGCGCTCGCCGCTGCTCTGGACGACGACGCGATCGAGTTCGAGTCCTCACTCGCGGGCCGGGTCCGCAACCCGCGCCTGCCCGTCGGCCCGGTACGCATCGGAGGGTTCGGTGGCGCCGAGGGCCTCGCCCGGTACCTGAGCGAGCGCGGTATCCGGGCCGTCGTCGACGCCACCCATCCGTTCGCAGCCGGCATCAGTGCGAACGCCGCTGCGGCATGCACCGTGGCACACGTGCCGTTGCTGCGTCTGCAGAGGCCCGGCTGGCACGACCGGCACGGTCGGTGGACGTGGGCCGACGACCACCACGCCGCGGCCCGTAACGCCGCGACCGGCCGGCGGATCTTCCTCAGTACGGGACGGCAGACGCTCGACCGCTTCGTCGGGCCGCTCGCTGCACACGACGTGCTCGTCCGCGTCGTCGACCCCGTGACGACCGACGTGCCGCCGAGTTGGTCGGTGCTGCTCGGGCGCGGCCCCTACACCAGGGACGACGAACGGAAGCTTCTGCTCGACAACAGGATCGACACGCTCGTCACGAAAGACTCCGGTGGTTCGTTCACCCGCGGCAAACTCGACGCGGCGGACGAGCTGGGCGTGCGCGTGATCGTCGTGCGCCGGCCTGCCGCGCCCCACGGGGTCGCCACGGTGGATTCCGTGACGACGGCGCGGGACTGGGTTCTCCGAGTCTCGGAGGTCAGACCTGCGGACCTTCGGAACGCAGATCGTCGACCTTTTTCATCGCTTCCCGCAGTTCCTGGAGCCACTGCTCCGAGTGCCGGCCTACGAGCCTGACGGTCCACTTCAGTGCGTCGGAACGGGACCGTGCGACCCCCGCGTCGACGAGAGTGTCGAGTACCTTCCGCTCGGGTTGGCGCAGCCGTGTCATGACCGGGACGGCGAGGTGGGTGAACAGGGCGGTGCGGTCGCCGATCTTCACCCCCCAGGCCACCTTGCGGCCGTAGCGGGCCTCGGCCTCGTCGGCGATGCGCATCCGGTCGGCGCGTGTGGTCTCGCGGAACCGAGCGATGCGTCCGTCGATCTCGGTGTCGCTCGCGCCGTCGGGTACCCCGAGGGGGCCGACGACGAAGATTTCCTCCCTGTCGATCTCGATGTCGGGCTGTCCGGTGAACCAGTCGTCGGGGAGCCTGCCGGCGAACCACTCGGCGGCATCGCTCGCGTCGGGGACGTCGGCCTGCTGCCAACCGCCCGTTCGTCCGAATCCGTGGATGTGTGAATGTCGCATGATGTCCTCCCGGGGACGCGACCGGGGTGCGTGTTGCACTGATTACAGTGTTGCACCGAAAGTGTGATGCGCGCCACTGCCAAGTTGCTGGACGCGAGATCAGCGGCCGTGCCGGGGTGTCAGAACTCCGGCCGTGATCGGAGGATCGCTGCGCAGGGGAGCGGTGGAGAGTACGACAGGCAGCCACACCGCAGTGGAGGCGATCACGGCGCCCCAGCACAGGTACAGGCCCACATGCGGTGCGTGTGGGGTGTGGGCGACCATCCCGGCCTGCGACCAGACGGCGAACAGCCCCACCATCGACGCCGCGCCCGAACCGAGCATCGCGATCGCTGCGGCACCCCAGCGACGACGGAGCAACGCGACGAGCGGTACGAGGATGCCGAACACCACCACGAAAGCGTCGAAGATCCGCACCGGCAGGGCGACGGAGTCGGAATCCCAGCGCACGAGGGTCGTCAGAGACGTCACGGACGTGGCCTGCGGAAGCAGCAGACCTACCACCAGCAGCGCGACACATCCCGCCAGGATCCGGACGCGTGAGCGGCCGACGGTCACCTCACCGGCGACGCGGTGTTCGATGCGATCGAGATCGTGACGGAATTCGGCCAGGTCGTCCATGGTGTACCCCCGAAGGCGCGACGCTTCGGTCCCAGTATGCGACGCGGGTCACACCGGCGTGGGGTCTTCGGCGGGCTCGTTTCGGGAGGACGTGACCGGGCATGCTCCGGAGCGTGAGCCGATACGACGCGTACATCTTCGACGTGCAGGGCACCCTGATGGACTTCTACACCCCGGTCACCCGCGCGGTGGCCGATGCCCTCGGACCGGACGCCGATCCGGCGACCGTGGGCGACCTGGTCCGGGCCTGGAGGAAGGACTACTACGAGCGCATCCTCCGTCTCGACCAGTCGGTGGAGAACTGGTATCGCGTGCAGGACTCCTACGTCGACGGACTCGGCGACGTATGTGAGCAGTTCGGGATCGACCTTCCGGACGATGTGCGCATCGAGACGGCGCGGGCATGGCAACGCCTCGAAGCGTGGCCGGACGTGCGACCCGGACTGAAGGAACTCCGTTCGCAGGCCGTCGTGGCGACCCTGTCGAACACCGATATGGCCACGATGGTGACACTCTTCCGCGACCGGCACCTCGAGGCCGACGTCATCCTCACGGCCGAACTGTTCGGCGCCTTCAAACCCGAGCACTTCCTCTACGAACGCACCTGCCGTTATCTCGGAGTCGATCCGTCCCGCGCGGCGATGGTCGCCTCGCATCCCTACGACCTCCGCGCCGCCCGCGAGGTCGGTCTGAACACCGTCTTCGTGTACCGGCCGCTCGAGAACGGACGCCTCGAGGACGCGGTCGACGACACCGACGGCGAATTCGACCATCGCATCGACGACCTGCGTCACATGCCGTGACACCTGTGTCCTCGGGAGGGAAACCACCGACAAGGCCGGGGGCGAAGGGTCGGGAAGGAGTTATCGACGGCACGCGAGCGCGACGGCGACTGCCGTCACCAGGGCGCCGATTCCCACCTTCGAGGCGAGCCGAGCGGTCCGTCCGATATCGCTCGGCGACGGCGCAGGCCCGTCGCCGAGCGTGCCGCGGTCCTCGACCACTCCGTGATAGACGTTCGCGCCGCCGAGCCTGATGCCGAGAGCGCCGGCGAACGCCGCCTCGACCGGTCCGGCGTTCGGACTCGGATGCTGGTGCGCGTCCCGCCGCCACGCACCCATCGCACCCCGAGAGTCGTCCCCCAGCGCCGCGGCCAGCAGAGCCGTCAGCCGCGCCGGGGCAAGGTTGAGCAGGTCGTCGAACCGCGCCGAGGCCCATCCGAACCGTTCGAGACGCGGCGTGCGGTGGCCGACACGCGCGTCGAGGGTGTTCGCGGCCCGGTAGCCGAGCAGGCCGGCGGGACCGAGGATCGCGCCCCACCACAGCGGCGCGACGACGGCGTCGGAGGTGTTCTCGGCAACCGACTCGATCGTGGCGCGGGCGATCCCGTTCTCGTCGAGCCGGGACGGGTCGCGACCCACCAGGTGGGTCACCTGCCGCCGCGCCGCGGCGAGATCACCCCCGCGCAGCTGGGCATCGATCGTCCGGGCCTCGTGCCCGAGCGAACGGCCCCCGAGCACGATCCAGGTCGCGAGCGCGGTGACCGCGATCGACAGCACCGGGCGACGGCGGGTCGCGCGGTCGGCGACGTACCCCACCGCTCCGACGGAACCCACCAGCACCGAGGTGAAGACCACCCCGGAGGCACTGTTGTCGGCATAGAGCCGGCTCTCGGTGGCGCGCGCCACCGTCCCGAAGCCGCTCACGGGATGCCACCGCTGCGGATCGCCGAAGACCTGGTCGGCGGCGTAACCGAGCACCAGCCCGAGGGCCCTGTGTTTCACAGGATCGTTCTCCACGCCTCGACGAGCGCCCCCGTGGTGGCGGCATCACGCACCGCGATGCGCACCCACTCGTCTCCGAGACCGGGGAAGGTATCGCCGCGACGCAGCGCGAAGCCCCTCTCCCGCAGCTTCTCCCGAGTCCCCTCGGGTACCTCCGCCAACACGAACGGGGCCGTAGCGGCCGGGACCACGCGGATCCCGAGACCGGAGAGCGCGTCGACGAGAACCGCCCTGTCGGCCACGATCTCCCGGGCGATGACGGCGGTCTCGCGTGCCGTCTCGTCGGACGCGCACGCGATCATCGCGGCTGCGGCGGGAGTCGACACCGACCAGGGTGGTTGCTGCACAGCGAGATCCGCGACCACCTCGCGGTCGCCGACGACGTATCCGGCGCGCAGGCCCGGGATCGCCCAGGTCTTGGTGAGCGACCGCAACACCACGAGCCCCGGAACGGGCCGGTCCGTCAGCGAGTCCGTCTCGTCCGGAACGGCGTCCATGAACGCCTCGTCGACGACGACGACCCGTCCCGGTCGCACCAGTGCCAGGAGCGTGCCGGACGGATGCAGCACCGAGGTGGGATTGGTGGGATTGCCGACGACGACCAGGTCGGCGTCCTCCGGAACCGCAGCCGGATCGAGGACGAACCCGTCCTCGCGGCGCAGCACGACCCGCGTGACGCGATGCCCGGCCACCCGCAGCGCCGCTTCCGGTTCGGTGAACTGCGGGTGCACCACCACCGGTTTCCGCCATGCTCGCGCCCTGGCGATCAGCGTGAACGCCTCGGCGCCTCCGGCCGTCGGGAGAACCTCGTCGAGGCTGCGGCCGTGGCGGACGGAAAGGGCGGCGCGGGCGCCGCTCGGGTCGGGATAACGATCGAGACGGTCCAGTGAGGAACGCAGGGCGTCGTCGAGCCAGGCCGGTCGTGGCCGGCGCGAGACGTTGACGGCCAGGTCGACCAGGCCTTCGGTCGCGTCGCGGTCGCCGTGATGGTGCAGGTCGGGTTCGTGTATTCGACGACGTGCCGGTGCGGAGACGGGTTCGGGCGAGGGTTCCGCTGCCCGTGCGGCGTCCGAGAATCGTCGTGCGAGCTCGGGATGGCCGGCCCAGTGCGTGTGCAGATACGACGCGTGCACGGTCGCGGTCGCGACGCCGTCCGGCCGGCCGTCGAGCAGCCACGCCGGGGACGCGCCGGAATCGACCACGGTGCGGTGGAATTCGTGGCCGGTGACGCGGCTGCCGGCAGGAGCGAGAAGAGTGTCCTGCGGGGCGATCGCCGTGCGGTAGCCGAGTGTCAGGCGCGGTGTCATCCGCGCCGAGGCGTCGAGCGCGCCCACCATCTCGTGCCCGTCGACGTCACGACCGAGATAGAGCAGACCGGCACATTCGGCGACGGTCGGAACCCCGGCCGCGATCGCGTCGCGCAGGTGCGCGCGTAGAGGCGCGTTCGCGGCGAGGTCGGCGGCATGTACCTCGGGGAAGCCCCCACCGAGGTAGATGCCTGCGGTGCCGGCGGGAAGCCGTTCGTCACGGAGCGGGTCGAATGCCACGGGCCGGCATCCGTGGGCTCGCAGCAGTTCCTCGGTCTCGGTGTACCGGAAGGTGAAGGCCCGGCCACCGGCGACGGCGATCACCGGTCCGTTCTCCGCGGAGGATCCCGGATCCCAGGCCGTGGCGGAAAGGTCCGGTGCCATCGAGGCGATACCGACGATCTCACCGAGGTCGATGTGCTCGGCGATCTGCGCCGCGAGCCGATCGACCTGCGCTGTCGCCTCGCCGCGTTCCTCGGCCGGCACGAGTCCGAGATGCCGTGAAGGGACGGTGATGCCGTCGTCGCGGCCGAGGACTCCGAGGACCGGGATGCCGGTCGGTTCGAGAGCGCGGATCACCTCGTCCGAATGTCGCCGGGATCCGGCCTTGTTCAGGATCACACCGGCGATCCGGGTGCCGCGATCGTAGGACGCCATGCCGTGCACGATCGCCGCGATCGACCGGGAGGCGTGCGAGACGTCGACGACGAGGATCACCGGCGCGGACAGCAGGGCCGCGGTATGGGCGGTGGACGCGTACCCGTCGGTGCCGATCATCCCGTCGTACAACCCCATGACCCCTTCGATCACGGCGATGTCCGCACCGGCGGCGCCGTGCAGGAAGAGGGGGGCGACGAGGTCTTCGCCGACGAGGTGCGGGTCGAGATTGCGACCGGCCCGCCCGGTGGCGAGCGAGTGGTAACCGGGATCGATGTAGTCGGGACCGATCTTGTGGCCCGACACGATGTGTCCGGCCCGTCGCAGAGCGGCCATGAGACCGGTGGCGACAGTCGTCTTGCCGTGCCCGGACGCGGGTGCGGCGACGACCACACGTGGAACTCTCACCACTCGATCCCTCGCTGGCCCTTCTGCCCCGCGTCCATCGGATGCTTCACCTTCGTCATCTCCGTCACGAGGTCGGCGACCTCGACGAGCTTCGGATGGGCCCGGCGACCCGTGATCATCACGTGCTGGCGCCCCGGTCGTGAGGTCAACGTCTCGACGACCTCGTCGATATCGATCCAGCCCCAGTCGATCGGATACGTGAACTCGTCCAGCACGTACAACCCGTGCTGTTCCACGGCGAGACGTCGCTGGATCTCGCGCCACCCGGCGAGCGCATCGGCGGCGTGATCCTCCTCGGTGCCCTCCTTACGCGACCACGACCAGCCCGACCCCATCTTGTGCCACTCGATGGGACCACCGGTACCCCGCTCGTCGTGCAGGCCGGCGAGAGTCTCGAAGGCAGTCTGCTCGCCGAGTCGCCACTTGGCGGACTTGACGAACTGGAAGACGGCGACCGACCATCCCTGGTTCCATCCCCGCAGAGCGAGACCGAAAGCCGCTGTCGACTTTCCTTTTCCGTCACCGGTGTTGACCATCAGCAGAGGCCGGTTGCGACGCTGGCGGGTGGTGAGACCGTCGTCGGGCACGACGGTGGGTTGTCCCTGGGGCATCAGGCAGCCCTTTCCCTGACGATTCCGGTGAGTGCGTCGGCGTCCACCTCACCGACGGGTACGTACTCGGCACCGAGACGCTCGGCCAGACGCATCGCGAGCCCCATCCGGAACCGGCCGGTCTCGGAGTCCACGACGACCGACGAGATTCCCTGAGCGGCAATCACGTCCGCGGCCTCGAGTGAACGACGGACGGCATCGGGGCCGGCGGTGGCGCGACCGTCGGTGACCACGACGAGAAGCGTGCGGCGATCGGGATCGCGCAGCGAATGGCGCCGCACGGTCTCGGCCGCCTCGGTCAGGCCCTCGGCCAGGGGCGTGCGTCCGCCGGCGGGGAGTTCCTGCAGGCGCGCGGCCGCCACGTCCACCGAATTCGTCGGCGGCAGCACGACCGTAGCTCCGGTGCCGCGGAAGGTCACGAGACCGACGGTGTCGCGGCGACGGTAGGCATCGAGCAGCAACGACAGGACTGCCGTCTTGACCTGGACCATGCGATTGCGTGCCGCCATCGAGCCGGAGGCATCGACGCACAGCAACACCAGATTGGCCTCGCGGCCCTCGACGATCTTCCGGCGAAGCTGCCAACCGTCCTTGTCGGCGAACGCCGTGGTGCGAATCGTCGCAGGCAGGTGGACGGGACCGGAATCGCCGCGGCGGCTGCCCACGGTGCGGCCGATCGTGGTGACCGCTCGCGACCGGCGACCGGCCGCACCGTGTCCGACCCGGTCGACGGAGAACACCCTGGTGCGATACGGATCCGATGCCGACGACAGCGTGGAGGACGATCGGCCGGCCGAGTCGGAGGACACATCGCCCGCAGTCTCGCCGGGTGCGCTCTCACCGCCACCGGGATCGTCGGGGCCCGGATCGGGATCCGGGTCGGTGTCGTCCTCGCCCAGCAGTTCGTCGAGTAGATCGTCGCTGCTCGTGGGTGCATCGAAGGGATTGCGCCGCCGCCGATGCGGCAATGCCAGCCGCGCCGCTGCCGCGATGTCCTCGCGCGTCACTTCGGTACGCCCGTGCCACGCCGCGTGTGCGATCGCGGTGCGAGCGGTGACGAGGTCGGCGCGCATGCCGTCCACGTCGAAGGCCGCGCACACCTCGGCGATGGAGACCAGCGCGTCGTCGCTCAGCACGACCTGCGGGACGAGTTCGCGCGAGGCGACGATGCCTCGTGACCATTCGGCGTCCCGATCCGCCCACCGGGCGGTGAATCCGGCGGGATCGGCGTCGAAGGCCATCCGCCGCCGCACGATCTCGGCACGCACCTGCGGGTCGCGGGGCGCGGCCACGTCGACGGCGAGCCCGAAACGGTCGAGGAGTTGCGGACGCAGTTCGCCTTCTTCGGGATTCATCGTTCCGACCAGCACGAACCGGGAAGCGTGTTCGACGGACACACCGTCACGTTCGACGGTGGAGCGGCCCATCGCGGCGGCGTCGAGCAGCAGGTCCACCAGGTGGTCGTGCAGGAGGTTGACCTCGTCGACGTACAGCACACCCCGATGGGCGAGTGCCAGGAGACCGGGTTCGTACTCGGCCCTGCGTTCGGACAGCGCCTTGCCGAGATGCAACGAGCCGGTGACGCGATCCTCCGCCGCCCCGACGGGTAGTTCCACGAGCCGCACCGGCCGGAGATGCGCGGCCGCATCGGCAGGGTGAGGGCCGTCCGGACAGGACGGATCGGGTGCGGTCGGATCGCACGAGAACCGGCATCCCTCGACGACGGTGACCGGCGGCAACAGTGCGGCGTGCGCACGCACCGTCGTCGATTTCGCGGTGCCCTTCTCGCCGCGTACCAGTACACCGCCGATCGACGGCGACACCGCACACAGGGTCAGGGCCAGCGCGAGGTCGTCGGAACCGACCACCGCACCGAACGGATACACGTGCACTTCGACCTCCACAGGCTCCCGCTGGGATGTTCTCCGCGGCAAGCTGTTCGAAGGCCGGTATTCGGACTTCCCGGTCGGACGCCGTGCGATCGCCTTCCCGGACGTGTGGTCCAGTGGCTGCGCGTACGCGCATGATCGACGACTCCCGGGTCACCGCAGCGGGCCTGTGCCGGATTCTCACCGGCTTCCCGATTATCCCCGTGAGGGGCACCTTCGATTGTCTTGCCGCGGCCGAGTGTAGCCGCAGGCCGTGGGTTAGGGTTCACCGCCATGGGTTCACGCATCACCGTCGTCGGTATCGGGGCGGAGGGGTGGCCGGGCGTGCCCTCGGCCGTCCGGGAACGAATACTCGCCGCCGACGTTCTGCTCGGCGGCCGGCGGCACCTCGACCTGGTCCCCGCCGGGCGTGCGATGCGCGAGCAGTGGCCGTCGCCGCTGCTGCCGGGCCTCGACGATCTCCTCGAGCGGCACGCAGGCAGGGATGTCGTCGCCCTCGCGTCGGGCGATCCGCTGGTCTCCGGGATCGGCACCACCCTGATCCGTCGACTGGGCCGCGACGCCGTGCGGGTGATCCCCGCCGTGTCCTCGGTGGCGCTCGCCCGCGCCCGCATGGGCTGGTCTGCGGAGGAATGTGAGACGGTCACCGTGGTGGGACGCGAGATCGACTCATTGCGACGGTTTCTCACCCGCGGCCGGCGGCTCGTGGTTCTCGTCGACGGAGCGCGGGTGCCGGACGTCGCGGCGCTGCTGGCCGACAGCGGGTTCGGCAACTCCCGTGTCTCGGTACTGTCGAATCTCGGAGCGGATGCAGAATCCCGGATCGATTCGACAGCAGACGATCTCGTGAACGCATCGGTTCCGTCGTTGAGTCTGCTGTGCATCGAGGCCGACGGTTCCGCAGGGCTGTCGGCAACTCCCGGTCTCGCCGACGAGCTGTTCGAACACGACGGCCAGCTCAGCAAGCGGACCGTGCGTCTGGCCGCGGTGTGTGCTCTCGCGCCGCGTCCGGGGGAGCTGCTGTGGGACGTCGGTGCCGGTGCCGGTTCCGTCGGAATCGAATGGGCACGCACCGATCCCCGTTGCCGCACGATCTCGGTGGAGAACAACGCAGATCGCGCCGACGCGATCGAACGCAATGCCGCCGCGTTGGGTGTGCCGTCCGCCGTCCGCGTCGTCCGCGGGCCCGCCCCCGCTGCGCTCGCCGGTCTCGAAGCACCCGGCGCGATCTTCGTCGGCGGGGGAGGAAGCCGCGACGGCGTGCTCGACGCGTGCTGGGACGCACTGACTCCCGGCGGACGGCTCGTCGCGCACGCGGTGACTCTGGAGACCGAGGCCGTCCTGGTGCGGTGGTGGAAGGTGCACGGCGGTGAACTCGTGCGCCTGTCCGTCGAACACGCCGATCCGATCGGAACATTCACCGGCTGGCGCGCGCAACGGCCCGTGGTGCAATGGAGTGCAGTGAAAGGTGAACGATGACCGTCCATTTCGTAGGCTCCGGACCGGGAGCGGCAGACCTGCTCACGCTACGAGCGGTGAACCTGCTCCGCGAGGTCCCGGTCGTTCTGTACGCCGGTACCTATCTCGATGCCGAGACCCTCTCGCACTGCCGTGACGACGCCGAACTGATCGACACGCAACATCTGGACCTCGACGAGATCACCGCCCACCTCGTCGACGCACACCGGCGTGGGCTCGACGCGGTGCGGCTGTGCTCCGGCGACCCGTCGCTGTACTCCGCGCTCACCGAACAGACGCGACGACTCGACGCCGCCGGTGTGCCCTGGAACGTCACACCCGGTGTTCCGGCCTACGCCGCGGCGGCCGCGGCGCTCGGTACCGAACTGACCGTCCCCGAACTCGTACAGACGGTCGTGCTGACCCGCACCCAGGCCCGCTCCACCGCCATGCCCGACACCGAAGCGCTCGCGCGGGTCGCCGGGCTCCGGGCGAGTCTCGTCCTGCACCTGGCGATCACGCGCATCCGCGTCCTCGCCGAGGAACTCACGGTGGAGTACGGTGCCGACTGTCCCGTCGCGGTGGTCGCGTTCGCATCACGCCCGAACCAGATCGTGCTGCGCGGCACCCTCGCGGACATCGCCGACAGTGTCGAGGCAGCGGGACTGAAGCACACCGCGGTGATCGTCGTCGGACGGGCACTCGGGGTACGGGAGCAACCCGACGTCGCCTGCTCGCACCTCTACGACCCCGCCCGCGAACGTCACGGCCTCGGATAGCGTTTCATCCTCGCGCACCGAAGCGGGGTTCGCCACGGTTGCAGCAGGGGCGAACCCCGCTTCGGCGAGCGAACCTGTCGACGATCCGGGGTGGACACCGCACGTCACGCGGTGGTCGACGATTCCGGAATCCGAACGTCGACCGACCGTTTCGTCCACACGGCACCGGTCGACGTCACCGACGTACCCGCCGCGCCGACGATGAGCAGGCACTTCATGTCGACGCTCGCCGGATCCAGTCTCTCGAGCGTCGTGACCTCGAGCGACTCGCCGGGCCGTCCCACATCGCGTCCGATCACGACGACTGTATCCGCCGGACGATGTTTCAGCAGTACCGCTTTCGCATCGGCGACCTGCGTGGTGCGCGAGCGCGACGCCGGGTTGTAGATGCCCAGGACGAGATCGGCCTCGGCGACCGCCGCCAGTCGTCTCTCGATCACGTTCCACGGCTTGAGGCGATCCGACAGGCTCATCACCGCGAAGTCACCACCGATCGGGGCGCCGGCGCGCGCTGCCACGGCCTGCACCGCGGAGACACCCGGCAGGACGCGAATCGGTACGGACGCGTACTTCTCGTCCTGCGCGGCCTCGAAGACCGCCGACGCCATGCCGAAGACTCCGGCGTCACCACCGGAGACCACGGCGACCTTCTCGCCGGACAGGGCGAGATCGAGCGCGAATCGCGCGCGGTCCACCTCCACGGTGTTGCCACTCGAATGCCGGTGCAGCCCGGTGCGAACCGGAACGCGGTCGACGTACGGTCCGTAACCGACGACGTGATCGACCTGCGCGAGCGCGTCCGCCGCTTCGGGTGTCAGCCACTTCTCGTCGGCCGGTCCCAGCCCGACGACGAGCAACTCGTTCGTCACATCCGCTTCCGGCGACTCCACGGCGACCGGCCGGGACCGGTCGCCGATCTCACGGTTCTTCGGCGCACGGTCGCCGGCGGTGAGGATCACCGAGAAGTAGGGCACCGCGTCCGCGTCGACGTCGGCGACCGGCAGGATGCGTTGCCGATCCATCGATGCGCGTTCGACGTAGACCGCGTCGTCGAGTCGACCGGACTGGGCGAGCGCCTCCCGGACGGCGGGGAACGTCCTGCCCAGCTTCATGATCGCCGCGCCGTCCGTGTCGGCGAGCCGACGTGCCAGCTCCGGGGTGGGAAGCGTGCCCGGCAGGATGGTGAGCACGTCGGTACGGCGGACCATCGGCTCGGCTGCGGCAGCCGCAGCAGCGGACACCGACGTCACACCCGGTACCACCTCAGTCGGGTATCGAGGCGCGAGGCGGTCGTGCAGGTACATGTACGAGCCGTAGAACAACGGGTCGCCCTCGCACAGCACCACCACGGTGCGTCCCGCGTCGAGATGGGCGGCCAACCGGGCGGCGGACTCGTCGTAGAAATCGGCGATCGCACCGTCGTACCCGCCCGGGTGATCGGTGGTGCCCGTCGTCACCGGGTACACGAGCAGTTCTTCGATCACGCCCTCCGGGATCAGGTCGGCGGCGATCGATCGAGCGATGGACCGGCCGTGCGTGCCGGAATAGTAGGCGAGGACGTCCGCCTCGGCGATCAACCGCGCGGCCTTGCGCGTGATGAGTTCGGGATCGCCGGGGCCGAGGCCCACTCCGTAGAACCTGCCGGACACCGTGTCGCTCATTCCTTCTCCTGGGCAAGTGCATTGATCGCGGACGACGCCATCGCCGACCCGCCGCGGCGGCCCCGCACCACCAGGTGGGGTATCTGCAGCCGATGGTCGAGCAGCGCTTCCTTGGATTCGGCGGCGCCGATGAACCCGACGGGCACCCCGACGATCGCGGCCGGCCGGGGGGCGCCGGCGTCGAGCATCTCGAGGAGATGGAACAAGGCCGTCGGGGCATTACCGACCGCGACGACTGCGCCCTCGAGGCGGTCGGCCCACAGGGACACCGCCGCAGCGGAGCGGGTCGTGCCCCAGCGCTCGGCGAGTTCGGGGACACGCGGATCGGCGAGCAGACACACCACGTCGTTGCCGGCGGGCAGTCGTGTGCGGGTGACTCCCGACGCCACCATGTTCGCGTCGGTGAGGATCGGAGCGCCCGCGTTCAGCGCAGCGCGTGCGGCCGGAACAAGATCGGGATGGATCACGAGATCCCGTGCCAGATCGGTCTGTCCGCTCGCGTGGATCATCCGGACCGCGACCTTCTCCGCCGTCGCGGGGATCGCGGTCAGATCCGATTCGGCGCGGATCGTCGCGAACGACCGGACGTAGATCTCGGCACCGTCGGTGATGTAGTCGTACCGGCGAGGTGGCGCGGACGCGTGGGCAGGGTGCGGCGGTGGAAGAGTCACGGTGTGCTCCTGGCGAAGGCAAGGCGATGAGGCGAGTGCGGCGCGCCGCAGGCGCGTTCGCAGCCGACGACATGAATTCGGGAATCGATTGTGTTTCCGGCGACGAGCCGGCGAGCCAGCGCTCGGGTGTCACCCTCGGCGAGGCTACACCCGGGCGCTCCCGTGCATGCGGTCACCCGCTGCCACGACGATTCGGCAGCGGTCTCGAAGCCGACCTCCCGTAGCGCAACAGGATTCGATTCCACCGGAAGAACCAGTCCTCGCCAGGGGGTGACGACGACACCCCGATCCGGCAGGGCGGCCACCATGCCCGGGGTGAGAATTCCGAGCGGGACCAGCACCGATACCGCGCCGCCGAGTGTGCCGTACGGCATCGTGCGGGCCGGCGGACGGGGCGCTGGATCCCGGCCCCCGAGTTCGGCTCCGGCACCCGGGAGTTGGCGCACATGCCACACCGAATCCCGGATCCCGGCGAAGTGCCGGGCGAGCCGGATCAGTGTCGCCGGCACCTGCGCGAGCGGCACCGTCGGTCCTCGGAGGTCGCCGATCACGATCGTCGACACGGCGGGGTCGCGGAGGATCGCGGTCAGATCGCAGCGCATCGCGGCGATATCCCCGCGACCGTCGTCGATGCCGAACAGGAACCGTCCCGGCAGGTCGGCGAGCGCCGGATCGGCACACAACTCGGCGTCGAGTTCACGGACGAGCGGACGTACATCGGCGAGTCCTCCGCAGAGCCCCGTGAGGGGAGACGCGACGATGTTGCGCACCCGTTCGTGACTCGGCGAGGGCAACAGACCCGTCGCGGTCACGGCCTCGGACAGGGCCGACGGCACGGCTCCGCACGCGTCGAGTTCGATCCCTCTGATCTGCAGGTTTCCGCGCGACGTCAGGTGCACGTCGCCGTCCGCACAGGCAACCGAGACCGCGGACAATGCCTGAAGCGCACCGTCGGGGAGTTGTCCGCCGGGCACACGCAGGCGCACCAGCGCCCCGTCCGCAGCGACGTGCGGGCGGAGGATTCCGGGACACCGATCGGGAGGAAGAGGGGGTGGGAGAGCATCCACGGACGCACATGCTTGCACACCTTCCCGGCAACGTGCGCTACTCTCGGTTTGCCGTGGTGCTCGGGAAGCCGGTGAGAAACCGGCGCGGCCCTCGCCACTGTGAGCGGATAGTTGCTCGCCCTCGTCCGTACCGGTCCGCCGGTACGGAGGCCACTGGATCTCGGTCCGGGAAGGTCGGCGCAGCAGCGACGACCCGTCAGCCAGGAGACCGGCCACGGCACGTGAGGTCCACGAGGGTTTTGGAGACTGAACATGGCTGTACGCCTGTGTTTTCGGGTTGCGTCGTGACGCGCCTGACTTTGTTGTCGACGTCCGACACCGACCTGCTGTCGGCACGGTCGAGCGGTGCCGACTGGGTGCTCGGCAACCCGTCGCGCCTCGACGTGCCCACCGAACTTCCCGCGCTGCTCGACGGTTCCGGCCTGGTCGTCGTGCGGATCCTGGGTTCCGCACGCAGCTGGCGGGACGGACTCGACACCGTGCTGGCAACCGGGGTCCCGGTCGTCGTCCTGGGCGGTGAACAAACACCCGACGCCGAACTCATGGAGTATTCGACGGTTCCGATCGGCGTTGCGGCCGAGGCACATCGCTATCTCGCACACGGCGGGCCCACCAATCTCGACCAGTTGCACGCCTTCCTGACCGACACCGTGCTGCTCGGCGGTGAAGGCTTCGAACCGCCTGCCGAACTGCCCGAATGGGGCGTACTCGACCGGCCTGCGAGGCCGGCCGGCGAAGAGTTGCCCCGCGTGGGCGTGTTGTTCTACCGCGCGCACCACACCAGCGGAAACGTCCAGTTCGCGCACGATCTCGCCGACGCTGTCGACGCCACCGGCACGGCCCGCGGCGTCGTGATCCACTGCGCGTCGCTGCGCGGCGCGCCCACCGATCTCCTCGCCGAACTCGGTACCCTCGACGCGCTCGTCGTGACGGTGCTGGCAGCCGGTGGAACCAAACCCGCCACGGTGAGTGCCGGCGGTGAGGACGAGGCATGGGACGTCGGGGCTCTCGCCGCACTCGACATCCCGATCCTGCAGGCCCTGTGCCTGACCTGGAGTCGCGAGGATTGGGCGAAGTCGGACGACGGTGTGTCGCCGCTGGATTCGGCCACACAGATCGCGGTCCCCGAGTTCGACGGCCGCATCATCACGGTGCCGTTCTCGTTCAAGGAACTCGACGCCGACGGACTGCCCCGCTACGTCACCGACCCGGAACGGTGCCGTCGCGTCGCCGGTATCGCGGTGGCGCACGCACGACTGCGACACGTACCGCCGCCGCAGCGCCGGATAGCGATCATGCTGTCCGCCTACCCGACCAAACATTCCCGGGTCGGCAACGCCGTCGGTCTCGACACCCCGGTGTCGGCGATCCACATGCTGCGCGCTCTACGCGATGCCGGATACGACCTCGGCGACGGATTTCCCGGCATGGACCTCGAGGACGACACCGAGGCCGGCAACACCCTCATCCACGCCCTGATCGATGCCGGTGGACAGGACGAGGAATGGCTCACCGCCGACCAGCTGGCCGGAAACCCGGTGCGCGTGACCACGTCCGACTATCTCGCGTGGACCGGCGATCTTCCGGCCGAGCTCACCGACGCCATCACCGAGACGTGGGGGCCGGCCCCCGGGTCGCTGTTCGTCGACGGCAGCGGTGACGACCAGGCGATCGTGCTGGCGACCCTGCAAGCCGGCAACGTGGTGCTGATGATCCAGCCGCCGCGCGGTTTCGGCGAGAACCCGGTGGCGATCTACCACGATCCCGACATGGCGCCGTCGCATCATTACCTCGCCGCGTACAAGTGGGTCGAGCACGGCTTCGGTGCCGATGCCGTGGTTCACCTGGGCAAACACGGTTCGATGGAATGGTTGCCCGGGAAGAACGCAGGCCTGTCCGCGGCGTGCGCGACCGACGCGGCCATCGGCAATCTGCCGCTGATCTATCCGTTCCTCGTCAACGATCCCGGTGAAGGCGCACAGGCGAAACGCCGTGCCCACGCGATCATCGTCGATCACCTGATCCCGCCGATGGCGCGCGCCGAATCGTACGGTGACATCGCGCGTTTGGAGCAACTGCTCGACGAGTACTCCAATATCGCGGCGATGGACCCGGCCAAGCTGCCCGCGATCCGGGCTCAGATCTGGACGCTGATCCAGGCCGCGAAACTCGATCACGATCTCGGGCTCGACGACCGCCCCCACGACGCCGAGTTCGACGACTTCCTGCTGCACGTCGACGGCTGGTTGTGCGAGGTCAAGGACGCCCAGATCCGCGACGGCCTGCACGTCCTGGGCGCCGCTCCGGCCGGGGAGGCACGGGTGAATCTGGTGCTGTCGATCCTGCGTGCCGCGCAGGTGTGGGGCGGCAAGAGCAACGCCGTGCCCGGTCTGCGCACCGCACTCGGACTGAAGCCCGATGCCCCACTGGCCGAGGTCGACGGAATCGAAGGCGTTGCGCGGTCGCTCGTGCAGGCCATGGAGGACGACGACTGGCGTACCGAGTCCGCTTCGCGCATCGTCGAATCCGTCCTCGGCCATCCCGATACCGAGGTCGCTCGCGTACTCGCCTTCGCCGCCGAGGAGGTGGTGCCTCGCCTCGCGGGCACGACCGCCGAACTCGACGCCGTCCTGCACGCCCTCGACGGCGGGTACGTCCCTGCCGGACCGTCCGGCTCGCCGCTCCGTGGCCTGGTCAACGTGCTGCCGACGGGCCGCAACTTCTACACCGTCGACCCGAAGGCCGTGCCGAGCCGGCTCGCGTACGACACCGGCGTCGCACTCGCGAACAACCTGATCGAGCGGTATCTCGCCGATACGGGGGAGTACCCGCAGTCGGTGGGCCTGTCGGTGTGGGGGACATCCGCGATGCGCACCGCCGGCGACGACATCGCCGAGGTACTCGCACTGATCGGAGTGCGTCCCGAATGGGACGCCGAGTCGCGCCGGGTCCGTGAACTGACCGTGATTCCGCTCGAGGAACTCGACCGGCCGCGCATCGACGTGACCGTCCGTATCTCCGGTTTCTTCCGCGATGCGTTCCCGCACGTCATCGGCATGCTCGACGACGCGATCCGCATGGTCGCCGCCCTCGACGAACCCGACGAACAGAACTATGTGCGAGCGCATGCCCGGCGCGACGAAGCCGAGCACGGCGATGCCGATCGTGCGGTGCGCCGCATCTTCGGGTCGAAGCCCGGCTCGTACGGTGCGGGCATCCTGCAGCTCATCGACTCCGGCAACTGGCGCACCGACGCCGATCTCGCCGAGGTCTACACGGCGTGGGGCGGATTCGCCTACGGGCGCGGTGTGCACGGAGTTGCGGCCGCCGACGACATGCGCACGAACTACCGCCGGATCGCGGTGGCGGCCAAGAACACCGATACCCGTGAACACGACATCGCCGACTCGGACGATTACTTCCAGTACCACGGCGGCATGGTTGCGACGGTGCGGGCACTGACGGGCACCGACCCGAAGGCGTACATCGGCGACTCCACCACACCCGACGCGGTGCGGACACGCTCACTGGCGGAGGAGACCGCGCGGGTCTTCCGGGCGCGGGTCGTCAACCCGAGGTGGATCGGTGCGATGCGCCGGCACGGCTACAAGGGCGCGTTCGAACTCGCCGCCACCGTCGACTACCTGTTCGGTTACGACGCCACCGCCGGCGTGGTCGAGGGCTGGATGTACGAATCGCTCGCACAGAACTATGCACTCGACCCGGAGAACCAGGAGTTCCTCCGCGAAGCGAATCCGTGGGCGTTGCGCGGCATCATCGAACGCCTCACCGAGGCAGCCGATCGAGGGCTGTGGGCCGAACCGGACCCCGAGACGGTGAGCAGCCTGCAGCAGGCCTATCTCGACGTCGAAGGCGATCTCGAGGACCGCGCTTGAGAGTTCGGCTCATCGGTATCGGACCCGGGGGACCGGACGATCTCACGGTGGCGGCGGTGCGCGCCCTCGAAAGCGTCGACGTCTTCCTGGTGGCCGACAAGAACCGGGGTGTGGACGATCTCGTCGAGGTGCGCGAGGACATCCTGCGCCGCCACACCTCCGGTGCGTACCGGGTGATCGTGGTGGCCGACCCCCCTCGCGACCGGAATCCGGACCGGTACGGCGACGAGGTACGCGACTGGCACGCCGCCCGCGCCGAAGCCTACGAATCCGTTCTGCTCGAACAGGTTCGGGACGACGAAACCGTCGGATTCCTCGTATGGGGAGACCCGAGCCTGTACGACAGTACGATTCGTGTCGTCGACCGCATCCTCGGGCGAGGGAACGTGCGGTTCGACTACGACGTCGTTCCCGGAGTCAGCAGTGTGCAACTGCTGGCGGCCCGGCATCGTCTGGTGCTCAACACCATCGGCGGGCCGATCACCGTCACCACCGGACGCAGGCTGATGCGGGATGTCGCAGGGGGTGCCGCGAACATCGTGGTCATGCTCGACGGCGGCCTCGCCTGTGCAGACCTCGAGGGCCGGTGGAACATCTGGTGGGGTGCGAATCTCGGGACGAGCGACGAAGAACTCGTCGACGGTCCGCTCGCCGAGACGCTCCCCGCCATCCGTGAGGCCCGCATCCGCGCGAAACGGGCACGCGGATGGGTGATGGACACATATCTGTTACGGAAGGAATGGTGAAGAAGCCGACGATCAGCGGGTGACCGGGACGGTTCCGCGCGCGTACCACGCCCGGGCGTCGAGCGAGAAGGAGCCGGAAGGAAGGGCCGCCCGGCACGCGTCACGGACCGCGAGGCGTTGCGGGTCGGGAAGCGTCGCCAGGTATCGGCCTGCCGGTCCGATGCCGAACGTGAACGGCTCCCAGAAGTCGTCGAAGTCGGCGTACTCGGCGCGTGCAGAGAGTGCGCCGTCGACCATCTCGGTCAGGCCGGCCCGGCGAAATCGCTCGGCGATGTCGCCCTCGGCAGTTCCCGCCATCGTCGTCTCACCGGGAGTGTGGGGATCGACCGTTCCCACCGCGGTCCAGAAGATGCGGAGCATCGTCATTCCGCCCGCCGTGGTGTCCCACATACATGCGGCCACGGTGCCCCCGGGGCGTGTCACCCGCACCATCTCCCGCACACCTTCCTCGGGATCGCTCATGAACCCGAGCACCAGACAGGCCAGCGTGGAGTCGAACTCTCCTTCCGCCCAGGGCAGGTGTTCGGCCACACCGACACGTACGTCGATCTGCGGTGCGATGTCGCGGCACGCGGCCGCGAACTGAGGTGCAGGGTCGATCGCTGCGACGTTCGCGGCACCGACCCGCGCGACGAGTTCCCGGGCGAGTCCACCCGGCCCGCAGCCCACATCGCAGACCCGCTGGCCCGCCGTCACCCCGGCGGCATCCGCCAGTGCCGGCGCGAGCGTCGGGGCGTACCTGCCCATGAATCGGTCGTACCGATCTGCAGGTGCCGCGAACTGCATGTACCCAACCTATCGGTCCGAACGGCGTCCTCGTGGCCGTTCACGTCGTATCGGGTGCCGGGCGGTCGTACTTCTCGTCCGAGCGTTCCACCACATCCGGAGCGTTCTCCCGGGTCGCCATGCCGCCGTCGCGGCCGTGATCGACCGGACCCGGCGGGTCCTCGAGCACCTCGTCGTCCTTCTTCTTCGACGTCGTCACTTCCACCTCCGTACGCTGGGCCGACTCGTGTCCGAAGGGGTACCCCCAGATATCGGCCCGCACACTCGGGGTGGCGACGGTGCGACGGGCCTGATCGACTGGATACAACGACACGAGGAGGCAGCATGCAGATACGTGACAAGGTTTTCGTCGTCACCGGGGGAGGCAACGGGATCGGACGCGACGTCGTCCTCGAACTACTCGTGCGTGGTGCGCGGGTCGCGGCGGTCGATCTCCGCACCGAGGCGCTCGACGGCACCCGTGCATTGGCGGTTGCGTACGACGACCGTCTCACCACCCATACGGTCGACGTCTCCGATCGGGCTGCCGTCGAAGCGCTGGTGACCGAGGTGACCGCTGCGCACGGGCGGGTCGACGGTGTCGCCAACGTCGCCGGCATCATCCAGAAGTTCGTCCCGTTCGCAGAGCTGCCGTACGACGAGATGAACAAGGTCCTCGACGTCAACTACTGGGGTGTCGTGCACATGTGCAAGGCGTTCCTGCCCGCATTGCTCACCCGGCCCGAAGCGAGCCTGCTCAATGTCTCGAGCATGGGAGCCTTCGTGCCCGTGCCGGGCCAGTCGGTCTACGGCGCGAGCAAGGCCGCCGTCAAACTTCTCACCGAAGGTCTCTACGCCGAACTCCGCACCACGAAGGTTGCGGTGACGCTCGTGTTCCCCGGAGCCGTCCGCACGGGGATCGCCGAGAACTCCGGCGCCGCGATCCCGGGGCGCAGCACCGATGCGTCCGTCAAGATCACGTCGTCCGCGGAAGCCGCCCGCCGGATCGCCGATGCGATCGAGAAGGGCGCTTTCCGCGTGTGTATCGGCAAGGACGCGACCATGCTCGACCTGCTTGCCAGGCTCATGCCGCGCCGCAGCATCGAGTTCCTGGCGAAGAAGATGGGGTCGCTCGTCGACCGCTGACCTACCGCCGACCGGCCTGCAGCGGATGCGGTCGCGGCGGCACGTCCGTGGGCGACCGGCTCAGCACGACCGGCAGCCACTGGCACGTCATCACGATCATCACCAGCCATTCGGCGATCAACGCGACGGTCGGATGATGCGGTGCGTTCGTGATCATCCCTGCCTGCGACCAGTAGGCGAGCAACCCGAAGAACGACGACAGGCCGGAGCCGAGCATCGCGAGCGACGCCAGCTTCCACCGCCGCAACCACAACGCCAGCGTGGAGAGCACCACACCGAACACCAGGGCCAGTACCGCGAAGATCCGCAGCGGCACAGCCACGGGGGCGGTGTCGCCGAACCAGCTGCCGAAGACCGTCCACGACCACGCCGACGACGTCTGCGGCAGCAACAGGCACACCGTCAGGACGACGACGCAGCCCGCCAGGACCCGGCCATGGCGACCGGCGTCGAACTCACCGGCGACCTTGTTCTCGATTCGGGCGAAGTCGTTCCGATAAGCCGACAGGTCCGCGCTCATGCCTCAGCCTCTCCGTTCCGACACATGAGTGGCCATTATGCGCCGGACGCCGATGTGACCTCGCTCATACCGTTCACCTGCAATCGGATCCCGACGCACCCCGTCGGGGCCGGCTCCGGTGTGATGCCGTCGAGGACCGGGTATTGCCGTTCACGAACTCGATCGAGGGAGGGCGAGAATGCCGGAGAAGGACCAATACCGCATGCAGCACCCGGGAGAGCAGCATCCCGTCCCACCGCTCGAGGAACAACCGGAGATCGCCTACCCCGGGGCGACCGCCGATCTCGTCTCCGCTCCCGACCACGGTGAGGAGACGTACCGGGGGAGCAAACGACTCGAAGGTCGGCGCGCACTGATCACCGGAGGCGATTCCGGTATCGGTCGGGCGGTCGCGATCGCCTTCGCCCGGGAGGGCGCCGACGTCGTGCTGGCCTACCTCGACGACGAGGACGCGGACGGGCGGCGGACCGCCGAACTCGTCGAGCGCGCCGGCCGACGGGCGGTGCGTATGCCCGGGGACATCCGGGAGGAGGAATTCTGCCGGCGGCTCGTGGACACGACGGTGTCCGAACTCGGCGGCATCGACATCCTCGTCAACAACGCGGCCTACCAGCATCTCGAACCCGGCGGCATCGGCGACATCTCCACCGAGCAGTTCGACCGCGTGATGAAGACGAACCTCTACGCTCTGTTCTGGTTGTCGAAGTTCGCGGTCGCCGCGATGCAGCCGGGTTCGACGATCGTCAACACCACGTCCATCCAGGCGGTGAGCCCGTCGCCCGGACTGCTCGACTACGCGACCACGAAGGCCGGCATCGTCGACTTCACCAAGGGCCTCGCCTCGGACGTGGCGAGCAAGGGAATCCGTGTCAATGCCGTTGCACCCGGACCGATCTGGACCCCCCTCATCCCTGCGACGATGCCGAAGGACGCCTACGGGCAGTTCGGCAAGGACACCCCGCTCGGACGTCCCGGCCAGCCCGCCGAACTCGCGCCCGCCTACGTCTTCCTCGCCTCCCAGGAGTCGAGTTACATCACCGGCGAGACCATCGCCGTCACCGGGGGCGTTCCGTTCACCTGAGGAGCGCTCGGGAGTTCACGGGTAGACGAATCCGGAAGTGCCGGACCATCCGGTCGGCCCGGACCCGGTGACAGGGTCCGAGCCGACGAGCCGGGACGGCGAGACTCGGCCGGTCGCGGAGGTCGCCTCGTGGGAGGACTCGGGCGAGTGCCGGCGCTGCAGGAGACCGACGTCGACGACGACGACGAGGAAGGCGAGCAGGCTCAGTCCGAGCAGCGGTACGTCACAGTGGGGATCACTTACGACTTCGCCGGGGCCCTTGGGTAACCCGCAGTGGCGGTGTCACCCGTACTCGGGTGCCGCCGAGTCGCCGGGGTCGCTAGGGCAACTCACTTCGCAGAAGTTCGGTCCCAGCAGCGAGCGCGATCATCTTGTCTCGTGCGACGCGTCGGCCCAGCGGCGCCATACCACAATTGGTACTCGGGTAGAGCTTCTCGGGGTCAACGAACGGGAGTGCGCGACGAAGGGTTGCGGCGACCTCTTCGGGCGTTTCGATGGTGTCGTTCGCCACATCGATCGCTCCCAGCATGACCTTCTTGCCCCGAAGCAGTTCGATCAGGTCGACAGGTACCCGCGAATTGTGACTCTCCAGCGACACGATGTCGATCGACGACTGTCGCAGCAGTGGAAACGACTCTTCGTACTGGCGCCACTCGGCCCCGAGCGTTGCCTTCCAGTCGGTGTTGGCCTTGATCCCATAGCCGTAACAGATGTGAACGGCGGTTTCGCAGCTCAGCCCTTCGGTTGCACGTTCGAGCGCCGCCACACCCCAGTCTTTCAGTTCGTCGAAGAACACATTGAATGCGGGCTCATCGATCTGGATGATGTCGACGCCGGCCGCTTCCAAGTCCTTTGCTTCCTGGTTCAGGATGGTCGCGAACTCCCATGCGAGTTTTTCGCGACTCTTGTAGTGGTCGTCGTAGAGCGTGTCGATCATTGTCATCGGTCCAGGCAGGGCCCATTTGATCGGCTGGTCGGTCGCCGCTCGAAGGCGCGTCGCATCCGCTGCGAACACTGACTTTTCGCGGCTCACCGTGCCGACAACCGTCGGGACACTCGCGTCGTAGCGGTTACGAATTCGCACGGTCTCGCGCCGGTCGAAGTCGACGCCACTGAGGTGCTCGATGAACGTGGTCACGAAATGCTGCCGCGTCTGTTCACCATCGCTGATGATGTCGAGCCCGGCACGACGCTGCTCATATGCTGCGAGCGTCTGGGCGTCGAGTTTCCCTTCGCGCAGTTCGTCGTCTCGCAACTTCCACGGCGACCAGAGCTTTTCTGGCTCCGAAAGCCACGAGGGCTTGGGCAGGCTACCGACGATCGAGGTGGGCAGGAGTGTGTTCATCTCTGGTACCTTTCGGTCTCGTATGGTCAGGCGTATTGCTTGGTAGCCCACTGTTCAAGAACAGCGCCATACGGTTTCATGAGATTCACCTCGGTGAACTTTCCCTGGGTGGTCGCGAGCCGAGCGCGCTCGACACGGTCGTAGCTCACTTGCGGAAATGAATAGTTGCCGTTGTCGAGACTCGGCCGGTACACCTCCGAGGCCGCGGTGTTCGCGTTGTAGATCTCGGGACGATAGATCTTCTGAAAGGTCTCCATCGTCGCGATCGTTCCCGCGAGTGCGAGAAACGAATAGTCGTTGAGCAGGTCACCGCGGTGGTAGAAGGCCAAGGGAGCGGCGGCCCCCTGAGGCATGAAGTAGCGAACCCGAAGCCTCATCTTCCCGAAGTACCGATCAGTGAGAGACTGCCCATCCGCTACGTACTCCACTCCGAGAATCGGGTGGTAGTTGGTGAGCCGGCGGTATGTCCTGGAGGTCGAAACGCTGATGCAGATGACCGGTGGCTGCGAGAACCGTTCGCGATACTCGTCCGATTCGAGAAAGCGCTGAAAGACCTGCCCGTGCAGATCGCCGAAGTCGCTGGGGATTCCCGTGTTCCCCGGGAGCCGAACGCTGAAATCGTAGTCGCGAATGTACGAGGAGAAGTTGTTTCCCACGATGCCTTCCGTGCGGCCACCGGTGGTGGTATCGACGATGTCGACGTCGAGCATTTCGATCACCGGAAATGTGGCGTCATCTTCGGCCGATGCGAGATGCAGGTCCACCGAGACGATGTCGAGTTCGAGTGCGTAACGGTCACCACGCGGATTGTCCCAGTGCACCAACTCGTTGACACGGGTGTTCATCATCGTCACCGCGTTGCGCAGATTCTGCCGACGACCCTCGCCGCGTGCGAGATTCGCGAAGTTCGTCGTGCTGCGCGAGTCGGTCGCCGGGGTGTAGTCCTCATCGAAGCGTGTCGTGTCGATGCTGAAGACACAGTCGTTCGTCATGCCGACCAGATGCCCCTAACCATGTGCGGTGAGTGCAGCGACAAGTGCGTCACCGCACAGTTCACTGCCTGAGATTTCGCAGCACTCCACACGAACACCCGATGGGCCAGGGCCGACCTTTCAGGTCGAGAACACCCGGGAGGCGTTCGTCCGAAGTGGCGTGGAAGTCAGTGTAAGTAGACCTGCTGCCATAGGGTAATTGCCGGACATGATGTCTGGGCATAGGTATTCCCTATGTCAGCAGATCGACTCCGAACCCCGAAACCACGTCGCGCATCTCCGCCACGAATCGCTGAGCCTGGGCGGTCAAAGACACCGAGGCGTGACCGATCCAACCGATCTCGATACGCTCGTCCACGTCGAGCGGCACGGCGACGATGGACGGATCGAGATCGTCCGAGACGATGCCGGTGGAGATGGTGTACCCACCCAGGCCGATCATGAGGTTGAAGATGGTCGCTCGATCACTCACCCGGATGTCCTGCTTCGATGAACGGGTGGAGAGGATCTCTTCTGCGAGGTAGAAGGAATTGTTCACACCCTGGTCGAACGTGAGCCGGGGCAGATCTTCGAGATCACTGAGCGTCACGCTCTTTCGCCCTGCGAGGGGGTTCGTGCGGGCGATGAAGATGTGCGGCGACGCCAGAAACAGTGGCGTGAACACCAGTCCTGCTTCGCGAATCAGCTTGTTGATCACGTTTTCGTTGAACTCGTTGCGATAGAGCACACCGAGCTCACTTCGCAGCGTGCGGACATCCTCGATGATGTCCCACGTGCGGGTCTCCCGAAGGCTGAACGCGTACTCCGCAGCCTCGGACGCTTTCACCATGCGGGCGAAGGCGTCGACGACGAATGAATAGTGCTGAGTCGATACGGCAAGGAGCCGGCGCGAGGGCCCGCGGCCCAGATATCGTTGTTCCAGAAGCTCCGCTTGCTCGACCACCTGGCGCGCGTAGCCGAGAAACTCCACCCCGTCTTCGGTGAGCGTCACCCCACGGGTCGAGCGAACGAAGAGCGTACGCCCCAAGCGACTTTCGAGGTCTTTCAGCGCGGCCGACAGGGTCGGTTGCGCGACGTAAAGAAGGTCCGCCGCAGCACTGATGGATCCTTCGGCGGCCACCTCTACGAAGTACCGCAACTGCTGAAGGGTGATTCCCCGCACCGTTCCCGCGATCTCCCGTGCCATTGCAAAAACCTATCGCACCTGTACACGTCGTCGACACGGCGGATGACCGGTGTGCCGTCCATGTGCGTGGCAGCGGCGACCTGCTCGAGGTCGCCCCGACGAGGACAGGACCCGCTCCGACTTTCGGTCGATCCGAGGGGCCGACCGCGGACGTGCCCATCCATGAAGTCCCCTTGGAGATGCAGCGAGGGCACGCGACCCGAGAGCCGGATGTCAGAGCATCTTGCGTTCGTGCTCGGTCGCTCCGCCCCACACGCCATGGTGCTCACCGGTGGCCAGTGCGTGGCTCAGACATTCGTGGCGCACCGGGCACGGTCGGCATATGAGCTTGGCGGCGTGTTCACGTCGTGCGCGTTGCCCACGGGTTTCGTCATCGGGCGCGAAGAACGGAGCAGGCCCGAAGAATCTGCATGCGGCGGCGTCCCACCAGTGCTCCGATGTCGTGTCTACCGACCCGACGGCGTCGATTTGCAGGGGCATGGTCGAGGTCCGGTTCGTCACTGCGGTGTTTCGGGCGTGTAGGGGACGGTAGTGGCGCGGTTCTCGTCGATGTCCAGGGCCCGGCCGGCTTGCGGGAAGGCGCGCTGGGCGCAGTCGCTGCGGTCGCAGACCTTGCAGCCTGCGCCGATCGGAACGGTCGTAGCGACGTCGTCGAGATTCAATCCTCGGGAATAGACGAGCTTGTGGGCGTGGGTCAGATCGCAGCCGAGTCCGATGGCGAAACTGCGCGGCTGCGACAGATGTCCTCCGGTCGGGTGTTCGTCTGTGGTGCGCGCGATCCACAGATACTTCCGCCCGTCGGGCATCTGCGCGACCTGGGTGCGGATCTTCCCGGGTGTGGAGAAGGTGTCGTGCACGATCCACAGCGGGCAGCTTCCACCCACTCGGGAGAAGTGGAATGCGGTGGCGGACTGTCGTTTCGAAATATTCCCGGCTTTGTCGGTGCGGACGAAGAAGAACGGCACCCCGCGTTGTCCGGGGCGTTGGAGGGTGGACAGGCGGTGGCAGACGGTTTCGAATCCGACCTCGAATGCGTTCCCGATCAGATCGATGTCGTAGTGCAGGCTTTCGGCCGTGCGCAAGAACTGCTTGTAGGGCAGGATGAGCGCACCGGCGAAGTAGTTGGCCAAACCGATTCGTGCGAGCGCTTTCGACTCCGCCGACAGATCGGAGGCCGCGGCGACGAGCGCATCGATCGTCCTCTTCTGGGTCAGGAAGGCCAGCTGGGTGGCCAGGTGGAAGGCGCGCTGGCCGTGGGTCAGTCGACGGGCCAGGGCGAGGGTCCTCGTGGTCGCGTCATAGCTGCGTTTCGGGCCGGGTGTGCCCGGAGCGTCGGTGCGGATCCGCACGGTGACGGAATGCTCGTCGCGAAGCAGACGCGCGAGTTGCAGGTCGAGGCCACCGAGGGACAGCTCCCGAGAGACGAACATCTCCTCGGCGGCATCGTCGAGTTCGGGGATGTGATTGCGGCGGTCGTAGAAGAAGTCCCGCACGTCCTCGTAGGGCATGGCGAGTTGCGATTCGGTGGCGGTGCCGTCGTGTGCCGGTGACAGTCTTTCGACCTGTTCGGTGGCGCCGCGCAGCCTCCGGTGCATCGCGACCAGGATCCGGGCTGCGGCCGGATGGCGGGTGACCAGGTCGTCGATCTCGGTCGCGGTGGTATCGACGGCGTCGGCATGGTCGGCGAACACGTCCTGCAGATCGGCGACCAGGCGGGCGTCGCTGTCGACGGCGAAGAAACCCATATCGAGGTCGAACGTCGAGTTCAGGCGCAACAGGACGGGGACGGTGAGCGGTCGCTGGTCGTTCTCGAGTTGGTTGACGTAACTGGTGGACAACTGCAGCATCCGCGCCAACGTGGTCTGGGTCAGTCCCCGTTCCTCACGCAGCCGGCGCAGTCGGGCGCCCGCATACAGCTTCTGCATGGGCCGAACCTAACAGGAACAATTTTCGCAACTTACACAGATTCGATGGTCGGCTTACACACAAATACTCCTGTGCAAGGCATTTCCACGCCGGGGCAGTGTGCATAGCGTGCGAATAGACAGCCGAGATCCTGTGGAAGGTCGTGTAGTGAAAACCCATCTCGTCCGTACCCATCGCTCCGCCGAAGAGTTCCCGAAGCACGAACACCTCGCCTGGAAGATCGCCGAGGTCGCCACCGATGCGGTCGACGTGCCGGGCGACACCGAGGAAATGATCGTCAACCGGATCATCGACAATGCCGCGGTCGCGGCGGCGTCGGTGACACGCCGTCCGGTCGCCAACGCCCGCGCCCAGGCGCTGGCCCATCCGTATACGCAGGGTTCCAGGGTGTTCGGCGTGGACGGTTCCTTCTCGCCGGAATGGGCGGCGTGGGCCAACGGAGTCGCCGTGCGAGAACTCGATTTCCACGACACCTTCCTCGCGGCGGAGTACTCGCACCCGGGCGACAACATCCCGTCGATCCTGGCGGTCGCGCAGCACACCGGCCGCAGTGGCGCGGACCTGATCCGCGGCCTGGCCACTGGCTACGAGATCCAGGTCGATCTCGTGCGTGCGATCTGCCTGCACGAGCACAAGATCGACCACGTCGCCCATCTCGGACCGTCGGCCGCTGCCGGCATCGGCACGCTCCTCGGCCTCGACACCGAGACCATCTACCAGGCGATCGGGCAGGCACTGCACACCACGACCGCGACGCGTCAGTCCCGCAAGGGCGAGATCTCGAGCTGGAAGGCGTACGCACCGGCCTTCGCAGGAAAGATGGCCGTCGAGGCCGTGGATCGAGCGTT
The DNA here is from genome assembly GCF_048957735.1 of Rhodococcus sp. As11. NCBI lineage: Bacteria > Bacillati > Actinomycetota > Actinomycetes > Mycobacteriales > Nocardiaceae > Rhodococcus > Rhodococcus sp. As11. The sequence continues at coordinate 349,864 of NZ_JARDJE010000003.1, forward strand.
GCGCGGCGAGGGCGCACCGTCGCCCATCTGGGAGGGCGAGGACGGGGTCATCGCCTGGCTGCTCGGCGGACCCGATGCGGAGTACCACGTGCCGCTGCCCGCCCCGGGGGAGGCCAAGCGCGCCATCCTCGATACCTATACCAAGGAGCACTCGGCCGAATATCAGAGCCAGGCACCGATCGATCTGGCCCGGCGCATGCGCGAGCGCATCGGAGATCTCGAGCAGATCGCGTCGATCGTGCTGCACACCAGTCACCACACCCACGTGGTGATCGGCACCGGCTCGAACGATCCGCAGAAGTTCGATCCGCAGGCCAGCCGGGAGACGCTCGACCACTCGGTCATGTACATCTTCGCGGTCGCGCTGCAGGACGGCACCTGGCATCACGAGCGGTCCTACGCCCCCGAGCGTGCGCAACGGCCGGACACCGTCGAACTGTGGCGCAAGATTTCCACCGCGGAGGATCCCGAGTGGACCCGCCGCTACCACTCGACCGATCCCGACGAGAAGGCGTTCGGCGCGCGCGCGGAGATCACCTTGAAGAGCGGCGAGGTGATCGTCGACGAACTGGCCATTGCCGATGCGCATCCGCTGGGCGCGCGTCCGTTCTCCCGCGAGCAGTACATCGCCAAGTTCCGCACCCTCGCCGAGGGCGTCGTGGACCCGGCCGAGCAGGACCGCTTCCTCGACGTCGCGCAACGCACCCCCGAACTGGCCGCCGGTGAGTTGAACCAGCTGACCTTCACCGTCTCGGGCGAGGTTCTCGCCCGCGCTCCGAAGTCGCCGAAGGGACTGTTCTGACATGACAGGTCTCATCGCCGCTGTCACTTCCGCAGCCGACAAGCGTGTCGCCCTCCGCGCCTCGCTGGCCTCCGAATCGATCACCAGACTCCCGGGTGCGATCAATCCGCTGACCGCCAAGCTGATCCAGGAGATCGGCTTCGAAGGGATCTACATCTCGGGAGGCGCGTTCTCGGCTGCACTCGGTCTACCGGACATCGGCCTGACCACCCTCACCGAGGTCGCTTCCCACAGCGCCCCGATCGCGCGCTGCACCGATCTACCGGTGCTGGTCGATGCGGACACCGGATTCGGCGAGCCGATGTCGGCAGCTCGCACCGTGACCGTCCTCGAAGACGCCGGGGTTGCCGGCCTGCACCTCGAGGACCAGGTCAACCCGAAGCGTTGCGGGCACCTCGACGGGAAGGCCATCGTGCCGACCGACGAGATGGTTCGCAGGGTGCGCGCCGCCGTCTCCGCGCGGCGGGACCCGAACTTCGTGATCTGTGCTCGCACGGACGCCGCCGGCATCGACGGTATCGATGCCGCGATCGAGCGTGCGAAGGCCTACGCGGACGCCGGAGCGGACCTGATCTTCACCGAGGCACTGCACACTCGTACCGACTTCGAGAAGTTCCGCGGCGCGGTGGACATCCCGCTGCTGGCGAACATGACCGAGTTCGGCAAGTCCCCACTCGTCCCGGCACAAGCGCTCGAGTCCATCGGTTACAACGCGGTGATCTACCCGGTCACCACTCTGCGGTTGGCGATGGGCGCGATCGAACGCGGACTGCGTGTCATCCACGAAGAAGGCACTCAGGAAACCCTGCTCGACGAGATGCAGACGCGTTCACGGCTGTACGAGTTGCTCGAGTACGAGCGCTACAACGAGTTCGATTCCGGAATCTTCGATTTCACTCTGTCGAGGAGCCAGTGATGATCGCTGCCCATCGCGGTTCGGGGACGACCGATTCTGCTGTCCCCACCATCTACAAGGGCCTGGCCGGTGTCGTTGTCGACACCACCGCCATTTCCGAGGTGGTACCCGAAACCAATTCGCTCACCTACCGCGGCTATGCGGTCCAGGACCTCGCGGCACACTGCTGCTTCGAGCAGGTCGCCTACCTGCTGTGGAACGGGGAACTTCCCGACGATCGGCAGCTCGAGCTGTTCTGCCAGCGTGAGCGGGCGAATCGGCGCGCCGACCGGTCGCTGCTGTCCCTGGTGGCGAAGATGCCCGAGAGCTGCCATCCGATGGATGTGGTGCGCACCGCGATCAGCTATCTCGGCGCCGAGGATCCCCAGGAATGGGACACCGATCCGAAGTCCAAGCGTGAGAAGGCTCTTCGTATGATGGCGTTGTTGCCGACGATCATCGCGGCCGACCACCGTCGGCGACGCGGCCTGGATCCGATCCCGCCGCACCATTCCCTCGGATTCGCCGAGAACTTCCTGAGCATGTGCTTCGGGGAGATTCCGCACCCGCAGATCGTCAAGGCATTCGAGGTTTCGCTGATCCTGTACGCGGAGCACAGCTTCAACGCCTCCACGTTCGCTGCGCGCGTGGTCACCTCCACGCTGTCGGATATCTACAGCGCCGTCACCGCCGCGATCGGCACTCTCAAGGGGCCGCTGCACGGTGGCGCCAACGAGGCCGTGATGCACGACATGCTCCAGATCGGGGAACCGGAACGGGCCGAGGAATGGTTGCGGGACAAGCTCACCCGCAAGGAGAAAGTGATGGGATTCGGGCACCGGGTGTACAAGAACGGCGACTCCCGGGTGCCGGCCATGAAGACGGCGTTCCTCGAGGTTGCCGCGCTCACCGGCGGCGAGAAGTGGGTGCAGATGTACGAGATCCTCGAGAAGACCATGGCCGAGGCCACCGGCATCGAGCCGAATCTGGACTTTCCCACCGGGCCGGCCTACCACCTGATGGGCTTCGACATCGAGGTGTTCACCCCGATCTTCGTCATGAGCCGTATCACCGGGTGGGCCGCGCACATCATCGAGCAGGGTGAGTCCAACGCACTCATCCGTCCGCTGAGCGAATACACAGGGGTGCCGCAGCGGCCGATCGTGGCCTGACACCCGCTCGAACGGCATCCCGGGGCATTTCCGTCACCGTCTCCTGTCCCCGGGATGCATTCGATCATGGCCCGCAGCACGAAAGCTGCGGGCCATGATCGTTCGTGGTGATGTCATCCGCAGCGTGTGTGCGCCAGTTCTGCTCCCTGGTCAAGGGATTCGAGTGTGCGATGGGCGGACATCGTCGAGGACCTCCTTCGTGGTGCGGTAGCTATCTGTTCAGCTCGGCACGCACGGTGGCGGCAGCGGCGACGAGATTCGCCAGTGAGGCCGTGACCTCCGTCGTACCGCGGGTCTTGAGCCCACAGTCCGGGTTGACCCACAGTCGGTCGGCGGGCACTGCCTGCAGAGCCGTGCGCAGCAGTGCTGTGATCTCGTCCTCGGTCGGCACCCGCGGCGAATGGATGTCGTACACGCCGGGGCCCACACCGAGGTCGAACCCGACGGTGTCGAGATCGTCGAGGACCTCCATGTGCGAGCGGGCCGCCTCGATGGACGTGACATCGGCGTCGAGTCCGGCGATCGCCTCGATCACCTCTCCGAACTCCGAATAGCACAGGTGGGTGTGGATCTGCGTGGAGTCGGCGACACCGGATGTCGCCAACCGGAATGCACCGACCGCCCACTTCAGGTAGTCGGGCTGTTCCGACGCGCGCAGCGGCAGGAGTTCACGAAGTGCAGGTTCGTCGACCTGGATGATGCGCACCCCGGCGGCCTGCAGGTCCACGGTCTCGTCGCGAATGGCGAGCGCGATCTGGTCGGCGGTCTCGGCGAGCGGCTGATCGTCGCGGACGAACGACCACGCCAGGATCGTGACGGGGCCCGTGAGCATGCCTTTGACCGGCTTGTCGGTGAGGGATTGGGCGTAGACGATCCACTCGACGGTCATCGGCGCGCGGCGTGCGACGTCACCGTAGAGGATCGGCGGCCGCACACACCGCGTGCCGTAGGACTGCACCCAGCCGTTGGCGGTGGCGAAGAACCCGTCGAGCTGCTCGGCGAAGTACTGCACCATGTCGTTGCGCTCCGGTTCGCCGTGCACCACAACGTCGAGTCCCAGTTCCTCCTGCAGCGCAACCACTTCGGAAATCTCGTCCCGCATCCGCCGCACATACTCGTCGTGGTCGATCTCGCCTGCGCGCAGCGCTGCGCGGGTCACCCGGATGCGGGTCGTCTGCGGGTACGAGCCGATCGTGGTCGTCGGCAACAACGGCAGATCGAGATGGCGACGCTGGATCTCGCGCCGACGGTCGGCGGGTGTGCGGGTGCGATCGGTGGAGATCGATGCGAGGACACCGCGCACCCGATCGTTGCGCAGGCGCGGATCCGAGGTCCGCACCTGTGCGGCGGTACGGGCAGCGTCGAGTTCGTCGGTGACGGCGTCGCGTCCCGTACGCAGAGCGGTGGCGAGAGTGACGATCTCCGAGACCTTCTCGTTGCCGAAGGCCAACCACGTGCGCAGCGACTCGTCGAGATCCGGTTCCGTATCGATCGTGTACGGCACGTGCAGTAGTGAGCACGACGACGACACCGCCACGGTCGCTGCGGAACCGAGAAGTGTGGCCAGCGTCGACAAGGCCTGTTCGAGGTCGGTGCGCCATACGTTCCTGCCGTCGACGACACCGGCGACCACGAGCTTGTCGGCGAGTTCGGGCAGACCTGCGATTCCGGTGGTGGTACCGGCGACCAGGTCGACGGCGAGGCCTTCGACTCCGGTGTGTGCGAGTCGCTCCAGCGCCGGCCCGAGGCTGCCGAAGTACGACGCGACCAGAATCGCCGGCCGCTTCTGTGCTTGCGCCAGGGCGTCGTACACCCGTCCGATCGCATCGAGAGCAGGTCTGTCGAGGTCGCGGACCAACGCCGGTTCGTCGAGCTGCACCCAGTCGACCCCTGTGTCGGCGATCTGCGCCAACAGGTCCAGATAGTGGGGAACGAGCTCGTCGACCCGATCGAGCAGCGGTCCTTGCCCGTCGACGGGCTTCGACAACAGTAGGAAGGTCAGTGGGCCCAGGACGACGGGGCGGGCCGGCACACCGAGCTCGCGTGCCTCCGCAATCTCACCCAGAATCTTTGTGGCGTCGAGTTCGAAGACGGTGCCGGGTCCGATCTCGGGGACGAGGTAGTGGTAGTTGGTGTCGAACCACTTGGTCATCTCGAGCGGGGCGATATCGTCGGTCCCGCGCGCTGCGGCGAAACAGCGGTCGAGGTCGTCGGCGATACCCGCGACCCGGGGAGGCAACGCCCCGAGCATGATTGCTGTGTCGAGGACGTGGTCGTAGTACGAGAACGTCCCGACCGGGATCGAGTCCAGCCCGGCCGTGTGCTGACGTGACCACGTGTCGGCGCGGAGTTGCGCGGCAACCGATTCCAGGCCGCCGCGGTCGAGGCGCCCGGCCCAGTAGGCCTCGGTGGCCTTCTTCAGTTCGCGGTTCGGTCCGATTCGCGCGGATCCGAGCACGGTGGCGGTGAACGGGGATGCTGTCGGAGCAGACATCAGGTTTTCTCCGGTGTTCGTCGTTGGTGGTCTACCGCCCGACGTACGCGCATCCCGAAACGAGCCCCGTGATCTCGACCCGTGGTCGAGGTGTTGCCGATCGGTGCACGCGCCCATTCCACGAGGCGGCATACCGCCGGGCACGGCGTGCCCGACACGATCGGCAGGTCTTCGGACTTGCAGGCACCCATCCCGACTCCGTCGAGATGGACCTAGTGGCCGTCGCTTCCCGGACTCGGTGTCCAGTGCTGGGTGACGGCGGTCGTTCCTGCATACCGCTGCGGGACAGTCCCGGATTCCCACCGGGTTCCCTCTCACACCCGATACCTGTCGGCATCGGGTGCTTCGGCGCGCACACGAGGTCTTCGGGGCTCCTCACGACGACATGCGGCGAACCGATCGCAGCGCCGACTATACAAGGGTCGTCCCCACTGTCGGGACGTGTGGACTCGACGACGACCTCCGAGACCGGAATGCAGTCTTCCGTGAATGAATCCGGAAGAGTCGGACCGCCGGGTCGGCTCGGACCCCGTGGCAGGGTCCGAGCCGACGAGCCGGGACGACGAGACTCAGCCGGTCGCGGAGGCCGCCTCGTGGGAGGACTCGGGCGAGCGTCGGCGCTGCAGGAGACCGACGACGACGTCGACGACGAGGAAAGCGAGCAGGCTCAGTCCGAGCAACGGGACGAACCAGCCGACGACTACTGTCGCAGTCACCACTGCGATTGCCGCGGCCGGAGGGACACGCCTCCACGCACCGCGCAGCGGGGGACGGGGGACCCGGCGCGATCCGCGCGCAGGGCGGCGCTCCCACCACATCAGATAGCCGTACACGACGACCGTGACCAAGGCGATCGCGAGACCGAGCAGCACCAGCTGATTGAGCAGGCCGAACAGAATGCCCATGTGCAGTCCGATACCCCAGGCGGTGAGTTTGGCGGCCAGGGGCCAGTCGGCGAACCGGTTCACGTCGGTCACCGCCCCGGTGGTGGGGTCGATCGCGATCGCGTCGGTGGCGAACTGCCAGGGCTGGCGTGTCTCGGTGACGGTGACGGCGGTGTGCTCATCGGCCGGGATGCTCATCTCGACTCGGCCGCCGACTTCGTTCTCGGCCGCGAGAATGAGCGCCGCGTCGAGGAAGTCGATGGTGCGGTCGAGTGTCCGAGGGTCGGCGGACGCGACGCCGTGTCCACCATGGTCGTCGTGTCCCCCCGACCCGGCGGCAGCGGAGGCACCGAGTGCGGCATCTGTGGACGGGGTGGTCCAACTCAACGTGGTGCGCAGCTCACCGATGTTCTCACCGGCGTACTTCGACCAGGTCAACCCGGTGGCGGAGAGGAAGATCAATCCGATGACGATCCACATGCCGGTAGCACCGTGCCGACCGAGAGTGCGCTTCCGTCCTTGCGCGTTGCGGTCGACGGTCAGCAGACGGGCAGATTCCATGTCCCGCATGCGCTGTGTCCGATAGCGCTGCACCCACAGATACATCCCGCCGAGGGCAACCACCCAGAGCCAGGATGCGGCGAGTTCGCTGTAGAGCCGGCCGGGCTCTCCCAGATGGAGATGCCGGTGCAGCTGGGAGATCCAGGTGCGTACCGGCAGTGCGCTGCTGCTGCCGTAGACCACCGATTCGCCCGTCGACGATGCGGTCACCGGGTCGATGAACACCGCGGTGCGTTCGGATTCCCCCAACGACGGGTCGGTGAACAACACCCGGGTCGTCTCACCGGCTTCGGAGGCCGGGCGCACCGCCGAGACGGTCAGATCCGGCCGTAGTTGTCGAGCTGCCCGTACCTGATCGGCGACCGGCAATGCCGGACCGGAGGTGTCCGCGTGCAGGAGGTCGCGGTAGAGCACCTGTTCGAGAGTCGGAGCGATCGCATAGAGGCCACCGCTGATCGTCGCGATGAGCAGGAACGGGGCGATCAGAACCCCGGCATAGAAGTGAAGTCGCATGATCAGCGGCCGCATGCTGCGAAGCGGCGGAGGGTTCTTCGTTGCAGGCCGGGCGTGTGCCGCGGCGGTGTCGTCCGCGGCGTCTGTACCGCGGTCGAGTTCGGGAACGGACATGAGTGTGTCTCGATTCGGCTGTCGTAAGGCGGTCGCCGTCTGCGCGTTTCCCGGGTGGGTTCACGTGGAAGTACGTGTGCCACGGGAGATGCGGTCGACGAAGCCGCCGTCAGGAAAGCGGGCATCGGGGGACTCGGGCAGATCGAATCCGGTGGACGCCGCTGAGGGCACGCACGCCCTGCGTTCGACCCTCCGGTGGAGGGCGGAGGCGGGACGGCGGAAAGAGAGTGAGGTCGGCCCTGCCGCCGGTGATCGCGTGTTCTCCCGCGCCGGTGACGGGCGCAGCAGAGTGATCGGGAGGGAAACCGACTACGCAGCGGTCGGCGGTCCGCGCGTACCGGCAGCGGTGCCGGCCGACAACCACAGCGACAGCGTCGCCCGATGGATCGGCGTCGCCGACCACACGACGGTCTGCACCGGCGGGACAGAAACGAGCACCAGCAGCACGCGGGTGAAGGCCGCCAGTACGTGCAGGCACGCACCTTCGACGGCGCGCACCAGAGCCGCGGAAACCGCAACAGCGGCAAGGTGGGTGGCGAACATCGCGGACGACAGTCCCAGATCGTGCGCGTGGTCGTCGACCACCGTGAGGGTGGTGTGCCCGACCACCTGTCCGGCGGTCAGCGCCGCGAGGAGAAACGTCCGGTTCCGGTCGCGCACGTCGAAGGCGGCGACCGCGGCACCGACACCCGCGCACGCGGCCAGCAGCAGCACCACTGCTGATTGGCTCGGCGGCATGCCGCCACCGGCCATGCCGTGGGCAGCGATACTCACCGCCCCCGACACCGACGCCACGGCAGCACCGCGCACCTGCGCAAGCACCGGCATCCGTGAGTCCACCCCGCGAGGATAACGGTGATGCCCCTCTGGTCTGTTCTCCGGTTCCGGACAGGGCATGGCGATGACGGCGGCCTCCCGCACCGCGGTGGTACCGACGACGAACAGGACACGACCGCTACGCCGTTCGAGTGGCGTTGCACCACCACCGACCTGCACCGCGTCCGGCTCCTACTTCGGCTACTTCGGCCGAGCCGGAAAATCGGGCATGGCCGGCTCCTGCTAGCCTCGGTGCGTCCATCGCAATGGGATTCGAGGAAGCCGGTGTGAATCCGGCGCGGTACCGCCACTGTGAGCGGCGCTTCGACAAGCGTCTGCGAGCCAGATACTCACCCCATTCGTACCTTTCGGCATCGGGGCGGCATACCCCGAGAAAGGCTGCGCGAAGCCGTGCACCCATCTCTCTCTCATTCTGTCTCCGCTGTGCCTCCTCGGCGTCCGGCTCCTGCCGGAGGGCGCGCCATCGCGAGCGCCCACGCACCGGGAATCGGTGATCGGGTCGCTGCGACCGGCCCCCTCCCTGCCTCGATGCTGCCCGAGTGCCGAGTCCCCCAGCACATCGAGAGGGAGGCCGCCGCGTGACTTCGCTGAACTGTCGGACACTGACCGTCGCCGCTGCATGTCTGACACTGATCAGCGTGAGCGCATGTAGCGCAGGCGAGAAGGAGAGCGCCGCGTCGGCCGACTCCATGACCGTCGAGAACTGCGGGATCGATGTCACCGTGGAAGCGCCACCGGAGCGCGTGTATGCCGCCTACCAGCCGGCCATCGAGATCGCGCATGCGCTGGGGATCAGCGATCGTCTGATCGAGACCGCCTTCCTCGACGCTCAGGTGCTGCCCGAGTACGCAGATGCCCAGGAGCAGGTGCCGTACGTCGAGAAGCTCCCCAGCCGTGAGGCGCTTCTGGCCACCGGGCCCGACTTCGTCCTGTCGGGCTACAACAACGTGTTCACCGAGGACGGCGCCGGCGACGAGAGCTTCGGCACGCGGGCGAGTCTGGCCCGGCTCGGCATTCAGAGCTGGATCCTCAGCCCGCTGTGCCCCAGCGCGGACGGACTGTCGGACGAGGCGATCGACCCCGCCACCGTGAGCGTCGAGACGATCTATGACGACCTGCGCGACCTCGGGGCCCTGTTCGACGTCGAGGAGCGCGCCGAGGAGGTCATTGCCGACCAACAGCAGCGCATCGCGGCGGTCGACCAGGTGCTGGCCGGGGCGGACCGCCCGAGCGTCGCGATCGTCCTGCTCGACGAGGGCGGTGGCATCCGAGTCGCCGGTGGCATCGACTTCGGTAACCGGATCATCGCGCAGGCAGGGGGTGTGAACGCCTTTGCCGACCTTGTCGAGCGACGCCACGTCGCGATCGACCTCGAAGAGCTGATCCGTCGCGACCCCGATGTCATCGTGACCAGCACCTGCTGCGATGCCTCCTATACCCGCCAGGACGGCGCCGAGGAGGCGCAGACGATCATGCAGAACCCGGCGCTCGCGGGCCTGTCGGCCGTGCGGAACGGTGCCGTGCATCCGTTCCTGTTCGCCGACCGCGCCGCCGGAGTCCGCATCGCCCATGCAATCGAGCTGCTGGCCTCGCTGCTGCATCCCGACCTGTTCCCGGCCGTCCCGGACGAGACCGGACAAGACGGGGGCGAGTGAGGTAGGCGGTGACGACGGCGGCAACGACCCCAGAGCGATCTGCGGGCGGTCCGGCCACGGCTGCCGGCGCGCCTGTCGTGCGTTCCGGCCTGCTGAGCGGCAACCGTACTCGTCTGCTCGGCCTCGCGGTGGCCACGATTGTCCTGGTGGCCGCGACCCTCGGCTCGGTCCTGTTCGGCACCCTGCCGGTCGGTGTCTCCGACGTGGCCGGGGCCGTGACAGGATCAGCGGACAGTGACGTCGAGCGTGTGGTGCGATATATCCGCATCCCGCGGACCGTGACCGGGCTGCTGGCCGGGATGGCGCTCGGTGTCGCCGGCGCGGTGATGCAAGGTCTGACCCGCAACCCCTTGGCGGGGCCCGGCCTGTTGGGCATCAACGCCGGTGCGGCACTGGCGGTGGTCTCGGCGATGGTCGGTCTCGGCATCATGAGCGCTGCCGGTTACGTGTGGTTCGCCTTCGCAGGAGCCGCGGTGGCCGCCGTGTTCGTCTACCTGCTCGGCTCGCTCGGGCCGGGTGGTGCCACACCGGTGAAGCTCGCGCTGGCCGGGTCGGCGTTCACCGCGCTCCTGGGCGCGGTCACCACGATGATCACGCTCCAGGACGCCTCCACGATGGAGGACTTCCGTTATTGGGTCGTGGGATCGTTGACCCGTTCGGACAGTGAAACTCTGGCCGCGGTGGCGCCGTTCATCGCTGCCGGCGTCGTCCTTGCCGTGGGCCTGACCCGCGCGCAGAATGCTCTGGCTCTGGGTGACGATCTCGCCCGCAGCCTCGGTGCCCGTATGTGGATCGACCGCACCGCAGGTGCTCTCGCCGTAGTCCTGCTTGCGGGTGGCGCCACCGCTATCGCGGGTCCGGTCGGGTTCATCGGGCTCGTGGTACCCCACATCGCACGGATGATCACGGGCCCGGACTACCGCTGGGTGCTCGCCTGGACCATCGTGCTCGCGCCCATGCTGCTGCTGATCGCCGACATCCTCGGACGCGTCCTGGTCCGGCCCGAACAGCTGCAGGTCGGAATCATCACCGGCCTGGTCGGCGCCCCGTTCTTCCTCTACCTGGTCCGCAACCGCAAGGTGGTCGGCACATGAGTTCGCCGGTGCGCCGCGGTCCGACCCGCGACACGCTCTCGGTGACCCCGCGAGGTACCTCGGTCTCCTTTCGGGTCAGCCGCTCCTCGGTGCTGCTCACCGTCCTCGCCGGCGTGGCCGCCGTTGCGGTCGCCACGGCTTCCTTGGTCCTCGGGGTGTACCCGATCTCGGTTTCCGACGCCCTCACCATCGTGGGCGGCGGAGGCACCCTCATCGAGCGCGAGGTCGTGCTGGGCGACCGCCTGCCCCGGGCACTGACCGGGCTCGGTGTCGGCGCGGCTTTTGCGCTCTCGGGGGCCATATTGCAGCGCATTGCCGCCAATCCGCTCGTCAGCCCCGACATCATCGGCATCAACTCCGGGGCCGCGATGGGCGCACTGACCGTGCTGCTCGTCGTGGGGGGCAGCGGTCTGCAGCTCGTGTTCGGTGCGCTGGCCGGCGCGCTTCTGGCTGCGTTGATGATCGTGCTCATCGCCTACCGTCGCGGTCTGCACGGCTTCCGGCTGGTGCTGGTCGGCATCGGTGTCGCAGCGATGCTCTCCTCGGCTGTCTCCTATCTGCTCACCCGTTCCGACATCCACCGAGCCATGAGTGCCGCCGCCTGGCTGACCGGCAGCCTGGCCGATCGCAGCGGGCTGCACGTGACCATCATCGTCATCGCGCTGGCGGCGACGGTCCCGGCCCTGATCGTGGGGTCGCGGCACCTGCGGCTGCTCGAGCTCGGCGACGACCTCACCCGTACCCTGAGCGGAGCCGGTCGAGGCCGCAAGGTGCTGTTGCTGCTGATTGCAGTAGTTCTCGCCGCGATGGCGACCGCAGCTGCCGGCCCCATCGGATTCGTCGCCCTGGTGGCGCCGCAGATCACCCGCCGCATCCTCGCCGAGCGGCAGGTCGGCCTTGCGCCCTCTGCTGCCGTCGGCGCCCTCCTGGTGGTCGGCGCCGATCTGGCCGGCCGCTCGATCTTCGCGCCGTCGGAGATGCCCGTCGGAGTCCTCACGGCGATCCTCGGAGCGCCGGTCCTGCTCTACCTCCTCGCCCGCGCCCACCGCATCGGAGCCGCCGGATGACACCGCAGCCAGCACACACGACCCGGTCGGTCTCGTTGACGACCGAGCAGCTCAGCCTTGGCTACGGCTCCTCGCTGATCGTCGACCAGGTGACCACGAGCCTGCCTGCCGGCCGTATCACAGCGATCGTCGGACCCAACGGGTGCGGCAAATCGACGCTGCTGCGGGGCCTGGCCCGTCTGCTGTCGCCGCAGCACGGCAGAGTCCTTCTGGACGGTACCGAGCTCACCGAGATGCCGGCGCGCACGCTGGCCCGCACCCTCGGTCTGCTGCCGCAGCAGCCCCTCGCCCCGGCCGGCATCACCGTCGCCGATCTCGTCGGCCGGGGCCGGCATCCCCATCAACGGTGGTTCCGTCAGTGGAGTGCCGAAGACGACCGGGCGGTGGCTGTCGCACTGGCGGCGACCGGCGTCGACCATCTGGCCGAGAGCCCGATCGACGAACTGTCGGGTGGCCAACGCCAGCGCGTGTGGATCGCGCTGGCGTTGGCCCAGGATCCCGAGATCATGCTGCTCGACGAGCCCACGACCTTCCTCGACCTGGCCCATCAGATCGAGGTGCTCGACCTGCTCGCTTCCCTCAACCACCGGCTCGGACGCACCATCGTGCTGGTGTTGCACGACCTCAACATGGCCAGTCGCTATGCCCATCACCTTGTGGCCATGCGAGCGGGGACGCTGGTGACCGCCGGACAGCCCAGCGACGTCATCACTCCCGAGATGGTGCGCGAGGTCTTCGGTGTGGAGGCCACCGTGATCACCGATCCCGTCGCAGGCACTCCGTTGGTCCTGCCCCACCGCTCGGTCGACATCGAGCCCGCCCGGTGACCGGGTGCGTTCCGGCCGGCATGTATCCGCGAGGTCGATGCCTGCGGGGAGCTGGAGGCCGCCGCAGCAGGAGCGGGCGCGCCTCTCATGTGTGCCGGAACCCCCTGCCTGTGCGGTCGCGCGGATCGGGGTCCAATCCCAGAAACTCCGCGCGGATGCGGTCCCACGCCTCGAGGTGTTCCCAGACCGGTTCCTCCGTCAGCTGCTGGGTGTTGGTGAGGAACGGGGTGGGCAGCATGATCGTGAGCATCTGCTCGTCCCGGCCGTTGAACATGCGCAGACCCCAGGAGGTGACGGTGTCGTCCCTGCCGATCCTGCGGTACAGCTCGGCGCGGCCGCAGCGGCGGATCCGGCCGAGTTCCGGCCCACTCGCGGTGTGTTCGCCGATGCACAGATGGAAATGCCACCGGCCGAAATCGACGGTGACGTACCCGTCGTACATGCCGATCTTCTTCGGCGCGTCGGGGGCCGCGACCTCCAGCGCCGAACCTTCGATGAGCAGACCGAACCACATGTCGTTCCAGTAGTTCTCGAACAACAGCCGGATCAGGCGCAGCAGGCTGTCCTCGTCGGTCGGCAGGGGCCAGCGCTGTTCGCGCCCGCCGTCCTCGGTATCGATGATCTCGGGATCGAAAACGACTGTCACGGAATCTCCTTCGAGCGGTCCTTCGGCGGGGTGGGAAAGACGCAGTCGCCGCACACCCCGCCGGTGGGCGTGCGGTAGTACAGGCAGCAGCTGCGACGTCGGCCGGTCGCCGGGTCGAGGGCTTCGGCGAGACGCGGATCGGACAGTGCAGCACCGACGAGAGGTTGTGCAGCCGAACCGATCACCCGTCCGGCGCCGATCAGGGCGGATGCCGTGTTGCCCCACAGCAGGCCGCCTGCCACCACGTCGCGCCACGCACGGACGAGGGGTTCGATCTGGCGGTCGAGGACTTCCGTCACGATGTCGTCGCCGAATCCGGGTTCGGTGATGTGCAGGTGCAGTCCGGCGTCGTTACGCCACAGGAGTTGCCCGGGATCGAGCCGGATGCATCGTCCGGAGTCGACGACGGAACCGATCGCCACCGACCACACGCGTGCGACGTATCCGAAGAAGAGGGTCGATGCGGCCACGCGCGGTTCGTCGGTGCCCATCCGCGCGGCAGTATCGGCCACCAGAGCGGCGCGGGTCGCGGGGTCGGCCAGATCTGCGGTGGGACGCCACCTGCCGTCGGCAGGTCCGGTACTCACGCGGAAGTACGGGCTCCATACGGCGATTCGCTCGAGAACCCCGATCGCATCAGACACGGCTGTCCTCCGCTTCCAGGTCGAACACCATCCTGCGAGGATCGAACCGCATGCGTCCGCGATCGAACGCCGCTCCGATACGGCCGGATTCGGCCAGGGCAACGGGGGTGCCGCATGTCAGTGTGCGGTCCGAGTCGAGCAGCCACATCCGGTCGGACACCCGTACTGCGAGTTCGAGTTCGTGGGTGGACATCACCACCGCGAGATTCTGCTCGCGCGCCAGGCGTCCGAGGACGTCGACGAGTTCGACCCGTGAGGGCACGTCGAGGAAGGAGGTGGGTTCGTCGAGCACGAGCAATGACGGATCCTGGGCCAGCGCCCGGGCGGTGAGGGCGCGTTGGCGCTGGCCGTCGGACAGTTCGGCGAACTGTCGCAAAGCCAGGGGCACGGCACCGACGGCGTCGAGGGCCCGGTCCACCGCGGCCCGGTCTTCGGGTGAGAGTCGGGCGCTGGCCGGCAGATGTGGGGTTCGGCCGAGGGCGACGAGTTCGCGCACGGTAAGCAGCCCCGGGTCGATGCGTTCGGTGAGGACCACCGAGATGCGGGTCGCCAGCTCGGCGGGGCGCACCGTCGCGAGATCGTCACCATCGATGAATACCTGCCCGCTCAACGGGGGTTGCAGTCCGCACAGGGTGCGCAGCAGAGTCGATTTGCCGGCGCCGTTGGGGCCGACGAGGGCTGTCAGTTCACCGCGGCGGGCGACGGCAGTGATGTTCGCGGCGATCGTCGTGACCGCGCTCAAGCGCAGGGCGCGGCGGCGGGTGTAGCCGATGGTCAGGTCGCGCAGTTCCACACCCGCGGGGGTCACAGCGCTGCTCCCAGTGCTCCGCGCCGGGATCGGATCAGCACCACGATCACCACGGGAGCACCCACGAGCGCCGTGACGGCGTTGAGCGGGAAGACGGTGTCGGTCCCCGGCATCTGGCTCACGATTCCGCAGATCACGGCCACCAGGCCTCCGAGCAGGGCTACCCCCGGCAGGAGTACCCGATGATCCGAGGTTCCGAATGCCATGCGGGCCAAGTGCGGAACGATGAGACCGAGAAAGCCGATCGGCCCGCAGAAGGCCGTGGTGGCCCCGGCGAGCAATGCTGCCGACACCACCGTCGTCAACCGGACGGTCCGGATGTCGATGCCCATCGAACGGGCGTATCCCTCACCGAGCAGCAACGCGTTGAGCGCACGCACCGTGAGCAGGGCGACGGCGATCCCGCCGACCACCACGGGGACCAACAGCCTCAAATCGGACCAGGTTGTAGCCGTGAAGCTGCCCAGGCCCCACACCAGGAACTGCTGGCTGCGCTGCGGATCCGCGTAGACCAGGAGGACGGACACGACGGCGGTGGTTGCCGAGCCGAGCATCACACCGATCAACAGCAAGGTCACAGCCGATTTCACCCACCGTGACAACAGCACGATCAACAGAAGTACCGCTGCCGCTCCGAGCGCGGCGGCGATCACCACCCCGGCACGTCCGAGGCCTGCCAGCCCGGCCGTGAATCCGCCGGCGCCGCCACCCCCGGCGACCACTACGACGGCGACGCCGAGGCTCGCGCCGGAGCTCGCGCCGAGGATGAACGGGTCGGCGAGGGCATTGCGGAAGAGCGTCTGCATCTGCAGGCCCGCGATCCCCAGGGCCGCACCCACCGCAAGCGCGGTGACGGTACGCGGCAGACGCAGATCACGAAGCACCATGTCCCACCGGGCGTCGGTCGCGACACCGCCGACCAGCACCCGCAGCGTCTCGTCGAGCGGAACGGTGACCGATCCGAGGATCACCGACAGCACTGCCGCGACCACGATCGCGGCCGCCAGTGCCACGAACGTGACGGTGACGCGACCCACCCGCACGGATGTTGCAGTTCGCTGATCGACCGTGACCTCCGAGGTGGTCAGCACCGACGTCATGCCGGTAGCTGCCGGTAGAACGTGAAGTCGTGGCCGGGAAGAAGATCGGGGTGCAGGATCGCGACGAGATCGGACAGGATCAGATCCGGGCGCAGCACACCGCGCTCGTAGAAGTCGTTGCCACCGTTCGGCCCGAGTGCCTTGTTGGCGTTCCAGACCCGGCCCGCAGCGGCCGCGGTCAGTGATCCGTAGCGTTCGTCGTCGGCGAGGGCATCACCGATCGAGTTCCAGCTGTTGTTCACTACGAGCCAGGTGGGGGCGTCGGAGGCCTCGGCGACCACGGCCTCGAAGTCGAGGGGAAGCGAACCGGTGGTCGTCACGTCCTGCCACGGCCACCGGGCACCGGCATCGCTGAACAGCCGGCCCATATAGCTACCGCCGGAGGACATGTACCAGGTGCCCTGCGACATTCCGCCCAGTAACACCGGCGCTGCCTCGACGTCGGCGGTCTTCGCTGCGACATCAAGGTACCGATCTCGGATGCTGTCGTAGACCTGCGTGGCCTGGGCCTCCTTACCGGTGAGCGCGGCCATCACCTTGATCCACTCGGCTCGTCCCAGCGGGGAAGCTTCGAGCCATTCGGCGTTGGCGACCACGCCGATCCCGGCCTCGCGCAGCTGCGTGTAGGCGGGGTCGTCGGTGCCGCCGGTCATCACCACGTCGGGCGCGGCCAGCACGACGGCTTCGGTGTCGATCGTGCCGCCCGCTGCGTATTCGGCGATGTCACCGGACTCGATGCGTTCGATCACAGCGGTGTCGGAGACATACGAACCGTTCGAGACGCCGGTGAGCACATCGAGCTCGTCGAGTTCGGTCACCAGTGGCAGATGGGTGGTCGAGCCGGAGTACAGGCTCGTGATCGGCACCTGGATCTGCTGGGCCGTGGCCAGATCGCCCGACAGCTCCGGGGCAGGTGCACCGCACTTGACCAGCACGTACGACTCGGGTTGTGCACCCGTGAACGGCTCGTCGACGGTAAGTACCTGGTAGCTCTTCTCGTAGGTGATCGAGAAGTTCTCGGCGTCGACGATCTCGGACTTGTCGGGAAAATAGTCGACCGAGGGGTCGAAGTCGGTGATACACCCGTCCGAGGCAGCGTTCTCGGTGTCGGATGTGGCCGGCGAACATCCGGCGAGCAGAAGACTTGCGGAGGTCAGCGCGACAAGGAGCGTCGGAAAGGCTGCGCGTATACGCATGGCGATGACACCCTCTCTCGGGGAAGTCCGCCCCGGGCAAGGAGGTACGGCGACGTGAGTATCTGGCTCCCGGAGATCGCTCTACCGGTCACAGTGGCGGGACCGCGCCGGAATCACACCGGCTTCCTCGTGCGTCGTCGCAATGACGGTGCCGAAATTAGCACACGGCACGAAGAGTCTTCACGGGCCGGTCGTCCGCACCTTCGTCCACCGCTGCGTGTCGGGGTCGAAGGAGACGAGTCCCGTCCGCTCGAATTCGTCGAGCCAGCCCCGCATCGGCCACCAGCCCCAACGCTGCTGGAACAGTGTGGCATTGACGAGAATGTCGTCGAGATGCTCGACCGGCGGAGTCGACACCGGGTGGTACTGGTGGAAGGCGTGGGCGCCCCCGACCCATGCCATGGGGACTCCGGCGCGCGCGGCCTTCTGACCGAAATCGGTGTCCTCCCCGCCGTACCCCCGGTACGCGGTGCAGAAGCCGCCGATACGGTCCCATACGAGTGGCCGGGCTGCGAACGAGAGCGACCAGAACATCTCGTGTGCGTCGTTCAGCACGATCTCGTCGTCGGGTGGAAACGGGCGGGCCGGGTGCGGATCGACGGAGTCACCGAGCCGGGCGAGGTCGTAGCCGCCGGGTCCCGGCTCGGGCAGGTAGGTGACGGGACCGCAGTGAAGCGCGGCGGGATGGCGCACGGCTGCGTCGATGTACCGTTCGAGCAGCTCGGGGGACGGGATGCAGTCGACGTCGAGAAAGACCAGCAGGTCGGACGACGCCGCGCGGGCTCCGAGATTCCGTGCTTCCGCGACCGGTAGGCGCCCGGAACCGACATCCATCGGCACCACCCGCGCCGGCGATTTCGCAGCAGCGACCACATCGGCGACCTCCTGATCACCCATCGCGACGACGATGTGCTCGTCGGGTGTTCGGGTGCTGCGCGCGAGGCCGTCGAGTTGCCGCCGCAGATGCGTGCTGCGACCGGCGGCGACGGTGACGACCGAGACGGTCACGGCGCCCCCGCGAGCTCGTCCAGGATTGCGGCGGCCCGCGCCGCAGCGCCATCGACCTGCCAGCGTTTCCACTCGATCGGGTCGAGACCGCGTGCCCATTCGATCAGTTCGGGCCAACGTCCGGGGCCGGGCCAGCCGTCGAGTCCCACTGCCAGGCCGGACTTCTCGAGAGCCTTTGCGGTGGAGTGCTGTTCGTCGAACGGACGGGGTTCGGCGATGACGACTGCAGGTCGTGCGGCGGCCGCGATGTCGGCGACGGTGTTCTGTCCCGCGTGCCCGATCACGACATCGGCTCCCGCGAGGACGGGCCACGGGTCGTCGACCCACGGACCCCCGGCGACCCCGAGACCTTCCCACGTGTACTCCGGGAAGCGGGCCGAGAAGCGGAGCAGATCATCGACCGTGATCGACGACCCGCCGCTGCCGCTCATCACGAGCACCCGCGGCTTCTCGGCGGACGGTCGGGTGGGTGCCGGACGACCGTCGAACCGGCTGATGCCCCCGACATACGATGTCCTGTCCATATACGGGCGCAGCCAGTGCGGGTCGTAGATCTCCTGTGCCCACGGCGCGACGATGTGGTCGGCGATGCGGTACGCGAGTGTGTGCGCGGTATCGGTGCGTTCGCCCGGCATCGCCAGCACCACCACGGGGATGCCGTACAGCCGGGCGAGGAGCGTCACTTCCACCGATACGTCCACCACCAGCAGGCTCGGCCGCGTCGCGGCGATCCACGAACCCAGCGCGTGCATGCGTTCGCGGAGACCGTCGTCATGGCTGGGAACCCAGTGCAGGACGTCGTGGGCCGTCGGGTCCTGTGCGGTGCCGACGGCGAGGTCGTCGCGGGGGAGCAGCACCACGTCGTCGAAGGCATCCGACGCGCTGCCGAGCGGTGCCGACGACAACGCCGTCACCGGCGCCTGCAGATGCGCGCAGATGCTGCTCGCACGGGTACGGTGCCCGTGCCCGTGATGATGGATGTAGTAGCCGATCATGCCGCTCCTGCGAGCTCCCGATACAGCGAGACGTACGCGTCGACCATCGTGCGTTCCGAACAGCGTTCCTCCGCGCGGGCCCGGGCGGAGGAACGGGAGAGGCCGACCGCGCAGGGCACCGCCGCAGCGAGGTCGTCGATGTCGTCCGGCGCGACGAGGCATCCGCTGCTCTCGTCCACCACCTCCGGGATCCCGCCGCGAGCGAAGGCCACCACGGGTGTCCCGCACGCGAGGGACTCGGCGACGACGAGCCCGTACGGCTCGTCCCACTGCGGGGTGATGAGAGACGCCGCCGAATTTCCCACCGCTGCAGCGAGATCGGGTTGGGACAGGTGACCGAGGTAGGTCACGTCGGGGCCGAGGAACGGTTCGACGTGTCGGGAGAAGTACTCGCGGTTGCTGATCGGCCCGGCGATCCGCACTCGGTAGCCGGCTCGCCGCGCGGCCTCGATCGCAAGGTGTGCACCCTTCTCCGGTACGAGGCGGCCGAACCAGATCAGGTCGTCACCCCCCGGGCCGACGGGCCATGCCCCGAGGTCGACGCCGTTGGGCACGACCGCGACCGGACCGGGGGTGGCGTGTTCCCACGCCGCCGCGGTGTGGCGGCTGACCGCGACGAATGTGCCCGGACATCCACCCGGTGTGGCCATCGCCGACTCGAGCCAGGGCGTCGGCGGCGTGTGCAGGGTGCACAGCAGCGGGGTACGCAGTGTCCGGGCCATCGCGATCGGCAGGTAGTGCAGGCTGTGGTTGTGCACGACGTCGAAGGCGTCGGCCGACGGCCCTGCGAGATCGAGCATCAGCGACAGGTAGGCGTGGTGGTCGCCGAGGAAACCGTCCGCCGGCGGCATCGACACGTCGCTTCGCGCGAGTTCGCCGACCTCGAACGAGGGCACTTCGAGGAACTCGGCCGGAAGTGTGGGGTCGGAGCCCGGTGCGGCGAAGAGCGTCACCTCGTGCCCGTCCTTGCCGAGCGCGTGCGCGAGGTGCCACACGTGTGCTTCGAGTCCGCCCGCGAAGGGCTGGCGAATCGGATATCTGTTGGACGCGATGAGGGCTACACGCAACGAGGGCGACGTCATCCGTTCCGCCCTCCCGTCGCGCGTAGGTAGATGTCGCGGTGCGCACGGGCGAGTGCACGACGCTCATCCATGCGTTGCGGCCAGGCAGCTCGCGGAAAATCCCTGGTCTCGTACAACTCACGCACGCAACGGTCGAGGGAGTCGGCGTCGAAGGTGTTCTCGTCGAAGGTGTACACGCCGCACCGGCGCTGCTCACCGTAGAAGCCGCAGCTCGGGGCGATCACCGCGGTGCCGAGGTCGTAGCACGCCTCGAGCCAGCCCGAGTGGGTGCCGAAGCGGTAGGGCAGCACCGACACCGACAGGTCCGAGAGGTACTGCCACAGTTCGTTGTCGGAGAAGTACGGATGAACACGCACGTCCACGTGGGGTTGCTCGCCGTACCGCAGGATGCGCGACCCGGCTTCCGGGTTGTACCAGTACGCGTTGTCGGGATCGAAGACCTCGTCGTGCACGTCGATCTGCAGTACGGCGCCCGGCAGGGATCGCATCGTCTCGGCGAGCGTGTCGAGTACGGGGAACAGATCCATGTTCGCCCGCAGGCTCTTCGCGTTGACCCCGACGACGAACGGTCCGTCGTTACGGCGCGGTCGCTCGAGCCAGGGCTGCTCGACGACGTGCGGGTGCGGCAGGACCGTCGCCTTCCGCCCCCAGCGCAGACGGATCTGCTCGGCGGCGCCCGGTGTGAGGGTGATCAGTTCGTCCGCAGCGGGAATCAGCACGTCGAGCTGCTTGTGGTGCTCGCCCGGCTCCGGGTGGTGCGGATTGCGCAGATCGTGGACTGTGTACACGAGTGGCTTGTGATGCTCGGCGAGTTCGGCGACGACGTCCTGCAATTGTTCCGCGCCGATCGCGTCGAAGCCGAAATGGACGTGGAAGACGTCGAATTCCTCGTGGTGGTCGCTCACCCAGCCCGGTTCGAGCATCAACGGCGGCCACCAGCCACCGGGCACCTTGCGGCCGTCGGCCGGAATCGGGTCCGCCAACCGGATCACGTCGTCACCCTCCGGGCACGCGAGGTGCCGGACGTAGACGTGCGACGCAGGTACCGACGCGACCCGAATCACCACAGCCGACCCCTCTTCTCCCTCGTGCGACATTCGCCGTACACGCCGAATGGCCGGGAACGCCGTCCCCGGCCATCGTCCGGTGCCCTGCGGCTACCCCCGCGGGATGGTCTTCACACGTCCCTGCCCGACTCGTCCGGTCTTCACTAGGGTGGCGGTTAGCAACGATCATCGAGCGAGAGGATTCGGTATGGGTGTGAGCTTGGCCAAGGGCGGCAACGTCTCGCTGTCGAAGGAGGCTCCGAACCTGACGGCGGTGACGGTGGGTCTCGGCTGGGACGTGCGCGCGACGACCGGCGCGGACTTCGATCTCGACGCCAGCGCACTGCTGACGAGCGAGAACGGCAAGGTCCTGTCCGACCAGCATTTCGTCTTCTACAACAACCTGCGTTCGCCCGACGGCTCGGTCGAGCACACCGGCGACAACCTCACCGGGGAGGGTGAGGGCGACGACGAGAGCGTGAACGTCGACCTCGTCGCCGTTCCGGCGGAGGTCAAGTCGATCGTCTTCCCGGTGTCGATCCACGATGCCGACGCGCGCGGCCAGTCGTTCGGCCAGGTGCGCAACGCGTTCATCCGCGTCGTCGACCGTGCCGACAACCGGGAGCTCGCCCGCTACGACCTCACCGAGGACGCGTCCACCGAGACCGCGATGGTCTTCGGCGAGCTGTACCGCCACGGTGGGGAGTGGAAGTTCCGCGCCATCGGCCAGGGCTACGCGTCGGGCCTGGCGGGCATCGCGCGGGATTACGGCGTGAACGTCGGCTGAGAAGGGTTCAGCGGACGAGCTTCCACTTCTTGTCGTGCCGGTAGAAGGTCGACCGCTTGAGGGCCCTGGGGTTCGCTACCCCGTCGCGGGTGACGACCGTGGCGGGGGAACCCAGCTGCATCGCCCGGCCCGTCAGCCACTTGTATCCGCCGAACCAGCGAGGCCGGTCGATCGCGGCCCGAAGACCGGGCATCGCCGGGGTGGGTTCGACGCGGATGCCGGGCACGGTGCCGGAGAACAGGCGGGTGTCGTCGACGTAGGCCTCTCCGACGAGCGCCTCGTCCTCGTCACCGCACAGCAACGCGCGGCCGACGAGGGCGATGCCGGCGTCGTCGCGGATGAGCGGCAGCGGTTTCGCGACGCCCTGGAGGGCGACGGTGGCGGCCTTGGACCCCGTCCGCAGTCCGTAGGCCTCGGTGGCGGGGGTGCGCTTCTCCGGGACGTACGCGATCTCCAGGTCGAGACGTTCGGTGCGCATCAGGCGGGTGACGGTCGCGGCGAAGGCCGCATCGTCGCCCACGAGGACCAGGCGGGGGTCCTCCACCGACTCGAGGTGGGCGAAGACGTCCTCGAAGTCGTCCTTCTCGGGGAGGGCAGGCGCAGAAAGTGCGGTCACGGGGGTCAGCGCCAACGGCAATGGCACGTCACCGCATCTGAGCACTACCGGGGTCAACGGGTCTCCTCGAGGGGTCGGGTTCGTCGGGCTCTCGGCTGCGTCCACTGTAATGGGAAGCCGGTGGCCGGGTGGGTCGGCGACCCGCCGCCGCGCGCCGCAGCTCCGGGCGGTTCTGCCGGACCGTCATCCGCGCTCGTCCGAGGGTGGACTACACTGTGGTCCCGGCTGCTGCCCGGTTGGGCAGGACCCTGCAGGCGAGACCGCCCGCACGTAGACACCTGCCTGAGGAGAGCGCGACATGCCGGCAATCGTCCTGATCGGAGCCCAGTGGGGCGACGAGGGCAAGGGCAAAGCTACCGATCTACTCGGCGGACGTCTGCAGTGGGTCGTGCGCTACCAGGGCGGCAACAACGCCGGTCATACGGTGGTGCTGCCCAACGGCGACAAGTTCGCCCTGCACCTGATCCCGTCGGGCATCCTGACGCCCGGCGTCAACAACGTCATCGGCAACGGTGTCGTGGTGGATCCGGGTGTGCTGCTCACCGAACTCGAAGGTCTCGAGAAGCGCGACGTGGACACCAGCCGTCTGCTGCTCTCGGCCGACGCGCACCTGATCATGCCGTACCACGTGGCCATCGACAAGGTCACCGAACGCTTCCTCGGCAAGAAGAAGATCGGCACCACCGGCCGCGGTATCGGCCCCTGCTACCAGGACAAGATCGCCCGTGTGGGCGTGCGGGTCGCCGACGTGCTCGACGAGAAGATCCTCACCCAGAAGGTCGAGGCCGCACTGGAATTCAAGAACCAGGTGCTCGTCAAGATCTACAACCGCAAGGCACTCGACCCGCAGCAGGTCGTCGACGAGGTGCTCGCGCAGGCGGAGAGCTTCACGCACCGCATCACCGACACCCGCCTCGAACTGAACAAGGCCCTCGATCGCGGCGACACGATCCTCCTCGAGGGTTCGCAGGGCACGCTCCTCGACGTCGACCACGGCACCTATCCGTACGTGACGTCGTCCAACCCCACCGCCGGCGGCGCCGCAGTCGGTTCGGGTATCGGCCCCGCCAGGATCACGACGGTGCTGGGCATCCTCAAGGCCTACACCACCCGCGTCGGCTCGGGCCCGTTCCCGACCGAACTGTTCGACGACCACGGCGCCTACCTCGCGAAGCAGGGCGGAGAGGTCGGTGTCACCACCGGCCGCGCACGCCGCACGGGATGGTTCGACGCCGTCATCGCCCGCTACGCGACCCGCGTCAACGGCATCACCGACTACTTCCTCACCAAGCTCGACGTGCTGTCGGGTCTCGACACCGTGCCGATCTGCGTCGGGTACGAGGTCGACGGTGTGCGTATCGACGAGATGCCGATGACGCAGACCGACGTGCACCACGCCAAGCCGATCTACGAGGAGATGCCGGGCTGGTGGGAGGACATCTCCCATGCCCGCACCTTCGAGGAGCTGCCGCAGAACGCGCAGAACTACGTGCTGCGTCTCGAGGAGCTCTCCGGCGCCTACATCTCCTGCATCGGTGTGGGGCCGGGTCGCGACGAGACCATCGTCCGGCGCGACGTCATCCGCTGACGGGGTAGCTTCACGCCGTTCCGATTTCGTCGTCGGACGGGCGCCCGGCCCTCACTGGCCGTTCACCGACGGTTCGCACGGATTGTGCACGCTCGTCCCGCACAATCCGTCGGACCCTGGAGAAGAAGCATGTACGTGTCCCGTCGAACCCTGCTGCGCACCGTCGCGCTCGGAGCCCTCGCGACTCCGGCGGTGGCATGCTCGTCGGGAAATTCCGGTGCGACGCCGAGCCTGGTCCGTGAGCGGCCGATCCTCACCCACGGTGTGGCCACCGGCGACGTGCGGGCCGACGGGGCGCTCGTGTGGGCGCGTTCGGATCGGCCTGCGCGGCTCGTCGTGGAGACTGCAGCCACCGAATCCTTTACCGACCCCGTGCGGCACGTGGGTGGTCTGCTGACCCCCGAGACGGACGGAACCGGCCGGCTGCGGCTGACGGGACTGCCGGCCGGCGAACAGGTGCATTACCGTGTCGTCCTCGAAGGTGAGGACGGTGCCACGTCCGAACCGGTGACGGGTCTGTTCCGCACCGCGCCGGCCGCCCCGGGCGACATCAGGCTGCAGTGGTCCGGCGACACCGCCGGTCAGGGCTTCGGCATCAATCCCGACCTCGGCGGGATGACGATCTTCGACACGATGGCCCGTCGCGACCCGCACCTGTTCGTACATTCCGGTGACGTCGTGTATGCCGACAATCCGCTGAAGGAGACCGTCGAACTATCGGACGGCCGGATCTGGCGCAACATCGTCACCGACGCCAAGAGTGCCGTGGCGCAGACCCTCGACGAGTACCGCGGCCAGTACGCCTACAACCTCATGGACGAGAACTACCGGCGGTTCAACTCCTCCGTCGCGCAGATCGTGCAGTGGGACGACCACGAGACCGTCAACAACTGGTACGCGGGAGAGATCCTGGATCTCGAGCAGTACACCGAGAAGAACGTGGACATCCTGGCGAAGCGGGCTTTCCGTGCGTTCCACGAGTGGCTTCCGCTCGACCCGGCGGAGGCCGTCGACGGGCGTATCCACCGGGTCGTGCGGTACGGACCGCTGCTCGACGTCTTCGTACTCGACATGCGGACCTACAAGGACGCCAACGGCACCAACGTCGGCGCGGCAGGGCAGGTACTCGGCAGCGCGCAGACGCAGTGGCTCATCGACGAACTCACCCGCTCGACCGCCACCTGAAAGATCATCGCCGCCGACCTCCCGATCGGCCTGGTCGTGCCTGACGGCGACACGGCCTTCGAAGGAATCGCGAACGGGGACAACGGCACTCCGTCGGGCCGGGAATCGGAGATCGCGCAGATCCTGTCGGCGGTCAAGGCGCGCAGCATCACCGGAACCGTGTGGTTGACCGCCGACGTGCACTACACGGCCGCGCATCACTATTCGCCGGAACGCGCATCGTTCACCGACTTCGACGAGTTCTGGGAGTTCGTCTCGGGACCGCTCAACGCGGGTGCTTTCGGACCCGACGAACTGGACGGGACGTTCGGGCCCGAGGCCGTCTTCGTGCACGCGCCTCCGGCGGCGAACACCTCACCGATGGACGGATATCAGCACTTCGGGGAGGTGTTCATCGACGGAGGGACGAGGCAGATGCGGGTCGAGTTGCTCGACTCGCGAGGGACGGTCCTGTTCCGTCAGGTGCTCGATCCACCGGCCTGATCCCGCCCGCGCGGCGCGGGGCATACTGGATCGATGATCACTCGAGCGATCGGAGCCGGTTCGCTCGTCCGCGACCTCGGCAACTGGCAGGATTCGGGGCAGTCGCATTCCCGTCGCTCCTCTCGCCCCGATCCTCGTCCTGCCTACCGGGCGCTCGCGGACAGCATCCGCCTGCTCGTGCACGACGGTCGTGTCCCGCTCGGGGTCGCCCTGCCCAGCGAGCGGGAGCTCGCCGCAGCCCTGTCGCTGAGCCGCACCACCGTCGCGTCCGCCTACGCGGCGCTACGGGAAGAGGGTTATCTGCGCAGTCGGCAGGGTGCCCGCAGCACCGTCGCGGTGCCCGCCCGCCGGGGACCCGAGAACACCGGGTCCCGGATGCCGGTCGGTCCGGCGATCGATCTGAGCAATGCCTCGCTACCCGCGCCGGCAACGGAGATCGAGGCGGCGTATGCGGCGGCGCTGCGGTCGATGTCGACCTATCTCGACTCGCACGGCATGGAACCGATCGGGGTGTCGGTGCTGCGCGAGGTCATCGCCCGTCGCTACCGCGAGCGTGGACTGCCCACCTCGCCCGATCAGATCATGGTCACCTCCGGGGCGCAGCACGCGATGCGCCTGCTGCTCGGTGTGTTCGACGATCCCGGCGACCGGGTGGTCGTCGACCACCCCACCTATCCCAATGCGCTCGAAGCGATCCGCCGATACGGCGCCCGTCCGGTGCCGGTTCCGGTGCGCCCGGAGAACGGCCCGCACGGCGGTTGGGATCTCGACGGTGTCGCCAGCGCCGTCCGGCAGACCGCCGCCCGCACCGCCTTCCTCGTCCCCGACTTCCACAACCCCACGGGCCTGTGCCTCGACGAGGACGGCCGTGCCGAACTGGCCCGCATCATGCGCGACACGCGGACCACGCTCGTCGTCGACGAGTCGATGGTCGATCTGTGGCTCGACGCCCCGCCGCCGCCGCCGGTCGCGGCGATGCCGGCCGGAGCGTCGGTGGTGACGGTGGGCTCGACGGCGAAGTCGCTGTGGGGCGGCCTGCGGGTGGGGTGGATCCGCGCCGACCGCGACACGATCGTCCGGCTGGCCGGAGCCCGGACTGCCGTCGACCTGGGCACCCCGGTGATGGAACAGCTCGCGGCCGCACATCTGCTCTCGGATGTCGACGAGCTGCTCGAACGCCGACGCGCCGGCTTGCGGGAGCGACGTCGTGCGCTGTGCGACGCCCTGGACCGGCGGTTACCCGACTGGGAGTACACACCGGGCCAGGGCGGGATGTCGCTGTGGGCGCGGATGCCCGAGCCGGTGTCGACCTCGCTGGCTGCGGCCGCACCGTCTCACGGCGTGCTGCTCTCGGCCGGCCCGCGTTTCGGCGTGCAGGGCGCGTTCGAGCACTTCGTACGCCTGCCGCATACGCAGGACGCGGAGGTCCTCGACGACGCCGTCGAGGCCATGGCCGCTGCCTACGACCAGGTGGCCTCCGGACGCACGCCCGACGAGGCGCGGCTCGTCGTCTGATCCTGTGCGCCAGGACGATCGTCGGAGCGTCGGCGGGCCCGGGCTGCCGGATCAGACCCAGAGGGTGTCGATGTCGGTGGCCTCGGCCGCCGGTGCCCCCGGCTCGCCGGCGGGTGTGCGGGAGAAGCGCGGCGCCGGTGCGTGCTGCACGGTGCCGTCGATCTCGATCAGTGATCCGCGGGCGACGAGATGCTCGTTCTTCTCCGCCTCGGCCCAGGTGAGGACCGGGGAGACGCAGGCATCGGTGCCGAGGAAGATCTCGGTCCACTCGTCGCGCGTCTTCGACAGGAACTTCTCGGTGAAGATCTTCTTCGTCTCCGCCCAGCGGGAGGTGTCGAGCTGGTGCGGCAGGTCGGCCGGATCGAGCTCGAGGCCCTGCAGCAGCAGTGCGTAGAACTGCGGTTCGATGGAGCCGACGGCCATGTACTTGCCGTCCTTGGTCTCGTAGACGTCGTAGAACGGTGCGCCGGTGTCGAGCAGGTTGACGCCGCGCTCGTCCGACCACACACCGCGGCCGCGGAACGCCCACATCATGTGCGAGAGCGCGAGGGCACCGTCGACCATCGCCGCGTCGACGACCTGGCCCTTGCCGGAGGTCTGCCGCTCGACGAGGGCGGAGAGGATGCCGAAGACGAGGAACATCGAACCGCCGCCGAAGTCGCCCACCATGTTCAGCGGCGGCACCGGACGCTCACCCTTACGGCCGATCGCGTGCAGCACACCGGTGAGCGAGATGTAGTTGATGTCGTGGCCGGCCGCGTTCGCGAGCGGGCCCTCCTGGCCCCAACCGGTCATGCGGCCGTAGACGATGCGCGGGTTGCGCTCGAGGACCACATCCGGTCCGAGGCCGAGCCGTTCGGTGACGCCGGGACGGAAACCCTCGATGAGGACGTCGGCGCGCTCGAGCAGACCCAGGACCTTCTCGATGTCGGCGGGATCCTTGAGGTCGGCCTCCACGACACGACGGTTGCGCTGAATCGGGTCGCGTTGTCCCGCCGGCGGGATCTCACCGGGGCGCTGCACGATGACGACATCGGCGCCGAGATCGGCGAGCAGCGTCGCGGCGTGCGGGCCGGGACCGAGCCCCTTGAACTCGACGACGCGGACACCCGCGAGCGGACCCTTCTTCTCAACAGCTTCAGCGGACACTCGACGAACCTCGCTCCGATGTGTAGGGACTGTCGCAACGGAGAGTACCTTAGCGAGCGTTCAGAATATGGTTCCGGTCACTGGGGTCCGGTCGTCGGGAGTGGCTCACTCCTCGTAGAGGTCGGCCTCGCTCAGTCCGGTCGCCTCGAAGGCCTCGCCGAGATCGGCGTGGCGGACGACGGTGACCACCTGGTCGTCGACCACCCGGAAGGCGATCGCCTCCTCACGAGGCCCCGGATCGGACGCCCAGGTCGCCGTCTCCTCGACCACCACGATTCCGTGGTGGACGAACAGGCGGCCCGGTTGCAGCGTGACCCCTGCCGTCGTCGCCCACTCGCGCAGTTCGTCGAGTCCTTGGTCGGGATCGTCGTCGGGGGTGGGGAGCACGATGTCGTCGCTCGACAACTGCACGAGCGTGTCGATGTCGTTGCTGTTCACAGCGTCGTGCCAGGCCAGGACCGTAGCGATCTCCGAGGTACTCATGATCGAGAGCCTAGTCGCCGGATCGCCGAGGTGGGGGCGTGAATCCGCCGAATCCGCTGTCGCACTCGGGCGCTCCGGAGCACAGTGGACGTATGACGATCACCGGCCAACTCGTGAGCTTCGTCCCGAGCACCGACCTCGACGTCTCGGAGATGTTCTACGTCGACACCCTGCGCTTCCGGAAGCTCTCCCGCGACCCCTTCGCGCTCGTCCTCGACGGAGGCGACGGCGCACCGGTCCGGGTGACCCTCGTGCAGTCGCGCGAGGAGACCGGCTACACCGTGCTGGGCTGGCGGGTATCCGATCTGGACGGCACCGTCGAACGACTGCGCGAGCACGGCGTGGAGTTCATCCGGTACAACGGCATGGATCAGGACGACCACGACGCGTGGACCGCACCCGACGGTATGCGGGTCGCGTGGTTCCGCGACCCGCACGGCAACGTCCTGTCGTTGCTCGAACACCGCACCTGACGCCGCCTCAGCTTGCGAAGGCACCCCACAGGAAGCCGGCGAACAGCACCGCGAAGCCACCCATCTCACCGACGATCAGCGCGGCCATCGCCGGACCCGTCCCGCGCACCGGATGCGCGAACTGATTCGTGGTGTCGCGCAGCGCACCGTGCACGACATAGCTCGCGATCGCACCGACGAAGAACACCACGATCACCGCGGCCGCGGCGAGGTTCACTGCGGTGGGCCACGCGCTGAGCTCGACGAACACCGCGACCAGCAGCGTCGCGAAGGAGTACATCAGGGCCGATCGGTGGGCGATGTCGACGTACGGGTGCGCGAGGTGGTCGTCGGACGTCGCCATCTGCCGGTACTTCCACACGCCGAGAGCGAGCGCGAGGAGGAAGACCGTACCTGCGGCCGTCAATGTCAGTTCGGTGTCGACTCCCAGGACCATCGCGCCAGTATGGACGCATCACCTCAGCTGCAGCCGCTGGTGTTCCCACAGGACGGGCAGGCGTGGCACGATCCGGCCCGTTGCATCTTCACCCCGCACTGCATGCAGTACGGCGCGTCCGGATTCGACGGTGACGGCGCGGCGAACCCACCCGGGGAGTCCGCATGCGTGCTGCGCCGTGCGGTCGCCGGCGGATCGGGCTCACGCACCGGCGGCGTGCTCGTGTACGGCGTGAGCGTGGGGGTGTCGGGCACCGAACGCTCGGCGACGGTCAGGATGCCCAGTTCGGCGCGCTCGTCGGGTTCGAGATAATCGACCGCCAGTCGCCGGAAGATGTAGTCGAGGATCGACGTGGCGATCCGCAGATCCGGATCGTCGGTGATCCCGGCCGGCTCGAAACGCGTACTCGTGAAGGCCCGGACGAAGGTGCGCAACGGAACCCCGTACTGCAGACCGTAACTGACCGACATCGAGAAGGCGTCCATGATGCCGGCGAGCGTCGAACCCTGTTTGGACACGCGCAGGAACATCTCGCCGGGACGCCCGTCGTCGTACTCGCCGATCGTGACGAAGCCCTTGCAGTCCGCCACCCGGAACTCGAACGTCCGCGAAGTGCGGGTGCGCGGGAGCCGCTCGCGGCGAGGCGCCGCGGACGACGCCGCCGCTTCTGCGACAGCAGGGCGCGACGACGTCGACAACGGTTGTCCCAGTTTGCAGTTGTCGCGGTAGATCGCGAGGGCCTTCACGCCCAGCCGCCACGCGTCGACATACATGTCGGCGATGTCGTCGACGGTCGCGGACTCGGGCAGGTTCACCGTCTTCGAGATCGCACCCGACAGGAAGGGCTGCACCGCGGCCATCATCGCGACGTGGCCGCGCGGCGAGATGACGTTGTCGCCCATGGAGGTCGCGAACACCGGTGCGTGCTCGCCGCGAACGTGCGGCGCGCCGGCGAGATCGTGGTGCAGATCGAGATGCGCGACGATGTCGGCGACCTCCGACGGGCCGTAACCCAGACGCGACAATGCGCGTGGCACACTGCGATTGACGATCGTGAGGCTGCCACCCCCGACGAGTTTCTTGGTCTTCACCAACGCCAGATCCGGTTCGATACCGGTGGTGTCGCAGTCCATCGCGAGTCCGATGGTGCCGGTGGGGGCGAGAACGCTGACCTGGCTGTTGCGCACGCCGTGGGCGGTGCCGTCGGTCACCGCGCGATCCCACGCCTGCCGCGCGGCTTCGAGCACGTCGGCCGGGGCGAGATCGGCGTCGATGTCGTCGAGTGCCCCTCGATGCTTGCCCAGCACGTCGAGCATCGGCGCGCGGTTCTCGTCGAACCCGTCGAACGGGCCGAGGCGCCGCGCCAGATCGGCCGAGACGGCGTAGGCGTGCCCGGTCATCAGCGCGGTGATCGCCGCCGCGGTCGCGCGGCCTCCCTCGCTGTCGTAGGGCAGGCCCGAAGCCATGAGCAGCGCACCGAGATTGGCGTAACCGAGTCCGAGCTGCCGGAACCGACGCGACGTCTCACCGATGCGCTCGGTGGGGTAGTCGGCGCGGCCGACGAGGATCTCCTGCGCGGTGAGCATCACCGCCACGGCGTGACGGAAACCGTCGACGTCGAAGGTGCCGTCCTCGCGGAGGAAGGTGAGCAGATTCAGGCTCGCGAGATTGCAGGCCGAATCGTCGAGATGCATGTACTCCGAGCAGGGATTCGACGCGTTGATCCGTCCGGTCGCGGAGGCGGTGTGCCAGGCGTTGATCGTCGTGTCGTACTGGATGCCGGGGTCGGCGCATTCCCAGGTGGCGGATGCTATGCGTTCCAACAACTCTCGCGCGCGCACCGTCCGGACGGTCTCGCCGGTCGTCACGGCGCGCAGGGGCCACTCGGCGTCGGCCACCACCGCGTGCATGAACTCGTCGGTCACGCGCACCGAATTGTTCGCGTTCTGGTACTGCACCGAATGGATGTCGGCGCCGTCGAGGTCCATGTCGAAACCGGCCTCGGCGAGCACCCGCGCCTTGCGTTCCTCGATCGCCTTGCAGTCGACGAACTCCTCGACGTCGGGATGGCCGACGTCGAGGATCACCATCTTGGCGGCCCGCCGGGTCTTGCCGCCGGACTTGATCGTGCCGGCCGACGCGTCGGCGCCGCGCATGAAGCTGACCGGACCGGATGCGCTTCCACCGCCGGTCAGCGGTTCGGCCGACGAGCGGATCCGGGAGAGGTTCACCCCGGCTCCCGACCCGCCCTTGAAGATCACCGCTTCCTGGCGGTACCACTCGAGGATCGAATCGATACTGTCGTCGACCGACAGGATGAAACACGCACTGGCCTGCTGCGGAGTGTTCGGCACCCCGATGTTGAACCAGACGGGACTGTTGAACGAGGCCCGCTGGTGGATCAGCAGACAGGTCAGTTCGGCGGCGAACGCCTCCGGGTCGTCGAGATGGCCGTCGGTGTGCCCCCAGGCGGTGATCGTGTCGACGATGCGCGCGATCACGTCGCGCAGCGAGTGTTCACGATCGGGGTGCCCGAGCTGCCCGCGGAAGTACTTCTGCGTGACGATGTCGGTGGCGTTCTGCGACCAGAAGGCAGGGAACTCCACATCCGTCTGCTCGAAGACGACGCGCCCGGTGCCGTGGTGCACGATCCGCGCGTCGCGTCGCTGCCACTCGACCGTCTCGGCGGGATCGACAGCGGGGGTCGTGAAGTACCGGACGTCGCCGCGCATCGCGGCGGAGCCGGCGTCCGATGCACTCTTCGGGCTGTGAGGCCTGGTACTGCTCATCGCGTCCTCCCGGGGGGGCGTGGACCGGTGGCACATATAGTCCCACCATGCTGCCACCGCGTCCCGGTACTCCGCTGTCTTCCGCCCGCTCGGCCCACCCGGTGGCGCCGTGAGTGCCGGGGGCGAACTGCTCGTCGGGCTGGCGATCCTCGTCGGCCTGCTCGGGATCGTGCTGCCGATCCTGCCCGGCGTCCTGCTGATCTTCGGGGCGATCGCAGTGTGGGCGTTCGTCACGGGAGGCACCACCGCGTGGGTCGTGCTCGGCGTGGCGACGGCGGCGTTGCTGGTCACCGGCATCGTGAAGTACACCTGGCCCGGGAAGCGACTGCAGCAGGCGGGCGTGCCGAACCGGTCGCTGATCCTCGCCGGGCTGCTCGGTATCGTCGGGTTCTTCGTCGTCCCCGTCGTCGGCCTGTTCCTGGGCTTCCTGCTCGGTATGTACCTGTCCGAGGTGCAGCGGCACCGCACTCATCGCGACGCGTGGGTCTCGACCGTGGCGGCCACCAAGGCCGTCGCGTTGTCGATCCTCGTCGAGTTGTTCGGCGGACTCGTCGCGGCCTCGGTGTGGCTGGGAGCGGTCCTGTTCACCTGAGCCCGGAATGCGAGGAGGGACCCGTCCGCACGGACGGGTCCCTCCTCGGTCGTCGGGCTCAGGCGCAGATCACGACTTGTGCGGCTCGCTCGCGCGGAACATGTCCTCGCGCTCGACGACCTTGACCCGCTCGCGACCCTCGGCCTCACCGAGGCTGCGCTCGTGCGCGTCGAGGCGGTACCAGCCCTGCCAGGTGGTGTACGGCAGCTGCTTGTCCTCGAGGAACTTCACGATCGCGTCCTCGGACGGATCCTCCGGGTCGTTCAGACGACCGGCGGCACGATCCTCGAGCAGGTTCGCGACGGTCTCGTTCGCGTCGCCCTTGGTGTGGCCGATCAGGCCCACGGGGCCGCGCTTGATCCAACCGGTGACGTAGGTGTACGGCAGGAACCGGTCCGGGCCCTCGGTCGCCTCGTCGGCGAGCACACGACCGGCCTCGTTGGGCACGGTGCCGGCCTGCTCGTCGAAGGGCAGCTTGGCGATGTTCTGCGACAGGTAGCCGACCGCGCGGTAGACGGCCTGGACGTCCCAATCGCGGAATTTTCCGGTGCCGCGGACGTTGCCGGTGCCGTCGAGTTCGGTGCGCTCGGTGCGCAGCCCGACGACCTTGCCGTCCTCACCGAGGATCTCGTGCGGGGACTCGAAGAAGTGCAGGAACAGTTTGTGCGGGCGGTCGCCCACGTCGCGGATCGCCCAGTCCTGCAGGGTGTTGGCGACCATGTCGACCTGCTTGGAGTTGCGGCGGGCCTGTTCGGAGGCCTCGTCGTAGTCGATGTCCTCGGGGTCGACGATGACCTCGATGGTCGGGGAGTGGTCGAGTTCGCGCAGCTCGAGCGGCGTGAACTTGGCCTGTGCCGGGCCACGGCGACCGAAGACGTGCACCTCGACGGCCTTGTTGTTCTTCAGGCCCTCGTAGACGTTCGGCGGGATCTCCGTCGGCAGCAGCTCGTCGCCGGTCTTGGCGAGCACGCGGGCGACGTCGAGAGCGACGTTGCCGACACCGAGGACGGCGACCTTCTCCGCCTCGAGCGGCCAGGTGCGCGGCACGTCGGGGTGACCGTCGTACCAGGACACGAAGTCGGCGGCGCCGTAGCTGCCGTCGAGGTCGATGCCGGGGATGTTCAGCGCGCGGTCCGCGTTCGCGCCGGTGGAGAAGATCACCGCATCGTAGAAACGCTGGAGGTCGTCGAGGGTGAAGTCGGTGCCGTAGTCGAGGTTGCCGAGCAACCGGATCTGCGGCTTGTCGAGCACCTTGTGCAGGGCGGTGATGATGCCCTTGATGCGCGGATGATCGGGAGCGACACCGTAACGGATCAGACCGAACGGTGCCGGCATGCGCTCGAACAGGTCGATGCTGACCCCGGGATCCTGCGCAGTGTCGGACTTCATGAGCGCATCGGCGGCGTAGATACCGGCGGGACCGGCACCGACGATCGCGACGCGAAGGGGACGAGTCTGATCGGTCATCAGGGGATCAACTACCTCTTCGGTGTGCGGACGGACATATCCAGCTTAAATTAAGGCTGCCCTCAGTGGGCCGGGCGCAGGTCGCGCGGGGATGACGGCGAAAGAGGATGAATCGAGCCGTCGAACGAATCGCTTCAGCGACAACACATGTGGGCACCCATACGACACAGGTCGACGGCGAGGCGTCGAACGAGCTGCGTGGTGGCCATGCCCCAATTCCTACCTCGAGAGGGTTTTCAGGGCAAATGTGGTCGTGACAGGCAGTGATCTCGTTCCCACTAGGATCGAGCGCATGGCCAAGCGCGGAGCCCCCGAACCCGATCCCGATCCCGATCCCGGTCCGGATCCCGACGGTCCCACCAGTAGCAGCACAGGGCCCTTCCTGGGAGCCCTCGCGGTCCTGGTGGTGCTCGTCCTCGTCGTCTTCGGCGCCCAGATGTTCTCCCCGCCGGGCGCCGACCTCACGGAGGACGAGATGGTGCGCCGCGCCGTCACCGACTACGTCTCCGCTCACAACGAGAACGACGGGCCGATCCTCGACCGGCTGCGGTGCAGCGAACTGTCCCCCGACGATGCGCCGCTCGCGGACGTCGAGGGGCGTGTCGAGCTGCAGGCCGCGCAGAACATCTCCGTGGACGGCGATCGGGCCACCGTGGACGTCCGGACCGGCCTCGACGGGCAGACGCAGACCGAGACGTGGCAGGTCGTCCGCATCGACGACGTGTGGAGGATCTGCCGATTCTGAATCGGTGCCCGTGCGTATACGAAGCGATGCCCGCGTGTACGTCCCAGCGCGAACTGTGAAAACATGTCCGGGTGAGCTACGCAGGTGATATAACGCCGCGGCAGGCATGGGACCTGCTGCACGGTGATCCGGATGCCGTGCTCGTCGATGTGCGGACCGAAGCCGAGTGGAAATACGTCGGGGTCCCCGAAACCTCGTCGCTCGGTCGCCGGACCGTGTTCGTCGAGTGGGTTCGTTACCCCGACGGCGCCCCGAATCCGACCTTCGTCGAGGATCTGCGGGCAGCGGGTATCGGCGGCGGGCCGGTGATCTTCCTGTGTCGCTCGGGTCAGCGCTCGATCGGTGCGGCCGAAGCCGCCACCGCCGCGGGCCTGACCCCCGCCTACAACGTTCTCGAAGGATTCGAAGGCGCTCTCGACGGCGAAGGCCATCGAGGTGCCGAGGGCTGGCGGGCCGCGGGCCTGCCGTGGAGGCAGTCGTGAGTTCCATCCCCCAGGGCGGCGCGTTCAGCAAATCGCTGCCCGACACCGTTCGTCCCGCCACACTCGGCGTGCGCGGCGGCACCCTCCGATCCGGTTTCGAGGAGACCTCCGAGGCCCTTTACCTCAACTCCGGGTTCGTCTACGAGTCGGCCGAGGCCGCCGAGGCCGCTTTCACCGGCGACGTCGACCATTTCGTCTACTCCCGCTACGGCAACCCCACGGTGAAGATGTTCGAGGAGCGCCTGCGCCTGCTCGACGGTGCCGAGGGGGCGTACGCCACCGCGTCCGGCATGTCCGCGGTGTTCACCGCGCTCGCCGCGCTGCTCGGCAAGGGCGACCGCCTCGTCGCGGCACGCAGCCTCTTCGGTTCGTGCTTCGTCGTGTGCAACGAGATCCTGCCCCGCTGGGGCGTCGAGACGGTGTTCGTCGACGGCGAGGATCTCGACCAGTGGGAGAAGGCACTGTCGGTGCCCACCACCGCGGTCTTCTTCGAGACCCCCTCGAACCCCATGCAGACCCTCGTCGACGTGCGTCGCGTCTCCGAGATGGCGCATGCGGCGGGCGCGAAGGTGGTGCTGGACAACGTCTTCGCCACCCCGCTGCTGCAGCGCAGCCTCGATCTCGGTGCCGACGTCGTCGTGTACTCCGGCACCAAGCACATCGACGGCCAGGGCCGTGTGCTCGGCGGTGCGATCCTCGGACCCGCCGACTACATCGACGGGCCGGTGCAGAAGCTCATCCGCCACACCGGGCCGTCGCTGAGCCCGTTCAACGCGTGGACGCTGCTCAAGGGTCTCGAGACCATGCCGGTGCGGTTGCGGGCCTCGGTCGATTCGACGCTGCGCATCGCGCAGTTCCTCGAATCGCAGGAGGCAGTGCGGTGGGTCAAGTACCCCTATCTCGAATCGCACCCGCAGTACGAACTCGCGAAGTCGCAGATGAGCGGCGGCGGCACGATCATCACGTTCGAACTCGACGCCCCGGAGGGCGAGGGCAAGAAACGCGCCTTCGAGCTGCTGAACAAGCTGCGTATCGTCGACATCTCGAACAATCTCGGCGACGCCAAGTCGCTCGTCACCCACCCGGCGACCACCACCCACCGGGCGATGGGACCCGAGGGCCGGGCCGCGATCGGCCTGTCCGACGGTGTGGTGCGACTGTCCGTCGGCCTCGAGGATCCCGAGGATCTTCTCGAAGATCTCCAGCAGGCGCTGTCCTGACCTGCGAAGCCGTGAGCTACGCTGCGGGTGTCCTGCCGATCCGGTAGGGCACCCGCTGCGTTTTCGGTGAAGCCGGTGAGAATCCGGCGCTGTCCCGCAACTGTGAGTCCCGATACGGGGTGAGCCAGGTCGGCCGGCGCGGAGGGTCCGTACGTACTGGTCCTCGGACGAAGGACGGTGGCGTGCCGCAACCGCCTGTTGCAGCCGTGCTGTTTTCGTCCTCCGAACAACGGAGGATGGCTGTGCCCCTCGACAACTCCCGACGGCTGTTCGCCGCCGGACTGACCGCCTTCGCTCTCCTCGCCGCGGGGTGCTCGAACAGCGACGACTCGTCGCCGGCCGGTGACACCGGCACCGCTTCCGCCGATGCTCCGCAGGCCATCGTCTCCCTGAGCCCCACCAGCACCGAGATGCTCTACGCCATCGGTGCCGGTGACCAGGTGGTCGCGGTCGACGACCGATCCGACTACCCGGCCGACGCGCCCGTCACCGACTTGTCGGGCTACACCCCGAACGTCGAGGCGATCCTCGGTTACGAACCCGACCTGGTCGTCGCCAACGCCGACACCGCCGATCTCGTCGCGGGACTCGAACAGGCCGGTGTCGAGACGTTGATCCTTCCCGCCGCCGGGAAGCTGGACGACACCTATGCCCAGATCGAGCAGCTGGGAGCCGCCACCGGACACGTCGGTGACGCCGCCGAACTCGTCGCGCAGATGAAGACGGACATCGACGGGATTCTCGCGGGCCTCCCGGAGCGTGAGACCCCGCTGACCTACTACCACGAGCTCGACAACACCTTCTACACCGTCACCGACGACACCTATATCGGCGATATCTACTCGATGCTGGGCCTGACCTCGATCGCGACCGGCGGCAACGGTTACCCGCAGCTGTCCGCCGAGTACGTCCTCGAACAGAACCCCGACGTGATCTTCCTGGCCGACGGACAGTGCTGCGGCGTCACGCCCGAGGTCGTCGCACAGCGTGCGGGTTGGAACGAGCTCAGCGCCGTCCGTGACGGTCACGTCTACGTCCTCGACGAGGACATCGCGAGTCGCTGGGGTCCGCGCGTCGTGGACCTGATGCGCGAGATCGCCCGGATCGTCGGCGCCATCCCCGCGGCCCAGCCCACGCCTTGATCTCTCTGTCGCGCCGCAGTACCCGCGCCCTGCCACCCGGTGGTGCGCGGGTACTGCCGCGCAACGCGCTCGTGCTGACCGGCGCGGTGCTCGTCCTGTTCGCCGCGATGCTGGTCGGGATCCTCGTCGGACCGGCCGGTCTCACCCCGGGAGGGGTGCTGCTCGACATCGCCGACCGCCTGCCGTTCGTCGACGTCGATTCGGGACTGAGCACGCGTCAGCAGGCCATCCTGTGGAACATCCGGATGCCGCGTGTGGTGCTCGGCGTGCTGGTCGGTGCGATGCTGGCCATCGCCGGCGCGGCCTACCAGGGTGTCTTCCGCAACCCGCTCGCCGATCCCTACCTGCTCGGGGTGTCCAGTGGCGCCGGTCTCGGCGCGACCCTCGCCATCGTCGTGGGCGGCGCGGCCGGGTTCGCCGGGGTCCCCGTCGCAGCGTTCGCGGGTGGATTGCTCGCCGTCGGCGCAACCTACTCGCTGGGCCGCACCGTCGGCGGAAGCCGCTCGGAAGTCGTCATCATCCTCGCCGGGGTCGCCGTCGCAGCCTTCGCCAACGCGATCCAGACGTTCTTCATGCAGCTGCACGACGACACGCTGCGGCAGGTGTACTCGTGG
Source organism: Rhodococcus sp. As11 (assembly GCF_048957735.1). Classification (NCBI taxonomy): domain Bacteria; kingdom Bacillati; phylum Actinomycetota; class Actinomycetes; order Mycobacteriales; family Nocardiaceae; genus Rhodococcus; species Rhodococcus sp. As11. The sequence goes on from NZ_JARDJE010000003.1 coordinate 389,070, forward strand.
ATGCTCGGCCGCCTGTCCACCGACGGATGGTCCGATGTCGTCGTGGTCCTGCCGTACGTCGTGGTCACCGTCGCGATCATCGTGCTGCACCGGCGCACACTCGATGTCATGGCGGTCGGCGACGTCGAAGCCGCGAGCCTCGGGATCGACCCGGCGCGCGTGCGGCTGTTGCTCGTGTGCGTCGCGACGCTCGGAACTGCGGCCGTCGTCTCGGCGAGCGGTCTCATCGGCTTCGTCGGCATCGTCGTGCCCCACGCGGTACGGCTGCTCGCCGGACCCGGCCACCGACTCCTGCTGCCGCTGTCCCTGCTGGTGGGCGCATCCTTCCTCGTCCTCGCGGACGTCCTGGCCCGTACCGTCATGTCGCCCGCCGAACTGCCGATCGGTGTCGTGACCGCGGCGATCGGGGCGCCCTTCTTCCTCGTCGTGCTCAGACGTAGCCGAGGTGTCCGATGAAAAGCGATGTTCTCCCCACCGGGACCGTGACGGTGTCGTGCCGGCAGCTCGGCGCCGAACGCGGCGGCATCGAGGTGCTGCACCGCGTCGACCTGAACGTCACCGCCGGCTCCTGGGTGTCGCTGGTCGGACCCAACGGGTCGGGCAAGACCACCCTGCTGCACGTCCTCGCCGGGCTCGTGCCGGCCACCGGTCACCTGCAGGTCGCCGACATCGTGCCGGGGCGCGCCGGACGTCGGGACATGGCACGCGCGGTCGCGCTGATGCCGCAACGCCCCGTGGTGCCGGAAGGTGTCACCGTCAGGGAACTGATCCACCTCGGCCGCACCCCGCACATCCCGCGCTTCGGATCCGAGACCGCGCACGACCGCGAGGTGGTGGACCGGGTCGTCGAACGGCTCGAGCTCGAAGCGTTCGCACCGCGACTCGCGACCGAACTGTCCGGTGGGGAGCTGCAGCGGGTCGTGCTCGCGCGCGCTCTCGCCCAGCAACCCCGGGTGCTGCTCCTCGACGAACCCACCAGCGCCCTCGACATCGGGCACCAACAGCAGGTGCTCGAACTCGTCGACTCGATGCGCACCGAGGGCGACCTCACCGTCATCGCCGCGATGCACGACCTGACCTCCGCCGCCCAGTACGGGGAACGGCTCGTGCTGCTCGATCGCGGGCACGTCGTCGCCGACGGAGTGCCCGACGACGTGCTCACCGCCGAACGCATCGCGCAGGTCTACGGCGCCCGCGTCGAGATCCTCGACCGCCCGGCGGGTCGTGCCGTTCTCCCGCTCCGCGACACCTCGAAGGACTGCTGATGGAGGTCGTACTCCTGGGGACCGGTGCGGCGGACGGATGGCCGAATCCGTTCTGCACGTGTGAATCCTGTGCGGACGCCGCACGTCGCGGCGAGATACGCGGGCAGACCGCGGCGCTCGTCGACGACGTGCTGCTGCTCGACTGCGGTCCGGAGGCGCCCGGTGCGGCGGTGCGGCACGGCAGGTCGCTGGCGACGGTGCGGCACATTCTCCTGACACACGCGCACGCCGATCATCTCGGGCCGCAGGCGTTGCTGTTCCGATCATGGGTCGCGGGCGGCGACGAGCTCGACGTGATCGGCCCCGCCGACGCCCTCGACACCTGCAGACCGTGGGTGGGCCCCGACGACCCGGTGCGCTTCGTGCCGGTCGAGGCCGGGGATTCGCTTGCCGTCGGTGAGTACGCGGTGCGTGTTCTCCCCGCGCGGCACACGGTGTTCCGTGACGGTGACGCAGTGCTGTACGACCTGTCGGGTCCCGGCGGGTCGCGGCTGCTGTGGGCGTGCGACACCGGGATGTGGCCTCCCGAGTGGTTCGAGGCCGTGCGCGACGCGCGGTTCGACGCGGTGTTTCTCGAGGAGACCTTCGGCGACCGCTCCGAACTGTCCGAGGGTCACCTCGGCCTTCCGGAATTCGGCACCCTGGTGGACGGCCTGCGCGGTGCCGGTGCCGTCACTCCGGACACCGATGTGGTCGCCGTGCATCTGGGCCACCACAATCCACCCGCCGACATACTTCGGAAACGTCTGCAGCAGGTGGATGCTCGTCCCGGTCGTGATGGTGAGGTGGTCCACGTGGGTGAAGGGACTCCGGTCGTGCCGCATCGAACGCTGGTTCTCGGGGGAGTGCGGTCGGGCAAGTCGCGGCACGCCGAGGAGTTGCTCGCGTCCTGCCCGTCCGTCACCTACGTCGCCACCGGCGGGACACGAGAGGGTGACGCGGAGTGGGCGGAACGTGTTGCACTGCACCGGGAAAGGCGTCCCGGTTCATGGTCGACGGTGGAGACGGTCGATGTCGCCGAGGTTCTGTGCACCGCTACGGAACCGCTGCTGATCGATTGTCTCGGAACGTGGTTGACGGCACGGCTCGATATCCACGGTGTCTGGGATGGTGGCGACCTCGACCCTGTCCACTCCGATGTGGACGAGTTGATCGCGGCGTGGCGGAAATGTGCGGTGCCGGTGGTCGCCGTGAGCAACGAGGTCGGTAGCGGAGTGGTGCCCGCGACCTCTTCGGGCCGATTGTTCCGCGATATGCTGGGCCGGCTCAATGCGCGGGTCGCGGAGGCCAGTGAAGCAGCGACTCTCGTGGTGGCAGGAATTCCTGTTTCGTTGAAGCGGAATTGATTTCGAAGCATCAGCCTTCCGATCCGTCGTCGGCCGGCTCGCCCACAGGAGCATCGTCGCTCGGGGTCGGCGCAGGTTCGGGCGGCGTCTCCTCTGGGACCGGTGAAGGAGCAGGCTCGCCGGTCGGTGCAGGTTCAGGAGCAGGAGCAGGCGGGGGAGCCGGGAGCGGATCGACCACCGCGCTCCTCACCCACGAACCCGAAGCCCTACTGATCACCCATTCCCCCGAACTTCCGGTGATGCGTAGCTCGTCCGTCTCGGCGGCCCAGGCCAGTCCATCACCCTCCGAGGCGCCGGTGCGGTACTCCTCGCTGCCCGTCGCAGCAGTGATGACGGCGTACGTTCCGGCCTCGGATCGGACGAGCCGAGCGGAGTACAGGCCGGACGGTGAGCGGAGCGCGGAGACAATTTCCGTTTCTGTCGGTGCAGACGGTGACCCGGACGTGCTGGGACTCCCCTCGGTGGTCGTCGGACCGAGGGAGGTCGATGTCCCCGGACTTGCGGTCGGGGAGGACGTCGTCGACGTCGTGGTGGTGGAAGCAGAGGATTGCGGCAGTGAGCGTGCTCCTGTCGCTGGTGCCGAGCAGGTGACGCCCGTCGTCGACGTCGTGTCGAGCCTGTACGCGACGAAACCTGTGGAATACGAATCTCCTTGGATCGAGCGGATCTCGGCGTCAGCGGTATTCGCGGTGATGAGAGCGGTGTCGAGGTTGGTCCGGGCGATCCTGGCGGTCACCGGTTGCCCCGCGGCCGTCGGGGTGGTGGTCACCGTGGTGACGTAAGCGAAATTTCCGTCCGACGGATTGCGAACGGTGACCTGGTAAGTCACACCCGTGCCGACGTGGGGCCACGTCAATGTCGCTGCGGTGGCACTTCCTGTGCCGGTCGTGGAGCATGCGACGGAAGCCGGGGGTGCCACATACGCCGGGGTCCCGTCACGTTCCCCGCTCGGGCTGCAGTTGAGGTCCTGGTTGTGGCTGATCAAGGACACTGGTTGGGAGACGAGGCGGCCCCTCCATGCTGCCGACACCGTGCCTCCCGGCAACATCGTGTGTATTTCCGCGTTGTACCGCCAGATGAGGCTGCGGCGAGGAAGACCTGTGCCGTACAGGTCGTACGAGATGGTGCCGCCCGTCGCGGCGGTGATGTCGGTGATGTCGACGGTCCGCCAGACACGACCGTCCATATCTCGCAGAATGATCCGGTATTGATAGGGCGACCCCAGATGCGTCCAGTTCAACGTGACAGGATCGGGTTGGTCGAGAATGAGTTTGCTGTTGCAGCCGACCGTTCCTGCAATTTGTGGTACGTACTCGCTCTTCGAGGCGAACGCTCCGCTTCGCGCGGTCGCGTTGTCGACGAAGGCCGCATCGGTCCCCGGCGTGTGTGAGAGGCCGACCGCAGACACGACGACGAGGACTGCCAGAGGAGTCACGGGGGCCTGGGCGTTCCGGAGGGGCGATCCGTCGGGACGCACCGCGATCCGGATGAGGGCGGCGGCGAGTATCGCCAGCACGACGAGGCCGGGAACGGTCCGGAGCCAGGCGGCAAGGTAGCCGAGGCCGTCGACATGGAAGAGCACCCGTTCGGCCGAGCTCACTCCGTAACTGCGGGGATCGGGTTCCGGATTCGCATCTCCTTGCAGCCGGAGGAGGGCCGTGTTTCCGGCGAACGACTGGACTTCCACGATCCGATGGGTGATGCGACTGCCTTGATCGTTGATCACACTCACCACGTCACCGGACCGAAGGTCGGCTGCGGGGACGGTGTGCGCTATCGCGAGGGAGCCCGAAGGAATCGCGGGTGCCATGGAACCCGAGCGGAAGATCAACGGCGTCAGGCCGAACAGGGCCGATACCGCCGCGACGAGAATGCACAGGCTGCCGAGTACTGCACCGATCGTCAGGAGGGTGTCCCACCCTCTGCGTGGGGGCCGTGCCTGGTGTGCGTGTTCGGTCATTGTCGCCTCACACCGTCGTCTGCGCCGTGAAGGTGAACACGAGGGCGGACACGCTCTGGTTCTGTGTGGGGAGCGGCGTCGACGTGGGCAACGTGACGACCATGCACAGTGTCTCCCTACCGGTCGTGGCCGCCAAGGGGCGAGCAGAAGTGACGATCGGCGCAGCGCCTCCCGCGATCAGGTTCGTCTGTCCGATCTGTGTTCCCGTGCATGTTCCCTTGCGGAGACCGCCGGCAGTGAGGTTCGACGGGGTTCCGTTGCTGAAGACCCGGAGTTGCAGGTTGTTCGCGAGGGCCGGACTTCCGGCGGGTGTCGCGACATTCACCGTGTACGTGACGTCCATCGTCGAGCGTGTGTTCTGCACCTGCAGACTCGCCGCTCGACTCTCGCCCGGCATCATGGAGGACGAGGTCAGGTCGGAGAACGTATAGGACTTCACGTCGTTCGCTCGCAGATCGACCGTGCCGGTGCTGAACGTCCCCGTCGCTACCGCCGAATTCGCCCACGCGGCGAAGGTTCCCACCGCGCCGAGTGCGAGGACCGTTCCGAGCGACAGTAGTGCGCGCACCCGGACGGTGAAGAATGAAGGCGCTTTTCGTAGGTACTTGCGAAGGTGATCGAGGACTTCATCGCCGCGCATCGCTGCCTCCGCCGGTTCGTGCTGCGTCCCGCTCACGTCTGCCATCCCTGATACCGCTGGTGAACAGCACGGTGGCGTAGCCGAACAGTGCGATCGCGATGATCCCGACGGTCCACGAACGCTGTTGCCCCGTCAGCCAGTTGTTCACGTAGCCCAGGTAGGGGATCGAATACCAGACGCGTCCCCGAATCTGTTCGTAGAGAACCGGTTTCTCGTCGGGCACAGTGTTGGCGTCGCCCTGGGTGATGTACGTGCGTTGCCCCTTCGCGGATTGGGCGGACGCGATGATCCGATGCGTCACCACAGTGGGATCCCCCGAACGCAACTGGTACGTCACGGGCATTCCGATCGCGAGTTCGTCGGGTTCGACGGGCTCGACGACGATGAGGGTGCCGGGTGGGTAGGTGGGGTCCATCGATCCGGTGAGCACGGTGAAGCGTTCGCCGCCGGCCACGGCCGGGATCAGGATGGTGACTGCCAGCAGGGTGAGCATGGCGAACAGCAGGGCCCAGGTGAGCATCGAGCCCATCCACCAGAGCAGCCCTGTCCGGTCGTCTTCTTCCCGGGATTCGGTCATATCTGTTGCTCCACTCGAAATTCGAGCGCAAGGGTGGTCGACCTGCCTTGTTCTGCCGCGGCTCCGACGGTCGCCCGGAGACACCACACCTCCGTGGTGCCCGGAGCGGCCGACCGTCCTTCCCCTGGAGCCGGAAAGGCCGTCCAAGGACCGCCGATCGTCGACGTCGGTGTAGCCACCGCTGCACCGGATGACGTCGGGCATGCGTCGGCGGAACCGACGATCCACGCTGTCACCGCGATCGGCAGCCGGGTCGAGCTCTGACGTACCGCTTGCAATCGGTAACGTGCGTGGGCGTCACCCCGAATGCTGACCGTCAACGGCTGTTGCACCACGGATCCCTGCGCCAGGTTGGTACCGCCGAAGTTCGTCCATGTGTAGTCCTGGGAGCCCTGGGCCATGATGGTCAGGCTCCCCGAGATGATCGTGCCGCCCCTGAGTTGTGTGCTGTCGCGCCACAGTGCGCCGGTCTGCTGTGTGGACCAGAGGGTCACGAGCAGAACCGACGCGACTGCGGCGATCCAGGCCCATCTCCGCTTCATGTCCTCACGCGGGAGCGGGGTTCGTGTTCTGCTGCAGATTCAGGCTCAGATTGCCGAGATCGACGGTCTCGTTCTGTCCGGTCGTCCCCGATGTGGCCGGATCGAACGTGATGGTGATGTCGACCGAAATATCCTGAGGCGCACCGCCGTTTGCCACGACCTGAACACCGTCGGCTCCACCGGTGAACGACTGGCCGGCGTACTCGCCGTCGATGGTGGTGATCAGGGCGTTTCGCAAGTCGGTATTTCCCGTGACGCCATCCAGATTCGCGGTGAGTGTGGCTTCCAGATTGTCGCCCTGGGCGGTGAGCGTGGAGGCGCAGGTGTAGCGCACCGTGTCGCCCGGGACGATTCGGAACGATGAAATGTCGCCGATCGTCGCTCCACCATTGCCGACATCGGTCCACGTGCCGCCGCCGGCGCACTCCCCGAGCGTCAGCTGACCGGATGTGATGGTACCGGCGTCACCGTCGGTCTGATCGTTCCAGAACGCGAGGCTGCCCAGTCCGCCCAGGAGCAGGATGGCTCCGGCCCCTGCGGCGATGGCCCCTTTGGTCTGCTTCTTCATACGATTGCTCCCCTCGAAGGTCGTGCTCCCGACCTTCGTCAGGTACCCGTTGTGATCGGCTCCATACCAACCATCTGGTATTTCTGTGACGGGTGTTGCCCCTGGGGCGATAGGAGACGATTTCGTTACCGCCGGGAAGAAAAGACCGGGTCAGAACAACAGCCGGTACAGCCCGATCAGGCCGACAACGACGATGACGATCCGCAACGCGACCGGCGACAGGCGCCGGCCGTAGTGGGAACCGAGATAGCCACCGATCAAGGAACCCACCGCGATCAGTGCGGCCACGGTCCAGTCGATCCGGTCGAAGGCCACCAGGATGTACGCGCAGGCGGCCACGACGTTCACGACCAGCGACAGCAGATTCTTCGCGGCGTTCTGTCGCTGGATGTGGTCGTGCAGCAACGCGCCGAACAAACCCATGAGCAGAATGCCCTGCGCCGCCGTGAAATAGCCGCCGTAGATGCCGACGGCGAAGGTTCCGACGACGAGCAGCGTCATCCGTATCGGTCCGAGACGGCCGTCGGCGTCGCCACCCGTTCTGCGCGCCACCCACGCCTGGATCTTCGGCTGCAGCACGACGAGCGTGAGTGCCAGGACGAGCAGGATCGGCACCACCGTCTCGAAGACGGTCTCCGGTAGGTGGAGCAGGAGCCATGCTCCGACCAGTGCCCCGCAGAACGACGCCGGGATCTGCCATCGCAACCGCTCCCACTGCCCACGCAGCTCGCGCCGATAGCCCCAGGTGCCCGATACGCCACCCGCAACGAGGCCGATCGCGTTCGACATCGTCGCAGTCACCGGGGGTACACCGAATGCGACGAGCGTCGGGAAGGTGATGAGAGTGCCGGATCCGACGAGGGAGTTGATCGCTCCGGCGCCGAGCCCGGCCAATGCGACGAGGAAGAGTTCGAGCGGAGTCACCGAGGCGAGTCTACGGCGTGCCGAAACCGGCCTTGTCGTCGATGCCGGGCCACCGCGTCGACATCGACATCGGTCTCGACGAGGAACGGATTTCCGTCACAGTGAGAGAAAGCCTTTCCGCGGCGTGCCGCACTCCGTAGCTTGAAGCGCGACCATCCAGAGCGACCGAGAGACCTGGCTCTACGACGTCGCAGCAACCCCCCGTACGCGGGTGCGGGTGCTACCGCCGGGATCGATGGAGGAACGAGCATGACCCGCTGGACCGAGCGCGCCTCGTGGTGCCGCCTGCACATCGACCTGTGCCGCGGTACTTCGCAGCGGTGTCACGGCGGTACTCCGCACCGGTGTCATAGCGGTACTTCGCACCGGTGTCGTCGCTGAGCCGAACCGCTCGCCGAACCTCCCGTCGTTCTTCGCCGCGTGAGTCCCGGCCCGTCCGCAGGGGGACGGGCCGGGACCCACGTCTGCACCCTCGCTTTCCCACACCCCGCATTCCCGAAAGGCCCATTCCGATGGCTCCCGCCCACAGGACGTCGCCGTGAGCACGTCCACCGATCTCCGCATTCCCGACGCCCCCGCCGACCACACCGACGACGAGAACCTGGTCGTCGCCCGGAAACGGCATCCGTGGCGCTGGGTGATCAGCGCCGCCGTGTTGATCCTCGTTGCCCAGTTCGTGCACGGCCTAGTACTGCAACGACAGTTTGTGATGTCGTCGTTTGTAGTGACTGGCGCGTGCTCTGGCTTGGCTGATGCGCCGCCAGTTCGACCAGTGCCACAGGTGGGCGAAGGCGTGCCGCACGGGACAGGCGATACGATTGAACAGTCCTCGAATCTCGTTGATGGTCAGAGGAATCGACTTACTGGGACCAGCTGAAGATCCCCCTTTTGGGCGTCTCGACGCAGGATCGTCAAGAACGCGGCCGCGGCCATCGACAAGGTGATGTGCCGGTACCAGGCGGTGTAACCCCGGACTTGGTAGTGGTCGAGTCCGGTCTCGTTCTTCGCGGTCTGGAAGCACTCCTCGATCGACCACCGGCTGCCGGCGACCCGAACGAGTTCGGCAAGCGGGGTGTCGGCCGGCCCGTAGCAGATGTAGTAGGCGATCTGCTCCGGGTCGGTGATCGAGCGGCGGGCCAGCAGCCAGTGACCCCGGCCGGCCTCGCGTAACGGCCGGATGTCCACCACCGCCCAGTCATAAACCCGCGGTCCGTGGGCGCCGTCGCCGCACGACAGCCGTTGCCACGCCGACGCGTCGAGTTCGCTGATCACGGCGTGGGCGCGTCGGCGCTGCAGCTTCATCGATACCACCATCTGCGATTTCGGCACTGCAAGTACATGGTTTACCCCGCGGGATTCGAGCCACATCCGCAGCTGGCCGACCTGCCCGTAGGCCTCGTCGGCGGTGACCCACCCGAACGGAATGCCGGCATCGAGAGCACGATCTATCATCGATTGCGCCAGTTCGGGTTTGGTCGCAAACTCGATGCTGTCGTCGATGCCGGCATCGCGACACCGATCGCGGTCCTCGGTCCACGACTTGGGTAGATACAACTCTCGATCGATCAACGCCCGACCCGTCGGCGAGGCGTAGGCCAGGAACACCCCGATCTGGGAGTTCTCGATCCGCCCGGCAGTACCGGAGTACTGCCGCGCCACGCCCGCGGATCTGTTGCCTTTCTTCAGAAAACCGGTCTCGTCGACGATCAATACCCCGGTCTGCTCGTCGCCGATCGCCTCGACGACCACGTCTCGCACGTCATTGCGCAGCCCGTCGCAGTCCCAGGTGTAGAAGTTCAGCAGTCGTTGCATGCCTTCCGGGCCGGTGTCCCCGGCGGCCTCGGCCAGCGTCCAGCCGTTCTTGCGTTCGACCTCCGCGAGCAGGCCGCGCACGTAGGCACCCATCCGCCGCCGTGACTCCACCCGCGAGAACCGGTGCGCGAACCGACTGCAGAATGCCGTAAACCCCGCTGACCATTCCAGCACCTCCGACTGCACAAATGATCAATTACCACACGTGCACCGGTGGTCACAAACTGTCGTTGCAGT